>CALSBM010000036.1:0-30369 GCA_943373175.1 Chitinophaga pinensis | reverse complement strand
CTACTGATTGTCACAAGGGGCACAAGGGGTTTCACAAAGGGCTTTTTGTTGGTGGTGTTAGGGGTGAGGTGAGCTTTGTTTGAGTTTCTACTGATTGTCACAAAGGGCACAAGGGGTTTCACAAAGGGGTTCTTTTTGCTGTGTTTAATGGTTAGATGAGCTTTATTGAGGCGTGCTACTGATTGTCACAAAGGGCACAAGGGGTTTCACAAAGGATTTTGTTTTCGTTGGTTGTGTTTAATGTTTAGATGAGCTTTGTTTGAGTTTCTACTGATTGTCACAAGGGGCACAAGGGGTTTCACAAAGGGCTTTTTGTTGGTGGTGTTAGGGGTGAGGTGAGCTTTGTTTGAGTTTCTACTGATTGTCACAAAGGGCACAAGGGGTTTTACAATGGCTTTTGTTTTTGTTGGTGGTGTTAGGGGTGAGGTGAGCTTTGTTTGAGTTTCTACTGATTGTCACAAGGGGCACAAGGGGTTTCACAATGGGCTCAAAGAAGCTTCACATAGGATTCTATTTCTTTTGTTTTTGTTGGTTGTGTTTAGGTGTTTAGGGGTTAAATGAGCTTTGTTTGAGTTTCTACTGGGTGTTTCAAGGGATTCAAAGTTTTCTAATGCCGTTGTGTTCTTTGTGTTTCTGGTAGAATGCAACTGCAAGCTGTCCCTACTCCTACAAGCATCACGAGGTGGAAGATGCCCTTTTGCGCAAGTGCATTTTCGTTAAATTTTATCTTCAATAGCCTTGCGGTTAACTGTTTTGTTGCTTTAAGGATGGAGAAACGGGGAGAATGGCCGAAATTCGATGCAAAATCAGATGACCATGAACGATGCTGTACTGCTACAGATTGAAGGTGGCTGCGCCACGATTACGTTAAACCGTCCCGGTGTGTTCAATGCCTTCGACGATAGCCAGAGTTATGCGCTACAGGAAGCATTGAAGCAGGTGGCAAAAAACGACGAGGTGCGGGTGGTGGTGCTCACCGGTGCTGGCAAAGCGTTTTGCTCTGGCCAGGATTTAAAGGCCATTGCGGGTGCGGAGAAGCGCAGTTTGGAGGAATCGTTGCACAAGCGTTACAATCCGATTATCCGTGCTATGCGTGCGCTGCCTAAACCTATTATTGGCAGGATCAACGGTGTTGCTGCCGGTGCGGGCTGCTCACTGGCTTTGGCATGTGATATTACGGTGGCGGCAGAATCGGTGAAGTTGATCGAGGTGTTTGTGAATGTTGGCTTAGTCCTCGATTCGGGCTCGTCGTACTTTCTTCCCCGGTTAGTTGGCTCGGCGCGTGCGTTCGAAATGAGCACTATGGCGAGTCGTATTTCGGCTGCTCAGGCGGCAGAATGGGGCTTGATTAACCGCTGTGTTGCCGACGATCAGCTTGATGCCGTGGTTGCAGAGTATGTGAAGTACTACGAACTGGCGCCAACGAAGGCAATCGGCTTTATGAAGAAGATGCTGAATAAGTCGTTCCACTCGGACCTCGACACGATGCTCGACTATGAAGCGATGTGTCAACAGATTGCCGGAAGCTCGGAGGATTATAAGGAAGGGGTGAAGGCTTTTAACGAAAAGAGGAAGCCTGAGTTTAAAGGGCGATAGTTTTTCTGAGAACATATTTCGTTTCTGGCGCGAAGCAATGACGAATCGCTGCTTCGCGCTTTTTTTTCGTTTAAGAGAAGTGTATCTTAAATTAAGGAAGATGTTTTTAATGTATCCGTAATTACTGAAAAAGCTTTTATCAACATGAATTCTGGATAATTACTAAATAAAAAAATGAACTTGTATTAATATCAAAAGGGATTTATTCCAATATAAAAGAAGCTTGGTTGGAAGCTTTTTTAACCCTTAGTGTTAATTGTTTCAACTTCTGCATTGCAAACACAAAGTGTGCAAAGCCATTTTACGAAAGTTTATTTTCATACTCAAAAAATAGTTAAAGAATGAATAAGCTAATTAATAAAAGACTTCAATTTAATTTAGTATTTCAATGTTACTGAACGCGTCTTCGCCAAAGAAAATAATACCCAACCATTGGATGGCATTGCTTGGCTGTTTCGCAGGGATATGCTGCTACCTCCTTCCAGTCCTGGGATTCAATGCAACTTATTTTCCAGGAGATTTGGGGGACGCCCGTTTGAATCTTTATTTCCTAGAGCACAACTATCAGTACTTTTTTGGGGAGCTGAAAAGTTACTGGGATGTTCAGATTATGTATCCTGAACTGAATGTTATGGCATACTCAGATAATTTATTGGGCTCTTCTCCCGGTTATTTCATTTTCAGATTTCTGGACTGGTCTCCTATTCGTGCTTTTCAGGGTTGGTTTGTTTTAGTAACGCTTCTCAATTATTGCTGTTCTTTGCTATTTTTTCAATCAACTTTTAAGCGTACCGATGCAGCAGTAATTGCAGCATCGGTTTTTTCTTTTTCAGGAGCGTTGGTTTCTCAGCTCACACATGCACAAACATTTCCAAGGTTTGCGATTCCATTAGCTTTTTGGGCTGCTTATCGGTTTCATTTAAATCGGCATCCCGGTTATTTCATGGCATCGTTGCTCTTTCTAATCTGGCAGTTTTACTGCGGTATTTATCTTGGTTTTATGCTTTCAGTAGCCTTAGCACTGTTTTATTTAACCAGCTTCATCACCCATTTTTTCACCGGAATATTAAAAAACAAGGGAGTCTTATGGTGGCTTCAGATAGTTGCTTCAATAGGGATTAATTTATTGCTATTGTGGTACCTCATGCAGCATTATGTCCATAGGTCTTGGCTTCCCAACGACTCCCATTATCAAAGTCTGCTTGTTAGGCTTCCAAACTGGCGGTCGTATTTTCTGAGTTCACATGCCAGTCTTTTATGGAAATTCCTTTGTCATGTGTCTTCAAGTTTTAAGGATTCTTGGGATCATCAGCTATTTCCCGGTTTAATAACGATTAGTTCGTTGCTTGGTGTGGTCATGCTAATGCTCTATGAGTTGTTTATTCGACGTAGAAAAGAATTATTTGAGCCTAAAGCTTTGTTGGTGCTTACAGGCATTTTTCTTTTTATTCTCTTTTTTAAGGTGCAAGGATTTTCAGCCTACTATTCCTTATACTACATTCCCGGATTTAGTTCAATGTACGCGTTAACCAGAATTATTAATGTAGAATTACTGTTCTGGGGCTTAGCGGTAGGCATGGTTTACTTGAAGTTGGCCACTCGTTTTACTGCTAATACGAATTGGCTTTTTGTAATAGGGATTGTGTTGTTAGGATTAGACAATTTTCACTTTCCCTCTTACATTCACCGAACGGAAGTGTCAACATCCGAATACCGCCTGCAAAGGCTTAACACTGCCTTCAGTAGCATTCCTCGCGGTGCCGTAGTTAGCTACGAACCAAAAGACGTTCAGGAGCCTGTATCTTATATTCAGTTGGACGCTATGTTGCTGGCCCAGGCTTATGGCTTAAAATCCCTCAACGGGTATTCCGGAAACTGCCCATTCCAGTATTCGGAATTCTGGCAAAAACCCGGGGAAGACGCTCGCATTAATTGGTTAAACAACTGGAGAAACCCTATCGACTCTCTTTATGTTATTCAATTTCCCAATCAGGTTATAAAAACTAATTATCGCTATAACATTCACAGGGAAATTGATCTTGTAAAAAAGCGAATTAAAAGAGATGAAAAGTGGCTGTCTCATATCATGGAAAAAGCAGAAAAAAAGGGGATTTCATTAGATTCTATGCTAACGCTTGATGCAATATGGATGGTGGATGAAGAAGAGAAGAACCGCATCAAACCGAATTCGGAACTGTGGAAATAATATCAAGGCACTAGTACCAAAATTTTCACCCTCACTTCATCCGACAAAATAAAGCTCTTCCCTCCTACTCCATATTCCCTTCTATTGAGCGTGGTTAATCCTACTGCCTCAAATCCACCTAATGGCCGTTTTTTCAATTCAAACGGAAGGCTTAGTTTACGTTTTACACCTTTAATGCGAAGTTGCCCGTGCAAAACCCATTGTTCTGACCCTTTAGCTACCACAGAGTCACTACTAAACACTATGTTCGGCCATTGAGCTGCATCAAAATAATCGGAAGAACGAAGATGCCGATCCCTTAACCGGTTTCCGGTGCTAAGTCCGCTTAAAGCAAACTGAAGTTGAATCGCTGATTTCTCTGGATCGGTCGGATCAAAGTTGAATTCTCCTTCAACCTGATTCAGTGTTCCTTCAACTGAAATGCCCATGTTTCTGATAAAGAACCGTACATCGTATTGAACAGGTTGAGACTGAGCTTCGGCCTTCATAAATCCTACCCCAAGCATCAGAAACAACAAAGGCCGTACGAATACGGCCTTTGAGAATTTAATGGTTAGCATTATTTAAGACGAGCGGCAACTGCATCCCAGTTTACCACATTCCAGAAAGCATTCACATACTCTGGACGACGGTTCTGATACTTGAGGTAATAGGCATGTTCCCATACATCAAGCCCTAATAAAGGAGTTCCGCAGGCTGAAAGGTCCATCAGCGGATTGTCCTGATTAGGCGTTGAGCAGATTTCGAGTTTGCCGTCTTTGGCACAAAGCCAAGCCCAGCCGGAACCAAAGCGGGTAAGTGCTGCTTTAGTAAACTCTTCTTTCATCTTATCAAGTGAAGAAAAACTGGTTTCAATCGCAGAAGCTAACTGTCCAGATGGATTTCCACCCGCATTAGGCGCCATAGTAGCCCAGAAAAAGGTGTGATTCCAATGCCCTCCACCATTGTTGCGTACCGCAACCGGCAGAGTTGACATCACTTTAAACATGTCTTCTAACGACTTGTTTTCGAGTTCTGTGCCTGCAATTGCGTTGTTGAGGTTTGTAATATAGGCTTGATGGTGTTTGCTGTAATGGATTTCCATCGTAGCAGCATCAATCCAAGGTTCAAGAGCTGCGTAATCGTAAGCGAGTTTGGGGAGTTCGTGTGCCATATAGTTAAGGTTCTTTAAAAACAATACAATCGGATTTTTGATTTGGTTCGGAAAAATTCTTGCCTCAATGTCCGCCTTCTGCGGCTACTTCGTCCACATTAATTCCTTGACTTTTCAACACCTTGCGTAAGCGCAGGGCGTAAAATGTGATGTATCCGAAACAGACGAGTGTTATCATATAGGAAGCATGAATGCCAATAGAAGGGGTGTCTGCAAGTTTACCTTGAAAAGGAGGAATAATTGCTCCTCCAAGAATCATCATAATCAAGAAAGAAGAACCTTGGCTGGTGTACTTGCCCAATCCGGCTACGGCGAGAGAGAATATACTGGGCCACATGATGGAGCATGCAAGTCCTCCACTTAGGAATGCATACAATGCAATTGTTCCGGTACTTTTCAAGCCAATGAGCATAGCAACAAATCCAATCAATCCGAAAATGAAGAGTGATGTAGCCGGGCGTTCCTGCCCAAGCAGGAATCCAACTACCAGCACAGCGATGCAACCGGCATAAGGGAGAAGTTCGGTTATGTCGTTTCCTCCAAGTGAGTTCACAAAAAGAATTACTCCGAATGCAAGGAATGGCACTATTACCGTAAGCAACTTTTTGGTTCCTTTAGCCAGATTGAATGCAGAAACGGCACCTGTCCAGCGTCCAATCATCAAGCTCCCCCAGTAAAGTGAGATAAAGCCGGAAATATGGCGTTCGTCCATGGCACCGAAATCGGGAAGTTTAAGCAATGCACCCAGATTACTCTGAATAGTAACTTCTACTCCCACATACATGAAAATAGCAATCATTCCCAGCCAAAGCTGAGGGTATTTCAGCGCAGCACCCACTTTTTCAAATGCCTCGTTGCTGGTAACATCCGGCAACTTAGATGCTGCAAAAAACAGGGCTACAGCCCCAAACACTCCAGCCAAGATGAGGTAAAGGGTGTTGATACTGCCAAGCGAAGCCTCGCCCGCGTTGGTTACTGAGCCAAACAACACATAGCTCACAATCAGAGGGCCAAGGGTAGTGCCAAGAGAATTAACACCTCCCGCAAAGTTGAGGCGGTGCGAAGCTGTTTCAACCGGACCGAGTGCAACCACAAAGGGTTGAGCAGCCGTTTGCTGAAGGCTAAAGCCTAATGCTATAAGAAAGAAAGAAGCTAAAATCAGATTAAAGGAGCCAGCCTGAACGCTAGGAATTATTGCCAGAGCGCCAAGAATCGAAATCAACAACCCGTAAATGATGCCTTTTTTATATCCGATCCGGTTGAGGATATCCACTTTTGCTATGCTGCTGAAAACAAAAAGCAGAATAGAGCCAATGAAATATCCTCCATAAAAGGTAAAATCTATTAACTGGCTTTGAAACTGCGATAGCGAAAAATGGCTTTTACAAAAGGGGATAAAAATTCCATTGGAAGCTGCTACAAAACCCCAGAAGAAGAAAACTACTGCTAGGGTATAGAGTTTAGACTGGTTAGAAGACGAGGACGACATGGATTCGCTTATTTGAGTTGGAGAAGCCCTTGTAACAGCTTAGAGGCCTGGTCTCCTGGGTTCTGGCGAAGTTTCAGCTCTTCTTCTGCCAACCGATTAAAAAAGCGTTCGGTCATTTCCTTGGTCACATAATCGGTCAAGTTAGCATTGACAGGTTTCACGAAAGGCACTTTGTTATAGATATCCCCCATTCGACCCCAGATTTTGGAGACACCGGTTGAGTCGAGGTGATGGGCAACAACTGGCTGAAATGCCAATTGCAACTGTTTTCCAGACTGAGTTCTCAGGTAATTGGTAGCACCGGCACCATCGGTTTTGTAAATGCTCAAAGCATCTGCGAGGGTCATTTTCGTAACTGCCTCTGCCAAAACCGGAACAGCCGCAGTAACAGCAGTAGATGCTGCACGGTTCATGGCATTATTGAAGTCGGAAACCAACTGGCCAGCACCCATGGTATTCAATTGTGCCGCCAGTGGTGCGGCTTCTGCTGGGTATGGAATGGCTACACGAGGATTTCCAGTGAACCCTTGGTCGCTGGATAAAAATCCAGCGGCGTTTTGGCCACCTAGAATAAGCAATTCTTTCAAACCGCTGGAAACCATATCCTGGCTCATGCTGCTTCCCCCTTTTGAGGAAGTAGTATTGGTGATAGCCGGGGTGTTTGTTGTGGGTTTTGTAGTCGGTTTTGTTGTAGTAGTAGTAGCCGTAGATTTCGGCTTTTTACTTTTACTTTTTGATTTGGAAGAAGTTTTTTGAGCCTGAATGCTAAGGCTCAAGGAAAGTGCAATTAGGAGCGAAAGGATATTTTTCATCGTTCGAATTGAGGGTTACGTTTTTGAAGGAAGGCTTGAGTGCCTTCTGTGAATTCAGGGGATTGAAACAAAGAACCGAAGGTGTCGATTTCGTCGGAATAACCGTCTTGCTGGCTGGTAGCCATTTGCGCTAATCGGATACACTGCCCTACTGCTTTGGGGCCTTTTCCTGCAATTTTCAGGATAATGTCTTTGCATTTAGGCAATAATTCTTCGAGAGAAACAACATGGTTAACTAAACCTATGCGGTAGGCTTCATCGGCTTTAACCATGTCGGCAGTGATTAAAAGTTCTATTGCGCGTCCTTTACCTACAAGTTCAACAAGACGCTGTGTACCACCATAGCCTGGGACTAAACCGAGGTTTACTTCCGGCTGCCCAAATCGGGCATTTTCACTTGCAACTCTAAAATGGCAAGCCATGGCCAGTTCGCACCCTCCTCCGAGGGAAAAGCCGTTAACAGCGGCAATTATAGGCTTGGAAGCACCGGCTATCCGGTTGAAGATGCCATGCCCGACTGCGGAAAGCTCTTTTCCTTGCTCCACAGTGAATTCAGCAAATTCTGCGATGTCGGCACCGGCTGCAAATGCTTTTGTTCCTGTTCCTGTAAGGATGATTCCCGTAATAGTGTTGTCGGCCAATGCTGTGTTTACGGCTTGGTCAATCTCCGCCAAAACCTGTCGGTTTAAGGCGTTCATCTTATCTGGCCGGTTAATGGTGATGATGGCTACCGGGCCATCCGTTTCGTAAAGCAAGGTTTGATACATGCTAATGGATATTTAATTAATGGAGGTTATTTTTTGAATTCGGCTTCATCAGGCTTTCATCGGTATGCCTATAGTCGCCTTTTTCTTTGCCGAAATAAATCCATACTCGCTTAAGTTCTCTGAAAATGCGTTTCCAAGCCAGTAAGAATAGACTTTGATCGTTGATTTGCATTCCTTCAACGTCGGTAAAGGCACGGCTGCTGCTGGTTCTCAACATTTTCAGCTTGCCATACGCCTTCATTTTGAACGCCATATAGCCATCTTCTCCTCTGCGCAAGCTCAGGTTGAAGCCTTCTTGAATGGCCATAAGCCTTACAACAGCGAAACTGCAACCAAACACACACATTTCGGGACGGCTTAAGTTCTTAAAATCGTAGCCGAGGTCTTTAATCCATTCCCAGAATGCCAACTTAAACCGGCTTTTTCCTTCGTCAGGCACAAAAGAATACCGCCCATAACTTACTACTACCCCCTGCAACTGAAGCCTTGAATAATGTTCTTGCGCCCAAGTTTCGGGATAAAGGGTATCGGCATCGCCAAACAAGACAAAAGGAGCGCGAGCTGCCGTTAAACCGGCTTGCCGTGCTGCGCCAGGTCCTGGAATAGTTTCTTTCACCTCTCTTACACCAAGTTGGTTAAGTATCGCACTGGTATCGTCGGTGCTATTATTATTGACCAAGATAAGTTCAGCCGAAACCTCCATTCGTTGATTAGCAATACTGGCGAGGGTTCGGGTGAGCAACCGCTCTTCGTTATACGCAATCAAGACAATGCTGATGTCGGGATTTTCAGGATTGAAAAAGGGTTGTAATCTGGCCTTTAAATGAGCCAATGATTCCGGCGAGACCGCTTTTCGGTCGCTATACGCGTCCACCAGTTGAGTTACCCATTCCGGCGTATAAAGCAACAACATCAGCCAAATATAAACAACAAAGCCCGTGTCGGAGGACACAGGCTTTGAAGGATTCGTTTAAAAACGATTTATCGGGCAATTACCAAGCGGCTAACCTCGCGGGCAGCTCCTGCTTGAAGTTCTACCATGTAAATTCCACTGCGTATTCCTGCAATGTTCAAATCATGAAGGAAATCGCCAGCAGACTGACGTCCCAATTGTTGAGTTTCGATAACTCGACCAGTAAGATCAAGAATGCGAAGCTGAACGTCAGAAGCTTGAGTAAGGCTGTAGGTTAGGCTGGCCTGATCACTTGCTGGATTCGGGAATAATTTATAACTGTTGGTTTTAAGTTCAGAGGCATCAATAGTTGTCCTACTGAATTGAACCCCAATTCCAAAGTTGTTTCCATTGGTAAACCAACGTGCAGGATCGGTAGCTGTTGCAGGAATGAAAATCAATGACGACCAGCTAGGGTTAGTTACGGTTTGATCGTCGAGAATACGAATGCGATTTGCATCTGCATTAGAGAACATTTCAACTGAAACGAAGTATCCTTTATTTGGAGACAACACCTTAGCAGCAGTCTGATTTACTAACGTTAAGAGAACATCTGGAATAGGTACAGTTATTAACCTAGAAGTAGTATCCGCAGTGGTGATGGTGTAATTATCACTCTGTACTATTATTGGAAGACTGGTTGGACTTGTTAGCGTTCCGTTGAAATTGGCAAATAGTCCGGTAGTATCGCGAATTGAAACAATTACATCGCCACCAGGTACTGTTCCTGCTGCAAGTCTTACGATTACAGCGCGAGCAGTATCCACATTTGTTACCGTAAAGAAGTTAGCAACGCGGAAACCGTCCTGTGCATCGGTTCCAAAGCTGTTAGTCCCAATGGTTGTAGAACTAGTAATGAGTGCGTTGAAAGGTGGCAAATAGGCGTTAGAAAGAACTCGTCTATCGAAGTGGGTAACTACTCCTCTAACTTCGCGGGTGTTATCCGCTTGATTTGCATCTGTTGAATCTGATGTAACATTGAGGGTGTAGAGGTAAATACCGGTATCTAATGGTGTTGGATTGAACACCGGACTTCCTACATGAAGAAAAGTATCGAGGTTTGGGCGAGCCGTTCCAAAGTTGAAGGTGTTATTATAAACATTGCCTGAACCTTTGGTAATCGTTCCAACCAAACGGGAGTTTGGCTGAGGAGTACTTCCGAAATTTAATACTTGACCGGAGAAAGTATGTGGGCGGAAGTGGAAAGCTGGAGTTAATGCTTGAAAATAGTTTCCGGCAATTACCGTATCCAATGGTCCTTGAATAACGGACATATCAGTCAATTTCAAGTCGTTGGCAGGCTTAGCAAAAATTCTTACGTCATCAACCATCCAAGCATACGCGCAACCGGCTTGTGCTCCAAGTGAATTAGGACTGAAAAACTGGAAGCGAACTCTAACTTGAGATTGATTTCCGGCTACTGAAGAAATATCAAGTTGTACAGTTTCGGGATTTCCGTTACAAAAATCGTTGTTAGCAAGAGCGCGGTTAACTTCGAAACGAGTCCAAGTGGTGCCACCATCGTTGGATACCAACACAAACGTTGAATCGGTAAAGCGGCGATACTGTTGCTGAAACTCCAACACTACTCCTGGTTGTCCAGTAAGGTTAATGTTGGTAGAAGTTGTCAGGTTTGCAATCTGATTACCTGAGCAAAGAAGGTCTGAATCGAACAATGCGAAACCGTTTGCACGGGTAGCAGAATTAATAACAGGAATCGCGAAACCTCCGGCAGGGCCAGCAGTTCCAATTACCCAGTTGTTGTTAGCTCCGACACCTGTTACACTGGTAGTCAATGTCCAAGTATTGGCTTGCGAAAAATCGTTAGTCCAGATGGTTTGTCCGGCTTGAGTGCGGGCAGATGCCTGAGTACGTACAGACTGATCGTGAACTCGGTCTTTTTTGTTCATAATCAGTTTGTGGTTACGGTCCACCGTGCGGGTGGACTGAGCCCAACTGCCACCTGCGGTAAGCAGCGCTATGGCCCAAAGGAGTACTTTTTTATTCATTCTTTTAAAAACAGTTAGTAAACGCCTAAAATAAACTTAAATCGATGATAAGACAATTTAGAATTAAGAAGGGTTTCAGTATCAAGATACTTTTAATTTCTTATCACAATTTTATGACAAAACGATTTAGAAAGGCGCTAAGAATGAGGACGTTAAATGTTGCTATCTAAGCACATACTTCCAGTATTGTATTCATAAGCCCTCAACGATGATTTCCTCTTGGCAACTCATGAAAGTAAGTCACCAACAGCATCCCACTATTTCTAAACAATTCGGGACAACCTCAATACTTATATGCTTCGTCGTATTACTTCCGAAACCGCAAAGAATCATGATTAACAAGAGTCGCATATCCGGCTATTCTCAACAAGGTATTACGGATAAGAATAGGGTTTTTGTCTGCGATAAAATGATCATACCCAGGCATTAGGTTTAATTCTAACAGAGATTTTGGAACCTGTTTCTCGAGAAAGGAAGCATTTTCAGGCTTTACAATCCAGTCTTCTAACCCAACAAAGGCAACAACAGGGCAACTCAAACGCGACCACCCACCTGCTATCTCACGCAAGGCTTGTACATGGCCATATTTTTCATCGGTAGCTGAGTTAACAGCCAGAGGCTGCAACCTACGGGCTAGCTCCCATTTCCCAAGTGGCGAAAACCACCAGAATTTTTCCAAATCAGGGTCAACAGCAGGCGAAACCAACACCAATCCTTTCACTAAGGCTGGGTTTGACATGGCCACCGCAGCAGCTACCGGGCATCCGTAGGAACGACCCATCAGGAAAACGGCAGGATTTCCTAAACGATTTATAACCGCCACAATAGCTTCTGCTTGTTTCTTAATGCTAGTGACTGCCTGCCCGCAATCTGAACGCCCATAGCCGGGTCTGTCGATTGCAATAAGATGAAAGTGCGCTCTTAAAATACTGTCTTTAAGAAGCTTTCTATTCAGGTGCCAACTGCCAGGAGCCCCATGGAGTAAAATCAGCAGCGGTTTAGTTGTATTTCCAGTACTTACATAAAAAACCGGCTTTCCATCCCACCAAACCGTATCGGTTTTCATGACAATGCCTTTAGCACGATAATCAACTTCTATAACCTCATCAGAAGGGATAAAAAATCGGTTACACGAGACCAGCGTTAAACTCAATAATAAGCCGGTAAACAGTTTGGGTAATAGCATTAGCGTAGAACTCAAAACAGTTAGCATCGGGAATAGTTTCCTAAATCCGGAATTGTTACATCCATCATTTACTCGCCAATGTCGGCCTTATCTTTAAACCATGAAAATCATCCTTGCCGGGTACGGAAAAATGGGAAAAGCCATAGAAGCTGCTGCATTAGCAAGAGGCCATGAAATTGTTGCAGCAGTCGATAGCTATCACGCATTTCAGGCTTCCTTAAACCAACAAGCCGATGTAGTAATTGAGTTTACCCAACCGGATGCAGCGGTAAAAAACATACTATCCTGCTTCGAGGCCGGCATTCCTGTAGTAAGCGGCACAACAGGTTGGCACCACCAACTGCCAGAGGTTAGCGAAGCTGTGTTTACCAACCATGGTGCATTGTTTTACGAAACCAACTTTTCTATTGGGGTCAACCTTTTCTTTGCCATGTCAAAGCAACTTAGCGCCATGTTCCAGGCTCACCCCGATTATATACCCAGAATATCCGAGACGCATCATGTTCATAAAAAAGATGCTCCTTCCGGAACTGCGATAACCACCGCAGAAATGGTGATGTCGGAGCTTCCACAGTTTAGACAATGGGCGCTCAATCAGGCAACTGCAGCACCAGTAATAGGAATAGAAGCAAACCGCATAGATGAAGTGCCGGGAACGCATGCCTTGGTTTTCGGCTCTGATATCGACGAAATACGGCTTGAGCATGTGGCCTTTAGCCGGGAAGGATTTGCCTCAGGCGCAGTGAAGGCGGCAGAATGGCTGCAAGGGAAACAGGGGATTTTCCGTATGAATGATATGCTAAATCTATGGTGATGAAACGTTGGGGCTTGCTGCTCGCACTTTCCACCGTTGTTAATACGGCCATTGCCGGTTTTTTCACCACCAACACCGATAGCCTTCGCGGATTCAATGGCTCCGACCGTGCCCCTTTCGATGCTCATTACTATCGGCTTAACATACGATTGGATAGCTTAAACAAAAGCCTTACAGGAACCGTGGACATGGCGTTTATCCTCCTCAGCAACGCCGACAGCCTGCGATTAGACCTTCATGAAAGCCTTCAAGTAGTTGAAGTAAATGCTTCTCAATCTCACCGATATGAGCGCAGGGGAAGGTTCATTATGCTTTACTTCAACACTCCTTTAGAAAAAGATTCTGAGTTAGAGGTGAGTATCCGATATCGGGGCAAACCGGTAATTGCGAAAAGACCTCCTTGGAATGGAGGGCTCATCTGGAACTCCGATTCCTTAGGCCGTCCATTTTGGGGCGTAGCATGTCAAGGCGAAGGCGCCAGTCTGTGGTGGCCGTGTAAAGATTTACCTATTGACGAGCCCGACAGTGTTGACCTGATTTTCAGCCTTCCTACCGGGATTCCTTTAGTGAGCAATGGCTCATTAAAAAACTACCGCCTGCTTCCCGATGGTTATCATGAATTTCATTATCAGGTACAGTCGCCCATCAACTTATACAACATCACGTATTACGCGGGGCAACTTCAGGAACACAAGCTGGCGTATCAAATAAATCCTTCCGATACCTTAAGGTTCTTCGCACTCGACTATCACGCTTGGGGAGCAAAGCAACTTCTCCGCGAGGCTGCCAACATGATGGAAGGGTACGAAAAACTATTTGGCCCGTTTCATGGCTGGAAAGATGGCTATAAATTGGTTGAAAGCCCTTATTGGGGGATGGAACACCAAAGCGCTATTGCGTATGGAAATCGTTTTATTCACAATGCCTTTGGGTTCGACTTTATTCTCGTGCATGAAAGCGGGCATGAGTGGTTCGGAAATGCCGTTACTGCCTCAGACCGAGCACACGATTGGATTCAGGAAAGCTTCACAACTTATGGCGAAACGCTTCTGCTGGAGTTGCAACAAGGAGATTCTGCTATCCTTCCTTATTTAGAGAGTCAGCGTAAGCGATTCGAACTTAAGCAGCCTTTAATAGGTCCGGAGGCAGTTTATTTCAACCAACACGATGTGGACATCTACTTCAAGGGAGCTTGGATGCTTCACACTCTGCGAATGTGGTGGGACGACTGGGCGCCAGGAGTTACTTCAGCTCCTGTACAAAGCAAATTCATGAACTGGTTGAAAGCGATTCAAAAACAGTTTCGATACAAGCCGGTGAGTTCTCGGGATTTATTATTACTTGCTAATCAAGTTTCAGGCAAATCCAACGATGTAGTTTGGAATAGCTATCTCAACAAGGTTGAACTCCCGGTTTTGCAAGTCAGGTGGAAAAATAAAAACCAAGAGAATGTGCTTCAATACCGTTGGAAGCAACCTCAGTCATTGCCCCTTAGCATTCGACTTAATGCTAACCAGCGCATTAAACCAAGCACAGAATGGCAAACCGCTAACCTCAGAAACACCTCCGGTCGCAAACAGGTGGAGACCATTTTGCGTCATTGGTTGCTGGAAGTCGAAGAAGTTAGAGAATAACTCCATTACCGTGCAATCTCATCATCGATAATCAGTAGGCATTTACCAACACTTTCATGATTTGCGGAGAAGGAGTATTAAACTGAATTAGGTAGAAGCCGGGCTTAAGTGAATAAAGCGAAAGATGTTTTTCATGAAGGTAAGTTTGAAGCAGCTTCCTTCCCTGAAGGTCGAAGAGTTGAACTGTAGTACCAGGTTCGGCTTCAGAAGGCAAATTCCAAAATAGTTGATCGACGGCGGGGTTTGGCCAGCACTTTATGGTGGCTTCCGGATTAGTATTTTCCGGAATACTCAGAGGAAATGCAGGCCTAATCGCGGCAAGCCTTACAGCATCTTGTCCAAACATTTTACTGAAACGGCCTCCACAAAAGAGGGTGTTTTGATGAAACAACAAGCTGAGCACGGAAGAATCAGGTGAAGGATTAAAGGCAATGGCATTACCATTCGACAAATTGAACGCCCCTATATTTTGCTGAACCTGCCCATTTACTTGCTGAAACAGGCCGCCGGCATATAAAAATCCGTTGCCAAGTTCGAGTGCATAAACACCTTCTGCTGCCGGGTTTAAACTAAACGGCACTCCAACATCCATTGCATTAATGTTTTGCTGGTTAGGTGCTAATTTAAGTTGAAGTCCAAATCTGCTAGCTCCGGTGAACAGCCCTCCTGCTATTACCGCAGCACCACTAACTTCTACCGCCCTTCCCTGTCCGCCTAAGAATCCATAGGAGCGATAATTTCCATTGGTCGTATTGTAGGCGCCAACGGTACTTCCTGCAACTATAATCTCCGACGCATTCAACCCTTTTACGGATTGAAGCTGAACCGGAAAACCGGAGGGAGTCCAGTTATTGGGGGAGAGGTTAGCGGGATTCAAAGCAGCAATTCCACTCCTACTTATGGCATTTCCCTGAAAATTCAGTGAATTGAAACTTCCTACAACCCACAATAAATTGTTGTGGAGCGCAAATCCGCGCACTTCAGAACTAAACTGTGGTAAAGCTGTCGAGATTTGGCCGGTATTGCGGTCGAAGGCTGTAAAGTGTTGGGCATTTGCAGGCGCTGAAGTACTGAAATTTCCTCCTGCCAACAAGCGATTTCCGTTGAGAAGGAGCGTTTCTACCCGCCTATTGAGGCCATTCGTGCCATAACCAACCCACTCTTCAGCTTGTGGCATCCATGGAAGAACCTGGCCGCTGCTGATAGACAACGCTGCAATTCCGGGACGCACCGCTCCTCCTAATCCGGTTGCATCGCCTCCAATAGCCAAGGCGTTTTTAACCCAAGCCAAGGATCGAATTGTAGCTGATGCCATCAAAAAATCCGTCTCTGGAACAGCAGTATTTTTTCTTGTCGAAGCTAAAAATGGGCGAACAGCACCATTGAGCGAGAGAAAGTCGCCACCGAAATAAACACGCTGACTATCTTCAACTAACGTCAGGATTTCACTTCCGAAACTGAGCGGAACTCCGAAGGAAGAAAGCTGACCGGAAAGCAGGTTTATTCGGGCTAACCCTCTTCTGTTTTGGCCGTTAATAAGGTTGAATTTCCCACCGAGCAACAAATCGCCATTGGTTTGAGAAAGCAATGTCGAAACAGGGGCATCGAACACCCAATTGGTAGGCATAAGGCTTTTGGAACCGGAATAAATAGCTGCGAAATGGGCTCTTGGCTTGTTGCTTAAACTGGTAAAATTTCCTCCAACAAGCAGAATAGAATCCATGAATTCAAGGGTTCGGACCTCACCATTGGGCGTTGGCAAACCGGGAACTACCTGACCCGAGGCGGGATTTAACTCAGCAAGCCCACGGGAAAGAAACATGCTGATGCGAACAAATCGCCCTCCGGCGAAGAGCCGCCTGTTGTTGGCAATCAAGCAGTTAACCGGCAAATCTGCTAATGGCAGCCAGGGCAACATTTGACCTGAGTTCAGATCAACCGCAGCAAAATGACTAACCACTTCACCTCCGTTAAAATCAGCGCTGCTTTGATAGGTCAGTTTAGCTCCCGACACAGCCAACGCGGTTGGAACTGCTCCAACCGGAAGCAGGCTGCTATCGGGCAAAGCGGTCAAAGAATCGAAGGTTAACAGTTGTGAGCTTACTGGAACACCATTAAGTGTATCGAGCGCTCCAGCAACAAGAACCTTATTGCCCCAAAAAGCAACCCAATCGATTCTTCCGGTAAGGGTGGCATACCAAGGCAAAACATTGAACATGGGCCCGTCTAAAAGGGCGATGTTCGTCCGGGAAAGCCCTCCGACTTGGCGGAAATTACCCCCTATCAGTAGTTTTCCGTGATTGCTAATGCTGAGGCTGCGTACCGATCCATCAAGCTGGGCATTAGCAGTTGTAGGGAAAAGAAAAGTCTGATCAAAAACGGCAAGTCCACGGCGTGGAAGCCCGGCAGCTGTACGAAACTCTCCACCTAAGTAAAGAAATCCGTTGTGAAACTGAAGTGTGCGAACTGTTGAGTCCAAGGAGGTGCCGAGGTTGGACGGCAATAGGCTGGGAATGTTGAAGACTGCAAAACGGCCTTTTTGGCTATTGTCGATTTGAGTGAAACTCCCTCCTATGAAGAGCATATTATTTCCACTTGCCAGTGCTTCAACCGGCCGGTTACAGGCTGGCGCCCAGGCAATTGGCACGCCAGTACTAAACCGTAGCGCAGCAAGGTTTCCTCTCGCTTGACCATTTATTGCCGCTATAGTACCGCCAACAAAGAGAGTATCGCCGATCAGCAAAAGGGAGCGAGCTTCGCCCTGAATAGCCGGTGCCCATGAGTCGAGCAGTTTTCCATCCGGGCGTATTCGAGCTAACCCTTGGCGCGGTTGGCCATCTATCGAAGTGAAAGGACCGGCCATAATCCATCCTCCCTGCCCATCCGATAAGATGGCTTTAGCCGGAAAGTTGGGCTTCGGCAATCGTCGGATAAGGCTTCCTGAAGTATCAAATTCCGGGCTTCCTCCGGTATAAAGCAAGTTGCTGCCGGCTTGAGTGAAATCGCCGGCTATGTATAGCGTATCTCCAATTCGGGCAAGGCTATTGACCCTTCCCCCTATTCCGAAGTTTCTCAACCCATTTCGTGCTTGTCCGGCACTATCGAGCCAAGCAACAGAGTAGCAAGCAGAATCTCCCACGGACCGAAACTGCCCGGCTATGAACAGTCCGTTGTTTCCATCCGGAAGAATAGAATACACCGAACCATCAGGCTGTGGCCGGGAAGCTAACACACGACGATTTATTGTATCGTAAAGACCGAGATAATCTGCCGTTTGTCCAGGTTGCTTTAAATTCCTGAAGTCACCTCCTACAAAAAGGGTATCCCCCGAAGCAACCAAAGCTCGCACTGCACCATCAGGCTGAGGCATGTTCCGCGCCAAACCTTGAGCAATTGCAGCGGTTCCAGCAAGAAAGAAAAAAAGTGCTATTAGGAGCGTTTTCACATTAACAAGTGATATGCGAAGCTAAGTATTGGTGGGTATTTATGTTCAATGATGGTTAGATGATTTGTGACATGATGCGATACTATTAAGCGTTGTCTTTTTGCAACAACCCTTAATAAATGTTGGACTTCGTTTTTAAAAAGAAGCAATTAACAACATGAAGTGATGTAAAATCTATTGGAGTTTGTACTTTAATGCGATGAAGGAAATTACAAAAAAGTACGAAACAGAGGGCTTAACCATTCTATGGAAACCGCATTTGTGTACGCATTCTGCCCTCTGTTGGAGAGGTGTTACTGGACTTCCGGAAGTGTTTAAACCACAGGAAAAGCCTTGGATTCAGCCAGAAGGGGCTGAGGATGAGCGTATTCGCCAGCAGATTAGAATGTGTCCAAGCGGTGCTTTAGGTTTCGAAGACAAATAGCGTTAGTCTAACTCCATTCTTCCCTTAGCCAATCGCCGTGCTCATTAAGCTTCGGAGGGGAAAGCAGGTAGCGTTGTTCGGCAAAAACCGCTGTTCTCAACCCTGCGAATCCTTCGTTTTCAAGTCTTAACCGCCAGGCGAAGGGCTGCTCCAGCACTTCCGGCAGTTCCCTAACAGCTCCGGCAGGCACTTTTAGCGTTTCTAGAGCAGCAAGCAAGGCATCACGCTGGTGAAAGGCAATCTTTTTTGCCAGTAATGCATTCACTTCAACCCGCTTTCTCACTCTTTCCGCATTGCTGCTTATGCCTTCGGTGCTAATGCCGAGGTGTTGTGCCAATAAGGCGAATTGCTTATCGGTGCCTACGGCCAACACGATGGATTTTCCTTCGCTAGTGCGGTACTGAGTTCCATAAGGCACTATATTAGGGTGTTCGGATCCCATGGCTTGGGGGTTGAGACCGCCCATGAGGGTGTTGGTGGCCATATTGGCGAGGGATGAAGCCCCAGCTTCGGCGAGTGAAACCCGAACTATCCTTCCTTTCTTCGATTTTTCTCTTTCATACATGGCCCAGAGCAACCCTTCTTTAAGCTGGTGGGCAGCAAGTAAATCCATCAGAGCAACTGGCATTTTATGTCCCTTTCCAGGTTCCAGCCCATTGAGGTGGGTGAATCCGGTTTCAGCCTGAATAATTGCATCATACCCTACGCGGGAATCGTTGGCGCCATAGCCCGAGATTTCCCCAATAATAAGCTGAGGATATCGGCTGTGTAGGAATTCAGCTTCCAACCCAAACTTAGCGGCGTCGCCGTACTTAAAGCTCATGAGTAGAATATCGGCTTCTACCAGCATTTTATGCAGCAAAAACTGGTCAGTGTTGAGGTTCAAATCGAGGGAGAGGCTTTGTTTGCCCCAGTTCGCGGCGCAGAAATAAGCAGGCCGGTCTTCTTCCGGCAATTCCGACTCCAGCTTCCAACTGCGGGTAACGTCACCGGAAGGGGGTTCAACCTTAATAACGCGGGCACCCAATTCAGCAAAAAACATCCCTACAGAAGGGCCGGCTAAAACTCCGGCAAGCTCGATAACCAACATGGCCTCGAAGATACTTATACTCGTGAGTGCTTTTCGCTTTTCTCAGACTGCTGGCGGCTGTTGGTTTACCATCAGCCGGAGCAGCGGCTTTTTGTTACCTCGGCTTTCGACTTTCGGGCAGCATTCATGCTGAAACTTGGGTAGTGCTAACCGGTTTAATCACCTTAGCCGTTTACTTGTTTCACTATTGCTGGCCCTTGCCTCATGGACAGTCTTTCCCAATATCCTGGCGCCGCTTTATGCTTGGGGTTGTGCTTTTGTTGCTGGCTGTTGCAGTGTTTACATTAATCCCTTTTCAACAAGCATGGAAGATGTATTTACTGTCTGCGGTTTTACCTCTGGCATACACTGGCCCGAAGATTCCGAAAATGGCAGCGGTAATTCCGCTCAAGTTTTTGTATCACAAACCCATAGTGCTTGCCGCAGCGTGGGTATGGGGTGCGTTTTTACTTCCCTGGATCTGTGCTGGAGGTTTATTTGAAGCGATATCCTGGCTAATTCTGACACCGCATATTGTGAATTTGTTAGGACTTTGCCTATTATTTTCCTGGAGAGACCGTAAAGAAGACCCACAAGCGGCGTGGTTGAAGCGGGTTTTTCGTCATCCTCGACAATTGATGACGGGATTAGCATTGCTTCAACTCTTTCTGCTGCTTCAGGCGCCCGTTTTTCTATCTACTGCCTTTTTGCATTCCGTTTTACTGGTATCGATTGGCTACTTCATTCGCAAAGACTACCGTTGGAGCTACGTATTAGCAGACGCTAGCATGTTGCTTTGGTGGTTCTGATAAATAAATTCATCCTTTGAAAAGCGGAAACCTTGGAGTTAAATGGAAAAAATGAGGTTATCCATTCGGCTATACTTCAATTTAGGAAAGCTTTTGAGACTATAGCCATAAGAAAAATAAACGCATAAATACAGATAAGAATCAGTGTTAGAATTCCTAAGAACTTGAATACTGATTTCAGGTTTTGGAATGACGTGGTTACAATATCTTCGTCATTTTCAAGCAAGCCTCGTTTAAGATTTCGGGAAAACTGAAGCAATCGAATTGTAGGGTAAGCATAAAGTGCGGTAATTAGAAAGTAAATCACTCCAATTAAGGCTCTTGAAATTTGTGCGGATAATTCCTCGCCAAGGCTTATAAACCCTCCAATAATTGCAATGCTCAGAACCATCAATATCGCAATACCTACTAATCCCACTAAGGAGAGAAAATTAGTCCATTTAGCTGTTTCATAAAGATGCTTTTTCATTTGGTTGTTCAGCATCATAGGAGTATTCTGCTCTTGTTGCTCCAATTGATTTTCCATGTTTGTTGGTTAAGTTGTTTATTTATTTAAGCGAATATACACTATCGTAAAAAGCTATTCAATGGCAAGGTTTCAATCTTTTTCACATGGGACTTTTCTCGCGGATTTGCGTCAATCTGCGGGAAACTTCTCAATTGAAAGGGCTTTTACGATTGTTGATATTCATATATTTTATCATAGCGTAGTTGAAACCCTTAAGCACTGTTATCATAATGAAAACTACGGTGTTAAAATGAACTTAATGGCTCAATAAGGTTTGCAACCACGCTTATTGATTGTGGGGTATTTTCGTTACTACTTAGAAGGAGCATAACAACCCTAATCTAACTCAAGGCAGTAAAATGCACGAATTTTACTCAACTTGCAGTGCCAACGAATGGCCATCTCACCACTTTTCCAACTATGAAAGAGTTACTTGATCCCGGTTTCGGGGAAAGTTATAACCGAAGTGCCAAACGGATGATAAATCCTGATGGCAGTTTCAATATCATCCGAAGGCTGAACGGACGACCGATTAAGGATTTGTATCAGTTTTTAATCAACACTTCCTGGTTCAGCTTCCTCTTTTGGGTGATACTGCTTTATACCGTTGTTAACCTCGTATTTGCTTGCATTTACCTACTGATTGGATGCGAGCACTTGGTATTTTCCGGCGATTTAGTACACATGAACGCGTTTTGGAGGGCGTTTTTCTTCTCTGCACAAACACTTACTACCGTTGGTTACGGACATATTGCGCCCGACGGAGTGTTGACCAGTTTTATTGCTTCCACAGAAGCATTAGTAGGCTTACTGCTTTTTGCGTTAGTTACAGGAGTTTGCTATGGACGATTTTCGAATCCGAAAGCCAAAATAAGATTCAGTAAAAATGCTTTGATAACAGAGGTCAATGGCATACAAAAGTTGATGTTCCGAATGGCAAACCGCAATCCGAGCATGTTAGTGGACATTGAAGCGCGGGTATTTGTGGCGTTTGGAGAACATCGGCCTGAAGGCTTTCACCGCAGCTATTTAGAATTACCCCTTGAGCGTAGTAAAGTCTCGTTCATGCCATTGAACTGGACCTTAGTGCACGACATTAACCACGACAGTCCGCTACACCATCGAAAACTGGAAGGATTGAAACCGGAAGAATTAGAAATTTTTGTAATGATTAAAGGGTTCGACGACACGTATTCTACCGTTGTTCATACCCGATATTCTTATGCTTCAGAGAATTTGATATTTGGCAAGAAGTACAAAAAAGCCTTTTTCATTGACAATGACGGAAATGCCGTGTTGGATTTGGAAGCGTTAGACGATTTAGTGGAATAAAAAAAGACGTCATGTTAAAATAAACGAATATGCACAGCTATTCAATGGCAACGTTCCGAGCTTTTTTACTTGGCACTTTTTCCGCTGATTCCCGCTGATTCATACGCTGATTTGCGCTAATCTGCGTTGGAAACTACCTAAACAGCCATTTTGAAATTTGCGTAAATCTGCGGGAAACTTGCCAATCTAAAGGGCTTTTACGATTGTGGATATTCATTAAAATAAAGTTGAATGCTCGTGCAGCGTTTTCACCTCGAAGCGTGTCGGTCTTTTACCAAGAAGCCTCACGGTGGTTCAGCTTCCAATAAAAAAACTCGCCCTATTGTCGGACAATCAGCTTATCGACGGCTGCCTTAAAGGCGACAGAAAGGCTCAGGAAAGCCTTTACAACCGGTATGCCCCTCGGATGCTGGGCGTTTGCATGCGTTACATTTCCCGGCAAGACGAAGCGGAAGACGTGATGCAGGAAGCCTTTGTTAGGATATTCGAAAAACTGCACACGTTTAATGGAGAATCCGCTCTGCAAACCTGGCTTACCCGCATCATGGTGAACCAGGCTTTAAACCATTTGCGAAGCCGCAAAACACTTATCGTGCTTGAAGAAGATGAAGTGCAACAATCCGCTGTTCATGTTTCTCCACAAGCCTATCACGCTTTAGATGCGGAAGTTGTGATGTTGGCCATCCGTCAACTTCCCGATGGATATCGCACTGTCCTTAACTTATTCTCCATCGAAGGCTACTCTCATGCTGAAATCGGGCAGCTTATGGGAATTTCTGAAAGCACTTCCCGATCGCAGTTCTCACGAGCCCGACAGCTTCTGGAGAAAAAACTTCAATCCCTTTACCCAATCAGCCGCTGAACCATGAACCAGGACCCTTTTTCCGATTTCCTCCGAAAGAAAGCCGATGAATTCCAGCCGGTTCCACAGACTACCTTTTCGGTGGTGGAAGCGAAGATGAAGCGTCGTCGTCGTAAACGATTGGCGTATTGGTGGACGGCTGCTCTGCTGATACTGGGCACAGGATTATGGTGCACTACCTCACTACAAAAATCAGCTTCTAATGAACTGCTTAGGATTAAGGCTGAAGTTCAACTACCGGCTGAACAACAGGTTGCTGCGCTATCCATTGATTCGGCAAATGTTGAAACAACAACTTCTTCTACCCGAAATCAAGCATTCAAGAATGAAAATGCTTCCAGAACAACTGCTTCTGGTTCCAACATCGCAGCTTCAACTTCCACCCAAAACAAAAACTTTCAGAAAGCAAATGCTTCCGGAGTAACTGCTTCCGGCTCCAACATGGCGGCTTCAACTTCCACCCGAAACAAAAACTTTCAGAACACAAATACTTCCAGAACAACCGCTTCCGGTTCCAACATGGCGGCTTCAACTTCCACCCAAAACAAAAACTTCGAGCAAGCAAATACTTCCGGAGTAACCGCTTCCGCTTCCAACACGGCGGCTTCAACTTCCACCCGAAACAAAAACTTTCAGAACACAAATACTTCCGGAGTGACCGCTTCCGGTTCCAACATCGCGTCTTCAACTTCGACCCAAAACAAAAACTTCGAGAACACAAATACTTCCCGATCAACTGCTTCCGCTTCCAACATGGCGGCTTCAACTTCGACCCAAAACAAAAACTTCGAGCAAGCAAATGCCTCCGGAGTAACCGCTTCCGGTTCCAACATCGCGTCTTCAACTTCGACCCAAAACAAAAACTTCGAGCAAGCAAATGCCTCCAGTGAAAAAGATTCAGAGGCAAAAGAAGTAGCGTCAACTTCGACCCCAAACCTCGCTTCCGATGAAACGCCGATTTCTCATGGCAGGGAAAACAACCCTTCGATTTCCGATACAGTTTTTGGCCATTCGCGCATGAGCAAGCGGGATGAAAAGATGGAAGACCAACCACAGATTGCGTCCACTATCACAAATTCGGATAGCTTGAATAATGATCATACAGAACATCAGCCTGTTCAGGTGGTTCAGCATCAGGGATTTAAGAAGGGGATTTCGGGAGAAAGCACAGGTTCTACAGACTTTGCTACACCAACCCGTAACTGGGAGTTGACGCTCGGACACAGCTTGTTTGTGTCGTGGAACGCCCGCAACCTGAACAGCTCGCCAGATTTGTTAGAAGCTCTGAAAGCCCGGATTGCGGATATTCCCAATCCCGATGATGCTCGTTCAGGTCAAGTGATTCAGGTTTTAGTAAGTCGAAAACTCGGTAAAGGGTTTAGTCTGGCTACCGGGTTTGGCTATTCAGAACTCCATTTTCTGCAATTTTCGAAACCGGAACAACTTGCAATCGGAACAGGGATAAGCACCAGCTTGACTACCTCCATCATAAACTTAGACATGCAGTTGCAGCAAGTGGAATGGCCATTTTTAGTTCAATGGGAACATAAGTCTGGACGATGGGGATACCGTTTTAGTGCAGGAACGAGCCTGAATTACACTTTATCGACGCAACAATACCACTTTGACTTTACTACTACCAGCACTTCTATAAGAACAACTGCTAATAATGACAGACTACAATCCGCTGTTTGGTATGGATTGATGAGTGCACAAGCACAATGGCAATTCCTGCCACGTTGGGGTTTGCGCTTTGGTCCGGGCGTTCGCTTTGCGCTAAACAGGCAATATGCCCCGAATGAAGCATTTCGATTTCTTACTGTTGAAACGGGTTTGAGCTTTCAGTTTTAGATAACTTGAAGGTTCATGCTTTGAACGTTGATTCAAATGAATTCAGCTTTTCGCCTTACTAAACTGATTAATCAAACGAATAGACACTATCGTAAAAAGCTATTCAATGGCCACGTTTTTAGCTTTTTTACCTGGCACTTCTCCCACGCTGATTGGTGCTGATCTGCTTAGGAAACTACCCTAACAGCCAACTTGAAATTTGCATCAATATGCAGGAAACTTGACAGCCTAAAGGGCTAATACGATTGTGGATATTCATTTAATCAAAGCAAAAGTTAATTTTACACCCTGATGCAGCATTTTAAACATCAGGTTTGTCTAAGGAGCAAAACCCAAACAACATGAGAAAGCAACATTTCTTCCTATTACTCATAGCATTCATTGCTGCACTTTCAGTTGGCCTTACCTCCTGCACCAAAAATGAGGTTCCACCGATAAAACCTCCGATTAACACTGGCGGCGGGCTTCAGGCTTGTACCGATTCCGGAACGGTTGTGCAAATTATATGCGCTGCGAGTGCATTGAATGGTTATTATATTGAGTTGGATAATGGTCTTTTGTTACAGCCTTGCCAAATACTCACGAACCTGAATGTGCCTACAGTTGAGGCCGGAACCCGAGTTTCGGTGGCGTATCAGTTGCTCCAGGGGCCAACAGCTTGCGATTCGATGGTGATTTGCCTTGCTATTGATCCGCGTGCTCATCTGGCCAAAAAAGTGCGCCTTACTTGTATTGAGCGTATTTATTCTTTAGAAGATTGTAACGAAACCGGCATTGTCCGTACTCACCCATCGTGTCAATTGCGATACATTGAAAAGGCGGACTCTACGTTCTTTGAGCCAGTGAATCAGCAAGTACTTGCCAGCTACTCCGATGGGGATAAAATAGACTTTAGTAAAGAATTTGTTTGCACCCTTGTCCCTCTTTGCACCGGCTATACAGGAGTTGAAGTACGCTGCCTTCGTAGGCATGTGATGCTGGACTAACCCAGAATTTCTATTATTAAAAAGGCTGACTCGAAAGAGCCAGCCTTTTTCTTTGGACTGAGTTAAGCAGCATTTTGCTTCCCATAGCCGTACCAGTCCACTTTTCTCGAGAGGTACATAACGGTAGTAAGGATGCAAAACATGCCGATACTGCCGATGAGCAGCGCCATATCTTCCATCTGAAGAATAATGAAAATGAAGGTGTAAAGCAGCCCCAAAAGAGTGGTGATAAATCCTGCCATAGAAGCCGATTGAAGAATGGCTTTTACATAGCCGCCAATTAAACCGAGGGTGGCGAGTGTTGCAATGCCGTAGGCTAAGTTAAAACTCATGTATTCGGAAAAAGAAAGTAACAGGGTGAAAAACACCAGCAAGGCGAAGCCCACTAACAGGTATTGCAGAGGATGAACGTGCATATTCCTCAGTACTTCCACAAAAAAGAAGATGAGGAAGGTGAAACCAATAAACAAAAGGGCGTAGTTGAGTGCACGATAAATTTTCTGATAGTTTCCGGCGGAGCTTAGCAAGTCTAAGCCAAAAGCGCTTTCGTCGAGGTTATAGCGGGTTGAAGTCCACGATTGCGGAAAGTTGCGGTTGAGGTGAAGGATGTTCCAACGGGCGCTAAACCCTTGGTCTGAAACCTTGCGCTCATCGGGCAGAAAGCTGCCATTGAAGCTGGGAGAAGGCCAGGAAGATTGCATCGCTACGGTAGTTTGCCTTCCCATCGGCACTACTTTCAGGCTTTGGCTGCCGTTGAGGTTGAGGCTGATTTCGAATGGCTTTACCAAATCAGTGAGTGATTGAACAGGAATTGGAGCATGTACGCCACTGGCGACTATTTGGTTGTCGGTGACTCCTGCTTTAAACTCAGGCGTTGCGTTGCCGAACTGGATAGACGGCTGTTGCTTAATCCCTCGGAGGTCAGAAATGCCCATCACCAACTCAGCACGATCGTAATGAATCTGCGACTCTGGCACCTCAGGTTTACGCCAATCGAGCAAACTAAAACGGCCTTTTAACTGAACAACTGACTTATACACCATCACATCAAAAATTCCACGATGGCGCTTTTCAGGGGTGATGGCTCCCGAAATGGTTAACTGCTCAGGCAGTAATTGCCAGTACTCCGTCACCGATTCTACCCGATTAGGTTTGCCAGTGCCCGCATTAATTTGGATGTACTTGGTATAAGGAATGCTGATAAACGGGCCGGTGAGTTGCTGCATTCCGGCCCATTTAGCCGCAATATCGGCGGTAGCCTGCTCCTTTTGGCTTTCTCGATCACCGACCAAACCGGAGATTAAAAGGGATGGAATGAGTAGTAAAAGTGCCAGTACTGTGAGAAGTACCAGTTTAAACATCAGGCTGTTTCTTAGTTTAGAAGTATCTAACATGGGGTTTAAGGTTGGATGAATAACACCTTAATCAAGGCTATTCGTATAATCTTTTGAGATGATATGATTGACAATAATTGATTCAATGAATTTACACTTTTGTATAACGGTTTATTGCATCCTTCAAAAGGCACTTTTCCCGAAGGTTTATACAAGTAGAAATTGAAGTTCTCGCAAATCTGCTGGATAGAATAAGAAAATTACAGGACAGAATGAATCTGCGGAAATCTGCGCTTGCATTTCTCCGTTAAGGAAAACTTAGTGTCTGCGAAAATCTGCGGGAAATACCTGTGGATTTAAAAGGTTCTCGCAAATCTGCTTGATAGAATAAGAAAATTACAGGACAGAATGAATCTGCGGGAATCTGCGCTTGCATTTCTCCATTAAGGAAAACTTAGTATCTGCGAAAATCTGCGGGAAATATCTGCGGATTAAAAAAGTTCTCGCAAATCTGCTTGATAGAATAAGAAAATTACAGGACAGAATGGATCTGCGGGAATCTGCGCTTGCATTTCTCCATTAAGGAAATCTTCGTATCTGCGAAAATCTGCGGGAATCTGCGCTTGCATTTCTCCATTAAGGAAAACTTCGTATCTGCGAAAATCTGCGGGAAATACCTGTGGATTTAAAAAGTTCTCGCAAATCTGCTTGATAGAATAAGCAAATTACAGGACAGAATGGATCTGCGGGAATCTGCGCTTGCATTTCTCCATTAGTCGAGCCTGAAAAAACCACTCCTCTACCACAAACACATCTGAGCGATTGCGCAGATACATCAAAATCAACAACCCCACCATCCTGCGAATAGGCTTAGCGGGGCGGCCATTGTCTTGGTATAACAGGGACAAGAAAACCTCATTAAAGCGCTTCCAGTCAATCTTCTCAGCAAGGATATAAAGGGACGCTCTTTGATCCAAAGTGTCTCTAAAAAGAGGCATTTGGTTGTTGGCTGCTTTCTCTGGAAACATGTCAAGAAATACACGGTTTTATTTCTAAAAAAAACGAATACTGCATATTTCGAACAATTAAAAATAAATTATTTCAGCATTTAACTATGTGAGAAATAGTTTTTCAAGGGTGGAGTAAATAGCGGTGGAAGAACTGATTTGGGCGGTTTTGCTGGAAGGCCATCTGGGTTACTTTACCGGAAGTATATCGTAGGTGTAATGGATGCACTTGAATGACGGATATTTACGCTTTGTAAATCGCTGTTCAAAAATAGGAGACGCCATAAATGTCGTCTCTACTTGGATGGTGGTTTTATTGGAAACAGGCTGGCGATTGCCGCATTTCACCGGACACGTCGGGCGCGTTTCGGCGTGGTGGATTGGAAACTTGTCCCATTGGCACTTAAGACCAGTATCGACACTAAAAAGATTAGTAACTCGACTGGGAAACACAGTAGTACGATTTGAAAACTCAGTAACATGACTGGGAAACTTAGTAACACGATTGGGAGACTCAGTAACACGACTGGGAAACTCAGTAACACGACTGGGAGACTCAGTAACACTACTGGGAGACTCAGTAATACGACTGGGAAACTCAGTAACACGACTGGGAAACTCAGTAACACGACTGGGAGACTCAGTAACACGACTGGGAGACTCAGTAATACGATTGGGAAACTCAGTAACACGACTGGGAAACTCAGTAGAACGATTGGGAAACTCAGTAACACGACTGGGAAACTCAGTAACACGTCTAGGGGAACAGGTCGGACGATTGGGAAACTCGGTCGGAACACTGGGAGAACAGGTCGGACTGTTGGGAGAATGGGTCGGACTATTGGGAGAACAGGTCGGACTGTTGGGAAACTCGGTCGGACTATTGGGAGAACAGGTCGGACTGTTGGGAAACTCGGTCGGACCACTGGGAGAACAGGTCGGACTGTTGGGAGAATGGGTCGGACTATTGGGACGATGGGTCGAGCCATTGGGAAACTCGGTCGAACTATTGGGAGAATGGGTCGGACTATTGGGACGATGGGTCGAGCCATTGGGAAACTCGGTCGAACTACTGGGACGATGGGTCGGGCAGTTGGTATGCAAAACGGGCTTTGAAATCCATAGGGCATCTCCCCAGAAAATGATAGCATGGCGGTGTAAATGGGCACAGGCTGGCAATTACAACATTCCACCGGACACGTCGGGCGTATTTCCATTCCATATTCCATTATTCAATCATTCGCAAGGAAAAACGCTGTGCCGTGTCCCTACCTTCTGTGATGTAGGAGCGGGAAACTCCGATTTTGATAGCACTATTCCGCTATCACCTACCCCAACGATGCAGTAGGTAGGGACATGCCAGAGTAGATTTCCCCAGAATGTTTTGGTAGATTGAAAAGGCTGGAGGAAAATCCATGCGGCATGTCCACTGAAAAGGCAGCATAGAGGCGAGGCAGTCCCAGAAAACAAGAAATTAAATACTGTGCTATAAGATGTAGAAACATCGACGATTCTATCTCTATGATTTAATGAATATGCATTATCGTAAAAAGCTATTCAATGACAAACTTCTTAGTTTTTTCACATGGGACTTTTCCCGCGGATTTGCGCCGATTCATACGCAGATTTGCGCTAATCTGCGTTGCGAACTACCCTAACAGCCATCTTGAAATTTGCGTCAATCTGCGGGAAACTGGCCAATCTAAAGGGCTTTTACGATTGTGGATATTCATATGATTTATTTTACCTAAGCGTACTTTCAATTCATACATTCAAATGATAGTCAAAAGCAAAAAAAGAATTATTTCAATGCTGGATATTGTTTTTTAAACTTCCTTAAATTCTTCTTGGCGATATCATAACCAAGTTCAGAAGATTTCTTGTAGCATTTAAAAGCCTTCGTTAAGTCTTTGGAACAACCTAATCCAAATTCGTAATAATATCCAAGACTGTTCAATGCTTCTGGTATATTATTTAATGAATATACGCAAAGCTAAAAATGGTCTGTCATAAGGTGACAATGTGAGGGTTGATCTTTGAAAAAAAAAAGAAGATGACACTCAAAGAATTCACGGAAAAATATCATAATGAAGATGCTTGTATGTTGCATTTCAGGAAGTTAAG
>CALSBM010000035.1:0-30755 GCA_943373175.1 Chitinophaga pinensis | reverse complement strand
ACCCATGCTACCGCGAGTCCATACGAGCTTTTGGAACGTTGGCTACACGAAGCCATACACACCAAAGTTTTGGAACCAAACGCCATGCACCTCAGTACCGTTAATAGTCAAGGAAGGCCATCGGGCAGGATAGTTTTGCTAAGAGGAATGAATGATCAAGGACTAAGGTTCTTCACCAACTACAACAGTAGAAAAGGGCAAGATTTAGCCAACAATCCTTTTGCCGCATTAACATTCTTCTGGGCAGAACTAGAACGGCAAATTAGGATTGAAGGGAAAGTTGAAAGAACAGACGCGCATGAAAGCGATAATTATTTTCACTCCAGGCCACTGGGCAACCGCCTCGGAGCCTGGGCTTCTCCTCAAAGTGAAGTAATCCCAAACAGAGAAGAACTTGAACGGATAATGAACGTTTTTCAAGCTAAGTTTGGCACCGATGACCACATTCCACGTCCTGAACATTGGGGCGGTTACCGCTTAGTTCCCGATAGCATTGAGTTCTGGCAAGGGCGACAAAGCAGACTACACGATAGACTGAGGTACCGTTTAGACGACTCTGGCTTGTGGCAAATTGAGCGATTGGCTCCTTAACATTAAGTATGCGTGACGACTCCCGCTTTCTATTCAGAGACTTCAGTGTAGAACAGCGAAAAGGCGTCTTTAAAGTTGGAACCGATGGCGTTCTAGCAGGCATTTTTACCCAGGTTCAACCTCGGAGTAAAATACTGGAAGTAGGTACAGGAACAGGATTAATTAGCTTGCTCTTGGCTAACCGGTTTCCGGAAGTTGAAGTAACGGCTATCGACCTATTGGAAGACGCTGTTTCCCTTGCCGAGGATAACTTCAAACAATCTCCATTCTCTGCAAGGCTAAGAGTCTTGAAAGCCGATTTTAATCACTTTGAGAGTAAGCATTGTTTTGATTGGATAGTAAGCAACCCTCCTTACTTTATACCAAACGCTCAAACACCCGACAAAGCAAGACAAACGGCACGTCAAACCTTGTCATTAAGTGCTAATGATATACTTTTTCGAGCTCCTGAACTGCTATCAGAGCAAGGAAAAGTGACCCTTATTTTACCAGAGCTACCCAACAATACGAATATGTTTCTTTGGGAAGTTTTGGAAATCAGTTCATTCGAGAACAGCCCGGTAGTTCGATATCTAACAACTTATGGATTGAGAAAACCACCTATTGATACTATAATCCGAAGTTTATACCTCTACAATCCGGACAAATCAAGATCAATAGCTTATCACGAAGCGAGTAAAAATTTTTATACCCGTTAGCCCAAGTTGCGTTATTGCCATTCGATGATTGTTCTAAGCAATGCACATATTGGTTAGCTTAGTGCATCCTCGTTATGAAGATTCAACTACGCCCTTTCTTTTTGCTTCTTTTCGGACTTTTACCCATTTTAAGCTTTTCTCAACTAACTCCCAAGGAAGATACTGTCGTTTATTTTAGTCTAGATAATCTTAGTCTTGGGAAAAAGGTTAAAAAGAAATCCGAAAGTTTTGGTTTAAAAGTTTCGCTAAGCAGTACTTCAGTTGAACTGGATAAATTCTGGCGGTATCACCCTGGCGATAGTAGTCAATGGAAATCGCTTTCTTATCAGGATAGTCACTGGAAAACCTTTGCTGAACAGATTGAGGAAATAAAAGCTAAATCGAAGGCGCAGGCTTCCAAAAATGAGGATGAAGAAGAGGATAATGCAGATGAAGAGGACAAGCCTAAAAAAAGCAAACGGAAAAAAGATCCTGAAAAAGTAGCTTTTGAAAAGAAATGGATGTTTCGTAAGGGCTACTTCCAAACCCTTCATTCGACTTATCCAATAGGGTGGTTCAGAATTTATATCAAGATTCCAGCTTCCATGATTGGAAAGCCAATAGGAATGGAACTTAAGCAAAGCGGAGCCAGTGAGATTTATCTCGACGGACAAAAGCTGGCTGATTTCGGTAAAGTTTCACAAGTAGCAAGTCAGGAAGAACGTTACAATCCCCACGATTTACCAGTTCCAATTGCTTTACTAGATACCCAGTTGCACCTCTTAGCTATTCGGTATTCAGATCATAGCCCATTGAAAGGAGGGTTTAGTGTTAGTTTAGATGAAATGGGTGAATCCATTAGCAATCAAATCACTTATACCAAGTTTATAATGGGTTTCCCTGCGGCTTTATTCGGATTCTTCTCAGCACTTTTTGTGGTTCATCTAATGATTTACCTTTTCGAAAGAAGCAAAACCTTCAACCTGTTTTATAGCTTCTTCATCGGAAGTATGGCGCTTATCTACCTTCTGCCCGTTGTTTACTTCAATATCCACAATCCCGATATTTCAGCTCGAATTCATTTTTATTCAGACTTTATCCTTCCTGTATATCTTATTACGCTTATTTCCCTTCTCTATGTTTTGTTCAAAGACATGAAAAGTAAGTTTTATCTATTTCAGGTAGCAATAGCTGTTTTAGTAACCGTTCTGACGATTTTAGAAAATGAGAACCGCAGCAGTTTATTAGGTTTACTCGCAGTATTAGTCTATATCGATTCGTTTCGGTTGTCAATAAAAGCCTTGAATCGAAAAATGGAAGGAAGCCGATATGTTGGAGCAGGGGTTCTGGGTTCTACCATTTTCTTACTTTTTGCTTTTTTCTGGTTGATTTTCGGCGCATTTTGGGCAGGATCAAACGACGGGAATGGGATTATTGCCATTCTAATTGGCTTCTTCACGCTTGTGGCTCTTGCCATTATGAGTCTTCCGCTTTCAGTCACCGTTTACCTCGCTTTTGATTTTTCCAAAACCAACCAAGGCCTTAAAAAACAGTTGGTTAACGTTAAGGAGCTTTCTAATCTTAATCTTCAAAAAGAGCAAGAAAAGCAGCAAATATTGGCTGATCAGAAATCAGAGTTAGAAAAACAGGTAATCTTAAGAACTGCAGAAGTAGTTGAACAAAACAGGATAATATCAATTAAGAACCAAGAAGTTAAAGATAGTTTACACTACGCAAGTAGGATACAGTCCGCCATTTTGCCCTCATTAGATCGGTTAAGGTTGGTAATTCCGGATTGCGATTGCCTTCTTAAACCGAAAGAAGTGGTGAGTGGCGATTTTTACTTTGTACATAGCCTCTCCGACAAAGTGTTGTTTGCAGTCATCGATTGTACCGGTCATGGTGTACCAGGGGCATTGATGAGTATGATTGGATCGATGATGCTGAATCAAATTGTAGCAGAACGCGAAATAACCTCACCTGCCGAAATACTCACTGAAATGAACAGGTGGGTTAACGAAACACTCAAACAGAACATGCACGGCTTGGGAACTCAAGATGGGATGGACGCATTGATTGCCGTTTTTGAGCCGGCCACAAAAAAATTAACCTTTGCAGGTGCTTTACGTCCGCTTTATCTAATCAGAAACGCTTCTGAACCTGCCGAACTGGAAGAATTTAAAGGCACCAAAAGGGCCATCGGAGGCGATAATCTCGATAGGAAAATAGCCTTTGAAGAACATTCGATAACACTTGCCTCCGGTGATGCAATTTATTTATTCTCAGACGGATATGCCGATCAGTTTGGAGGACCTAAGGGTAAAAAGATGATGGTTAAAAGTTTCAAGCTCCTCCTTGAAAGCATCCACACACTTCCAATGGACAAGCAAATAATTCTATTAGAAGAACGATTCGAGGAATGGAGGGGAAATAATGAGCAATTAGATGATGTTTGTGTAATGGGTCTAAGAATTCCCTGAGAGATTGCATTGTAATAGTGAGAATTTGAACAAGTCTTACATCTTTGTAGAGAATTGAAAAAAATCGCTCCCTATATGAAAAAACTCTCTTTTCTGCCGCTGCTACTGGTTACGGCATTCGGACTTTTCTCATGCGGCAACCAGGAGAAAAGCACTTCAGATGCTGCTGCTGCTGCCGATACCATCAACGAAGTTGACGATTATCGTTTCTGGAAAATTCTAGCTGATATTCCTGCTCCCTATGCCCTAGTGGACGCAATGAAAGAAGCGGGTATTAAGTTGGACAAAAGCATGCTCAACAACCCATCGAATGTCTCCAATTATACTAAAAGTGGCCAGAAAGGGTTAAATTTTGGCGTTTACGGATTTGATTTAATAGCACTCTCCGCTTTTGAAAAAGGTTCAGAAGCTGGTCCGTACATGGAAGCTGTTCGCAAACTCGCTACTGATTTAGATGCGGCTCAGGGTTTCGAAAAATTCTCCTCAGAATACATTAACTCGGTTATTGATAACAAAGATTCTATGCGTCAGATTACGAATGAAATCTTCTCTGAGACTTCTAAGTATCTAACCAACAACTCCCGTTTAGAGACTGCAACTTTTGTTGCAATCGGAACTTATGTTGAAAGTCAGTATTTGGCTACTCAAACGTTGAAAAACCTTCCTAGAAACGCGAAAACCGATTTTCTATTCAACAAAATCTTTGAATCTCGCCTCGAACTTGAAAACATCCTTAAGTTATTGGAAGGCATGAACGATAAGCCTGAATTTGCCGAGGTTGCCAAAGCGCTACAGGCAATCAACACTGCATTGTCTGAAGTAAAAGACAGTAAAATGTTGGATAATAAAGCCCTCACTAACCTTGCAGGCGTCCTTGAAAATGCCCGTAAAGTAGTTATTCAATAATAGGTCGTCTTATTTTAGAAAACGGCTAACCCACCGGAAGCGTGAGCGAAAGCATTCTACGTGCCCTGATGCAGCTATTTGCCATAGTGGCCAGCGTTCAGGGCATTTCTGCTTCCGGAAGAGACATCGTTAGAAGCTTTTTAAGGCTTCAACTTAATCAGGAACAGGTAGTTAATTACTTGCGCCTGTTCGACCAATACCTCGAAGAACTGCTCAGTTCTGCAAAATCTTCCAAATCGGAGAAACGGCTGTCCGTAAGTTCTGTTAAAATCCTGAGAATCTGTACTCAAATCAACGCTGAGCTTAACCAAAGCCAAAAGCTGGTTGTGCTGGTTCGTTTGTTAGAGTTTATCCACTCAGACTTCGAAATACTTCATGAGGAACTCGATTTCGTAAAAACAGTTGCGGATACCTTTAACTTCAGTCAAGATGATTTTGATGAGTTGTTTCAATTTGTGACATCAGAATTTAGTGAAGTCAAAGACTCTCCCCGGCTATTAGTTGTCACTCACGAAGAAAGTCCGGCATTCAAAGAAGCGCGAATCATGCAGTTACCGGTTGATGGCGACTTGCATTTTTGCTGGCAGAAAGCTCAGGGTGTGCTCCTAATGCGCCATCAGTGTGGAAGTGAGCTGTTCCTGAACGGCCAACTGACTTCCCGTTCGAAAGTATATTTCTTGAGTTCAGGAGCCTCGCTCAGAGGCCCCAGAATTGGCACTTTGTACTTTTCTGACTTACAATCCTGTTTTCTAGCTGCAGAAGATTCTTCTCCTATTCATTTCGAAGCTAAGAACCTCACTTTAGTGTTTCCGGGTGGAAAACAGGCCTTGCATCCACTTTCCTTTGCAGAAGAATCCGGAAAGATTGTGGCCATAATGGGTGGAAGTGGCGCAGGAAAATCGACTTTACTCAGCATTCTCAATGGCGCTCAAAAGCCAGATAGCGGCGCTGTACTCTTGAACGGTGTAAATCTTCATACTGATAAAAATCAACTTAAAGGGGTTATTGGCTATGTATCTCAGGATGATTTACTTCTGGAAGACCTTAGCGTTTTTGATAACCTTTACTACAACGGAAAGCTTTGCCTGAGTCATTTGTCGGAGTCAGAGCTAAAAGAACGAATCGACCACTTACTGATTGCAATAGGACTTAATGAAGTAAAACACTTGAAAGTCGGGAATACGTTAGACAAAACGCTGAGTGGCGGACAACGTAAACGCCTGAACATCGGGTTAGAATTGCTCAGGGAACCCCCAGTGTTGTTTGTAGATGAACCTACTTCCGGTTTATCGTCTCGTGATTCGGAAATGATCATGGATTTGCTTAAAGAAGTTGCCTTGCGGGGTAAACTGGTCTTCGTAGTGATTCATCAGCCATCATCTGAAATCTTTAAGCTTTTTGACCGGCTTTTAATATTGGATCAGGGAGGATACCTGATTTATAACGGAAATCCAGTTGATGCAGTGGTATATTTTAAAACCATCGTCAATCATGTAAATGCTTCTGAGAGTACGTGCCTGCTTTGTGGACATGTAAACCCGGAACAGGTTTTCAACATTATCGAGAACAAGGTAGTAGATGAATACGGTCGAGAAACAACAACGCGCCGAATCGCTCCTGCTGAGTGGCATGATTACTACTTAGATGGGCAAAAGCAGGAAACTCTAGCAATTAAAGCTACTTCCAATTTCTGGAGCAAAAGTTTTAAAGCCCCTCCTTGGCTAGGACAATGGCTGGTTTTCTGTTTAAGAGATTTAAAATCTAAATGGCAAAATCGGCAATACGTGTGGCTGAATTTGTTAGAAGCTCCTTTGTTAGCACTTTTACTGGCAGGTTTGTTTCGTTATCACGCAACCGATAAACTCTACACCTTCGGTGCAAACAGTAATATTCCCGCATTCTTTTTTGTCAGCGTTCTGGTAGCGTTTTTTCTAGGACTTATGGTAAGTGCAGAAGAGATTCTGAAGGATAGGAAAATTCTGAAAAGGGAGCGCTTTTTACACTTAGAACATTCGGCCTACTTGTTTTCCAAATTGGGAATACTGGCAGGAATTTCAGCACTTCAATCTGCTTTATTCGTAATCATCTCGCACAGCATACTCGAAATTCCTGATAGTTACATCAGTAGTTGGTGGGTAATGTTTAGCACCTCATGTGTGGCTAATTTGATTGGATTAAACCTTTCTGCTGGACTTAAGTCTGCCATAACCGTTTACATCCTTATTCCATTCTTGATTATCCCACAAATGATTCTTAGTGGTGCAATTATCCGCTTTGACCAACTAAATCCAACATTTTCTGGAAGAGAATCTGTTCCGGTTGTTGGCGACTTTATGGTAAGTCGATGGGCATTTGAAGCGTTTATGACCCGCCAGTTCAAGGAAAATTCCTTTGAAAAAGCAGTATTTGAACATCAGAAACTCTTGGCTGAGGCCAGTTACAAAAAATCCCCTTGGTTGTCCTTAATACAAGAGAAGAGTATTTCAGGATCAGACAAAGAACGTACTTCGGCAATTTCAGCTTTAGTTAACGAAGCGAAGGCTTTAAAACTTACGGTGAACCCAGCACTCGTAACTCAAAACAAAGTTTACCGGGAACAACTAATAGAGAAAATAGGACTTAAATACCGCAAATTATATAAGCAGCAATCTGATTTGAAGGAAATCAAGTTACAGGCTATGGCAAAGCAATTAGGAGGAGATCAGGCACTAACTGCGTATAAACAAGCGAATGTAAATGAGAAACTAAACGAAATGATGACCTTCTCGCTTCAACCAATTGAGATGGACGGAGGTAAAATCATTCGTTTGAAAGACAGGGCTTATATAGATCCATTTCAACAAAATGCCCTATCAGCAACTTTTCTTGTTGCAGATAAACGATTAGGTAACAGTGTTCTTAGCACTTACACTTTCAACCTTATAATCATCTGGTTAATGAGCGGATTACTTTTTACCTCACTCCTATTCGATATTCCTGCACGCTTAGCTACTTGGTTAAATAGAAGGAAGAATTAATTTATCCTCTATTCTTCGAGCGCAACTAGTGTAATGGGGACTTGTAACAGTGCCTGATAATCTTCCCCAACTTCTCTCATATCCTCGTCATCTGCATCGTAATACCAAAAAATAGCAACTGGATTGGTTGATTTCAATTGTTCCAATTTTCGAAATAAATCCAAAATACATTTGGAACTGGAAGTATTAAAGTATTCGAGACAGAGCTCAAGAACCGTGTTGGCTGCGGGTTGTTGGGCATATTCTTCCAACCATTCGAGCAAGGGACGATAAAACTCAACAGAGTTTTCAGGAATAGACTTTCCTTCCAATCGTAAAATACCGGAAGCTGAATTAAACTGAACCAACGGTGTTTTGGGCGTTGCGGCCAAATGAAAATCGTTCATGAATGCTTTAAGTTTAGCCAATAATTACCTCGAGGCTAAAAAAGGAGAAATTTTGATCAATTTCCTTGAAATCGTAACTGATTTTTTGATCAGATTTTCGGGCGATATCGATGATTCCTAAACCACCACCGCCTTTTGCAGAAAGCTCTTCATTATGCAAAATCTCTCGATAATACTCTCGAAGTTCATCTCTGCTCATGCTTTTGATTCTTTCTAGCTTACTATTCAACGTGGATACATCTTCTTTACGGATGTAGTTTCCAGTTGAAATGAAGAAATGCTCTCCCTGTTTGGCAATCAAGAAAAGTGCTTGGCCTTTATTTAATTTCGCCAGAGTTTGGTCAGAACCTGACTCTGCCATGTGATGATAGAGGTTTTGAAGGCATTCAACCATGATGTTGTAAACCTTCTTTTTAATTTTAGGATCTTCATCTATTTCATTCAGTTTGTTTTCAACAATCTGAAAGATAGAAGTCATAAGCTCTGAGGTAATTTCTCCCTTGAAGGACAGCAACACATCGTGTCCTTCCATCAGAGCATACAAATCATAGGCTTTAATCTTCATTCTTCGATGCCTTACTCCCGCAATTTAGCTGGTTAATATGGGGTATTTATCACAACGGCCAATAATGAAATGCTAAATCTCTCTAAAATCAGTGATAATACACTTTCATCCATTCAGAAAGCGCCTTTATTCTGAAAACCCAATCGGTTCTTCCGCTTTTAACTGCAATCGGTACAATAGATTTAAGTTTTTCGACATCCAGAAACTCATGAATGCTTGGATGAAGTTCGCTCAGCCAGTTTTTCCAACTTTCTGCAATCCAGGCCGTTTGAGGGCTTCCATAAGCTGATTTAATCCGATTCCATACAATCTCCTTTGGTAGGTATTCCGATGCAAGTTTTCTTAAGGCTAGCTTAGTCCATTCTTCACTGATGGCATCAGAATCTGCCAGGCTAAATGCCACAGATTGTAGGTCAGGACTGTCTGCTAAAGGAAATCGACTTTCTATTCCATAAGCCATTCCACTTCGATCTGCCCACCTTAAAAGATTTTTCAACCCCTCACCATACGATTCTTCTATCAACAAACTTCTTAGAGAAGAAGAAGTTCTGTAAGTAGCAATTGGAAGTCCTTCCGGCAAACGACCTTTCCAGCACTTACCCATTGGGTGAAAAGCTAAACGAAACGAAGGATACAGCTTTGATATCAAGCTTTCCATTAAGGCTTTAATCAAGTAGACTAAACTCTGGTTCTGCATCAACGCATGATGCCGATAACCGCCAAAAAGTTCGTCTCCACCCTGGCCGTCTAACATTACTTTAATCCCTTGGTTTGCAGCAGCTTGCATAACCTTTCCTTGAGCCAGTGTGCTGGTATGAATTAATGGATAACCCTGAAAACGGGTTATTTCACTCCAATAATGCTCAAGATTCGATGTAAGCAACGGCACTTCAATCCATTCAGCGCCGGTTTTAACGGCAACCATACGGGCAAGTTCTGCCTCGCTTTCGGGATGCCCTGGCCACGTTGCTGTAAATGCCTTTAAAGGTTCATTGGGCTTAAGCAAGCGCGAAATGGCAGTTATTATTCCTGAATCTAATCCACCGGATAAGCTGCATCCTATTGGAACATCACTCTGTAACCTAAGTAAAACACTTTTTTGAAGAGAATCTTCTAGCTCCCTTCTGGCTATCGTAGGAGGTTTTTTTTCAACACTATCAGCATTAAACCAGTGATGTTTCGAAACAACTCCTGTTTTCAACTCATAGCTGAGCAACTCACCTGGTTTTAACTCTTCAACCGGTTCCCAAAAGCCTGATCCATTATGTTCAACAATTCCCCGAATTAAATAGTCGGAAATTAATGAATATGAAGGAGTTGGATTTATTTTAAGTAATGAATGTAAAGGAAAAGGCTCTGATGAAAAAGCAAAAAAAGCAGAGGTGTTTATATAGTAAAGCGGTTTAACACCCATTCGGTCTCGAACCAGCGTTAAAACTTCGTTCTTCACATCCAACCATCCAAAAGCAAACATTCCGTCTAACTCGTCAAGTCGGTTTAATCCATTAATTGACAAAAAAGCCGCTAAAACTTCTGTATCTGTCGCGGAATTAGCTTGAAAACTGGGAAGAAGGCTTCGAAAATTATAGATTTCCCCATTGTAAGTTAACGCAGACTGCTCATCCAATGGATAAGGCTGATGGCCTGAAACACTTAAATCGAGAATCGACAATCTTCGGTGTAACATCCCTCCAGACCAATGCTGATCAGGCAATTCACGAAGAAGGCGGCGAGAACCCGGCAACTTAAACCATTCCTCATCAGTATTATTACCACCGGCCAACGTAAGGTTCCAGTTTTCATCCCAAAGGGCGTACCCTTCGTCGTCAGGCCCACGGTGTGCAAGAGCACTGTTAAACCTGCTAAGTACTTCAGGCACCGACCACCCGTTAGCTTTTTTAAGAAAAAAACCGCCTATTCCGCACATATTGGGTTAAAGTTGTCCACATTGTTGAATCCGGAAGCCAGTAACTGAACTTCACTTTATACTCCCAAACAAACCGAATCCACGCCAGCAATGCCAAAGAAGAGTAAGCAATTGTGGCTACAATCCCGGCTCCGTAAAGGCCATATTCTGGCTTCATCAGCCAATATGAGAAAATTAAACTTATCACCAAGGCAGCTCCAACAACCATTAAATTGATCCTATATCTTCCTAACCCTGAATAAGCATGAAGTAAAACCGTTGACAGTGCCATTAAAGCTATTCCAGGGCTTAATATGCGAAGTAAGGAAGCTAATGATTCGTATTCTGGCCCTAACAACGTAGTCCAAAATCGAGTTGGTAGAAAGCATACTATTATCAAACCGGAGGTGGTCACCCAAAACGAAAGCCTGGAAACCTGAACGGCTTTCTTTTTCATTTTATCTGGCTCTTTGTCTTGTGCAATTTGATTCATCAGCATTGCTGCCATAGAGGAAGAAGCTAATAACAGCGCCTCTACAGCCGCAATAGCCACTGAAAAAACTCCCGTGTTGGCTAATGTTGAACTTTGTTCTAACCTGAAAAACATCCATCTGGTCATCATCAGGTAAAGTATATTTCCGCCCTGAACTTCAGCACCTTGAACTAAAAAATGCCTTATTTCATTGCCATTCAATTCTGGAAGATCGTTGGTTCTAGTTCTTTTGGCTTTTATAAACCAAAAGAAACCTAATGCTAATCCTAAAAGCTGAGATAATGCAAAGGCCCAGATAAAATTAGAATGGCCATCTGAACTAGAAATGGAATGAAATAATATGAAAAGCAATACTTGAGAAACACCTTGAATCACATAAACCCAAGCATCTTCTTCCATCCGGTTAAAGGCTAATAAAAAATACCGAAAAAGATGCGTTAAGTGATGAAGCAAGCCTAAAAATCCGTACAACGGCCCCATAACAATCCCAAGCATTAAAGCCATGAAAAGCTGTGTTATCAGCCCAAGTTTAAAAACTTTACGATGGCTAAATCGGGGCATCCAATAAACGAGTGCAATGCCTGCCGGGATTTGAGCGATTAATCCACTAATGGAAATAGCCGCTAATAACAAGCTAGCTTCACCCCGACCGGCAGCGCCCAACCAACGAGCCGTGAGTAGAATCATCAATCCGTTGGAAGCAAACATTCCAGCCCGACTAAGCAAGAGGCTAAGAAACCTACTCATTATTTAGCTGTAGAAAATTGAAAAGCGTCTGGCCAACAGACGAGGAAGCATATTTCGCTTTCGCTTGTGTGTGGATTTGAAGCCGATCAAAGGTAAGCGCCCCTCTATCGATTGCCCAAACCGCTTTGTAAAGGGCCTCGCCATCATTAGTAGGTAGTAGTATGCCGTTATCCGAATTCAGCACTTCCGGAATTCCTCCCGTTGCTGGAGCAATCACGGGTAAACCGGTGCACCAAGCTTCAAGCATCACACAGGGCAACCCTTCGAATAAGCTAAAAAGTACAAATGCGGTGGCCTGTTGCATATAGCTTGCAATTTTTTCAGGAGTTAATCTGCCAGTTAACTGCAACTTACCTTCTTCAATTCGGTGGATGTAGCGGTTCTTGACGGTTGTAGCATCCGGACCATCTCCACTTAAAATCAAACGGTACTGCATGCCTTCATTCCAACATTGTTCAAAAACGGCAACTAAAGCGAGTACATTTTTCTCATGAACGAAGTTGGAAACATGATAGAAAAAAGGACTTTCAATAAGCTGATTTTCAGGAATGTATGAAAAAATATCAACGTCAACAGAATTAGGCAGTATAGCATGTCGTTTCATTGCAAGTCCATGGCGGGACACCATATTATCGCGCATTTGTTTAGACACAGTCATCACCCCATCTGCTTCTTTAAACACCAATTCAGTGGCTTTTCTGAGCCATTTTCCATGATATCTCCCATCTTCGGGCAAGTAACCTGACCAATGTTCGATTAGTATAAAAGGAACTCCACGGGTGTATTTTAACCAAAGTGCTAACAAACCTGCTCTCATTGCTACATTTAGAACTACTCTTGCAGGCTTCCCCTCGGTCTGCATAATCTGCTGGATAAGGGATGAATAATGAATTAGGTAATCGGAAGTTCGAAATACAGTCCCGACTATCCCAGTTTCCATTCTGGAAGGATAATACAAGCAATACTCTGTTAGAAATCCATTGCGTTCACAAGAGAATTCAGGTTCAACAATCCCATTAACCCCACTAAACACCCAGGCAACAATGACTCTTATCCCTTGCCCTGCTAAATCTTTGGCATGCCGTTGAACGAATATTCCAAAGGTAAAATCATCGCGGTGAGGATACCAAGCCGACAAAAACAAAACATAACGGGATGAGTGTTCAGGGTTCACGTGATACAAATCTGCCTAATTTTGGCCTTGTCTGCATGAAACATCGCTTGTCCCGCCTTTTTTTTTACTTATTGTTGATTAACTCTGGTTCTATTTGCGCTCAGGACAAGGTTGAAATAAGACAAGCCGCTGAGTTATCTTACGACAGACAAAGTGGTATTCCGGCCCGAAGGCTGATAGGCAATGTGATTCTTGCACAGAAGGATGTTCTGCTTTATTGTGATTCAGCTTGGCTTTTCGAGTCCACGAACCGCGCAGAATGCTATGGGTTAGTCAGAATTACCCAAGGAGATAAATTTAGTGGCACTTGCGGCTTTTTATCTTATGATGGAAACACCCGGCAGGCTGTTATGGACTCCAACGTTAACCTAATAGATGGCGAAACCACCCTAACCACGAATCGTTTAGACTACAACACCGCTACAAAAATTGGGTATTACCAAACCGGGGCTGTAATAAAACGACCCGACGGAATCCTCACAAGTGTGAAAGGGATTTACAACAGTCCGTTAAAAACCTTTTTTTTTCGTGAAAAAGTAACCATCGACAATGCAGAGTTGGCTCTCAGAAGCGACAGTCTGAATTATCAAACGGATACGCGAAAAGCCGATTTATTGAGCTACACCACTATTGTTACCCCTGATAGTAGGATAAAAACAGAACGTGGATGGTACAACACACGCTCAAAAGACATGTATCTGTATCAAAATACAGAAGTTTTGTTCGATAGTTTACAGTTTATCAAAGCCGACACGCTTTTTTATCAGAAAGAAAGCGACAGAGGCTACGGAAAATGCTTTGTACATGTTTACGACAGTGCTCAAAAGCTTGCAGTATGGGCCGATGACCTACGATTTAACCGTAAGTCTGGTAAAATTTTAGCCAGCCAATCTCCCTATATGGCTTTCCCAGGTGAAGAAGATACTCTATGGTTGCAAGCCGATACTCTTTGGAGAGAAAAAGATACGAAAGACATTAGCACGGTACTAAAAGCATGGAATAACGTCAATGGATTGCAAGAAAAACTGGTATTCTCTTGCGATTCTTTAGTGTATGTTGAGAAAGATTCCGTTTTCCGGTTCTACATTTCACCCATTATTTTCTCTGAAGAGTATCAGATTACGGGAAAATTCATGGAACTCTTTTCAAAAAACAAGGAGTTAGACCGGCTTCTGGTACATGAAGAGGCGTTTATGCTCAAAGTCGAAGACAGTATCCGATATAGCCAAGTGAAAGGACGAGAAGCGATCGCAAGAATTGAGAATAAGAAAATGAAAAACATCCTGATGGAAGGAAATGCTGAAAGCATTTACTGGCTGAAAGATGAACAGAAAAAGTATATAGGTGCAAACACGCTTCAATGCGCAGAAATACTTGTAGAAATGAAGGAAGGCCAAGCCGACCAGCTTCACTTCTTTAAAAAACCGGACGGAAAGCTAATTCCTATAAAAAAAACCGACCCCGAAGCATTAAAACTGAAAGGGATGGCAGTAGAAACTGCTAGGAAAAGAAATGCTGAACAGAAGTTTCTGATGGTGAATGAATGGCTAAAGAAACCGGATAAGCTTAAAGAAGAAGCTGAGAAACTTAAGTTGAAGTCAGAAAGTAAAACCAAACCACCGAAAAAGAAAAAAGTGGTTACTCAAAAAAAGAAACCATGATTTTTTTAGGATGGAAGTGCTTTTTGCACCCTTGTTTTAACTGATTCGAGCCACTGATTCAATTCACTTAGCTTCAACCAATACTTCCATTTACTGAATGGATTGTTCAACACACTTACTCGGCACCGCAATTCCATTTTTATCCCCTCTTCATCGGGCGAAAGCTGAATTTCGCCTTCAATACGCTCTATGGTTGAAGTAAACCCATGAATAACAAAAGCAAAATGTTGATAGGGATGCGAACTTGTTATCTCCAGAATAGACTTAGTTTCTATTTTTTTCTCTCTTAAAGAATCACTTTTTTGCGCCAGCAATAGATATTGAAGTGCAACGGTATCGGTTAGTTTAGTATAAATTTTCTCTGCAGTTTTCGCGTTAACCCAACTTATTGAAAGGTAATCTTGGCGAGGAAGAAACAATCCTGTTAGCCAAACGACACCAAAAAGCATAAGAAATAACCTGACAAACACCTGCCAGCTTATTCGCTTCATACCTCATTAACGGTTAAAAAGCTCTTTAACCCGAGTAGAAATGAACCGAGCTAACTCTAAATCTAATGAAGTGATACCATCACTATCATGCGTTTTTAACCTGATAGTAAGTTTATTATAAATATTCCTCCAATCAGGATGATGATTCATTTCTTCAGACTTGAATGCGATTTGCGACATCAGCACCCAAACTTCAATGAAACTTCTACCTTCAAACTGATATACCAGCTCATTATCTTCCAATTGCCAGCCTGGCAATGTTTCCATTTCCTTTTTAAGAAATTGTTCTGAAATATTTTCCATATAGATTGGTTGCAAAATATGGCCTCTTGAGCAAAAATCATCAACTTTGTGTAGCCTTACAAACAGAACTTTAGAACGGTAATATTGTTAGCCTAAAGTACTGATTCTGTACGAGACGATTTAACCCCCACTATATGTCCCAATTCGCGGAACTAAAATACGGCGACAAAATCTATCAGATACCTATTCTGGTAGGCACTGAAAACGAGGTAGCCCTCGACATTTCCAAATTACGTGATGATACAGGTCTCATAACGTTGGATGTTGGGTACAAAAATACCGGTGCTACCAAAAGTGCCATCACCTTTATCGATGGTGAAACTGGAATTCTTCGTTATCGTGGCTATGCCATCGAACAACTCGCTGAGCATTCTAGCTTCATGGAAGTCAGTTATCTGTTGATTTATGGTGAATTACCTACCGAATCTCAATTAGAAGCATTTAACAATTCCATCACTCGTAGAACGTTGGTTCATGAGAACATCAAAAAGTTCTTAGACGCTTATCCATCCGATGTTCATCCTATGGGTGTTCTTCTTGCAGTAGTTTCTTCCCTTTCTTCCTTCTATCCCAACTCCCTCAATCCAAACCGTAAAACCGAGGATGTTGACCGCACCATTCACCGGCTTATAGCTAAAACGGCTACCATTGCAGCTTGGACCTATAAGAAGTCTATGGGGCATCCTTATATGTATCCCAACAACAAGCTCGATTACGTTTCCAACTTCTTGAACATGATGTTCGGAATGCGTACTGAAGATTATCAAACAGATCCAGTTGTTGTGAACGCCTTGAACAAGTTGCTAATACTTCATGCCGACCATGAGCAAAACTGTTCAGCTTCTACCGTAAGAATTGTTGGTTCTTCGAAAGCCAACATCTATTCAGCAGTAGCTTCCGGTATTGCCGCTCTTTGGGGGCCACTTCATGGAGGTGCTAACCAAGAGGTAATCGAAATGTTGGAGCTAATCAAAGCCGACGGTGGAAATACTAAAAAGTACATAGAGAAAGCAAAGGATAAGAACGATAACTTCCGCCTTATGGGCTTTGGTCACCGCGTTTATAAAAACTTTGACCCTCGTGCAAAAATCATTAAACAAGCATGTGATTCAGTGCTTAACAAGCTCGGTATCCACGATGAAGTGTTAGATATTGCCAAAGAACTGGAAGAAGCCGCTTTGAACGACCCCTATTTCATCGAGCGTAAACTATATCCCAATGTGGACTTTTACTCCGGAATCATTTACCGTGCGATTGGAATACCTACCAATATGTTCACCGTTATGTTCGCATTAGGTCGTCTTCCGGGATGGATTGCACAATGGAAAGAAATGCGAGAAGCCAATGAACCTATTGGCAGGCCACGCCAATTGTACATTGGAGAGCCTCTTAGAGAATATGTTTCCATTGCGAAACGATAACCTCCAACCGATTTTTTCTGGGGCCTCCGGGCCCCTTTTTCGTTAGGTCTCGCCCTAATTAACTACCAGAAAGCTATTTCAGGAAGCAAAAAACTTCCTTTTCTGCTTGTATTTTCTTTACATGAAGTCCATATTTGCACCCACCATTCGGGGGATTAGCTCAGCTGGCTAGAGCGCTTGCATGGCATGCAAGAGGCCACCGGTTCGAATCCGGTATTCTCCACTAAAAGCCGCTTTGTGCGGCTTTTTTTATTGTAACTACACCCGCATTGGCTGACGATTTGTCACCTTTGTAGCAATGGCAGGAAACTTGAAATTCTGGAACAGAAAGCGCGATAATATGCAATCAAAGGACGAAACACCAATGAAAGACCAGGAACAAGAAGAAGTTCCCATGACGGCTGACGACAATATGGCGGACTCTTCTGCCAATGATACCGAAACGATTGAGCGTTCTGAAGTTGATAAGTTGCGTGATGAAGTATCTGAACTTAATGATAAACTCTTACGCACCTTTTCAGAGTTCGAAAACTCTAAACGGCGTATGGCTCGCGAACGGTTGGAGCTCATTAGCACTGCCTCGAGAAACATCATCATTGAACTGCTACCGGTTCTTGATGACTTAGAACGTGCCCTCAGCTCAGCTCAGGATAAACCCGAACTGGAAGCATTTGCGGAAGGCGTTCGCTTAGTGCATACCAAGTTTAACGGAATTCTATCAAAACAAGGGCTTGAACCAATCCTTGCTGTTGGAGAACCGTTCGATATTGATCTTCATGAGGCAATAAGTAAAATGCCTGCACCTGCCGATGATGATAAAAACAAAGTTCTTTTTGAAGTTGAAAAAGGATACCGTCTTAAAGAAAGCGTTATTCGCTTCTCAAAAGTGATAGTGGGAGTTTAAACCATGAGCCAGAAAAGGGATTATTACGAAGTTCTCGGTGTAGCGAAAAACGCTTCTGAGGACGAAATCAAAAAGGCTTATCGTAAAATGGCCATAAAGTATCACCCCGATAAAAATCCGGGTGATAAAGAAGCCGAAGAAAAGTTTAAAGAAGCTGCTGAAGCGTATGAAGTCTTGAGCAATGCCGATAAACGTGCTCAATTTGACCGTTTTGGCCATAATGCGCCAGGAGGATTCGGTGGTGGTGGCGGTTTCACCATGGACGATATTTTCAGTCAGTTTGGCGATATATTCGGTGAAGGAAGCCCATTTGGCGATTTCTTCGGTGGTGGCCAAAGGGGCGGTGGTGGAAGACGTGCCGTTCAAAAAGGTGCCAACATCCGGGTTAAAGTAAAACTGAACCTAGAAGACATTGCTAAAGGCGTTGAGAAAAAAATAAAGGTTAAAAAGTATGTGCCTTGCGATCGATGCAATAGCACTGGAGCAAAAGACAGCAATTCGTTCATCACTTGTAAAACGTGTAACGGTGCTGGATCTGTAAGAAGAGTTCAGCAAACCATTCTGGGCCAAATGGCCACCACTTCTACTTGCCCCACTTGCCAGGGCGAAGGGAGAACCATCACCAACCGATGCGATAGCTGTTCAGGCGAAGGGAGAATTCAGGGTGAAGAAACCATCAGCCTAAACATTCCTGCCGGTGTATCGCACGACATGCAATTGAGTGTCGCAGGTAAAGGTCATGCCGCCCCTCGCGGTGGTGTTAATGGTGACCTTATCGTACAAATTGAAGAGGAAGAACACGAAGACCTCAAACGAGACGGACAGAACCTCATTTTTGATTTACTTGTCTCTTATCCCGAAGCTGTAGAAGGAAGTTCAGTTGAAGTTCCAACCATTGATGGGAAAGCAAGAATCAAAATAGAACCCGGAACTCAACCGGGTAAACTGCTGCGCCTCAAAGGAAAAGGATTACCCTCCATTAACAGCTATGGCAAGGGCGACCTTATTATTCATATCAACATCTATGTTCCTGAAAAAATCAACAAGGAAGAACAAGCCTTAATTGATAGAATGAAAGAAATGCCAGGCTTTAAACCTGGTCACGAACATAAAGGCAAAGGGTTCTTTGAAAGAATGAAAGACATGCTTCATGGTGCTTAACTTGCAAAATGAATCTGAGTGAACATAAAGCCTGGCATCCTAAAAAGGTCAGGCTTTTTCTTGTTTTAGGGGCTTTCTTTATCGCCAATGCCTTGGTTGCAGAGTTTATTGGGGTGAAAATCTTCTCAGCGGAGGCTACCCTTGGCATTCGACCCATGAAAATGGCATTCTTTGGTATCACAGAGCTCTCATTCAACATGACTGCCGGCGTATTACTTTGGCCTGTCGTCTTTGTTATGACCGACTTGATTAACGAATACTTCGGTGAAAAAGGAGTTCGATTTTTCTCTTGGATGGCAGTTATTCTTATCAGCTATGCGTTTATAATGGTGCTTGCTGCCATTCACACAGAACCGGCAGATTTCTGGAAATCAAAAGCCACAACCGAAGGAAATTTAGACATGCAGAATGCCTATAGTCAGATTTTCGGACAGGGTTTATGGATAATTATTGGCAGCCTTGTAGCCTTTCTTTTTGGGCAGTTAGTGGATGTGGCAGTTTTTCATAAAGTGAAAGCTTGGACAGGAGAAAGATTCATCTGGTTAAGAAGCACTGGTTCCACCATAGTTTCACAGCTTATAGACAGTTTTGTAGTGCTGTTTATTGCTTTTTACATTGGTGCAGGATGGTCCTTTAAACAAGTGCTTGCAATCGCCTTAGTGAATTACCTCTACAAATTCATTATGGCTTTAGTAATGACCCCAGTTATTTATTTAGTCCATCACTTAATCGAGCGATACCTCGGTAAAGATCTCGCCTCCCAAATGCGCTTCGAAGCCATCAATCAACCCCTTCTCGCAAACAAAACCTCGAATTCAACAGATAGTTAAGCTACGTAGTGAATTCTTAAAAACTTTGATTCTAAAAAATCTACCTACAACATCTAACCGTTATCGTTCGCATATTACAGCGTCCATAGCCGATTCTAATAGCTGAATTGCATACTGCACTTCGTCAGGTGTAATGGTTAACGGCGGACAAATACGAAGTGAGTTGGAATTGAAGAGAAACCAATCGGTAAGCAGGCCGTGGTTCAAGCAATACTTGATAATCTGTTTGACGATATCAAAACTATCGAACACCCAAGCAATCATCAACCCTTTCCCGCTAATGCCGCGCAGAAGCGGGTGTTTAACCTCGTAAAACGGAGTCGCCAGCTTTTCTAACTCATCGAAGTTCATGTTTTCCAGCACATCTAACACACCCAATGCGGCTGCTGCACTTAAAGGATTGCCTCCAAAAGTGGTGATATGTCCGAGTACTGGATGATGAGTAAAATGACTCATTAATTCTTTAGATGCCACTAATGCTCCAATTGGCAAACCACCTCCCATCCCTTTGGCTAAGGTGATAATGTCGGGCGTGAGGCCGTAATGCTGAAATCCGAACCAGCGTCCAGTTCTTCCGAAACCGGTTTGTACTTCATCCACCACGAGCAACGCACCAACTTCTCGGCAGCGCGCTTCTAAAGCTTTCATCCAATTCATGCAGGGCGGACGGTATCCGGCTTCCGATTGAACCGGCTCAACAAATACCGCTGCAGTTTGCTCGTTGATGTACTGAAGGTCTGCAGTATGGTTGTACCTCAACGTACGAACGCCTGGCAAAAGTGGTCCATAAGCCGACTTGAAATACTCGTTGCCCATCAAACTCAACGCACCTTGGGACGAACCGTGGTAAGCATTTTCAAACGAAATGAAATTCGGCCTTCCGGTTACCCTTTTCGCGAGTTTCATTGCGCCCTCGGTAGCCTCAGTTCCAGAATTACAGAGATATACCGAATTGAGATTACGTGGAAGGTGCTGCACTAACCGGGTCGCCAGTTCAACTTGAGGACTCAACACTAACTCACCGTAAACCATCGTGTGGAAGTAGCGTTCCGATTGCTCCTTTATCCTTCTTAGCACCGCAAGATGGCGGTGTCCGATACTGGAAACTGCAATACCGGAAATTAAATCAAGCCATCTTTCGCCCTCGAAACCGTATAAGTAAACCCCTTCCGCTCGTTCTATCTCTAACATCAAAGGTTCAGGAGATGTCTGAGCGAGGTGTCGTAAAAAAAGGGTTCGTTGATTCACGGTGCGAAGATAGAACGGACATGGATTGATAAAGGCTTCTCTTCAGTTTCGAGAAACTGCGTAAGTTTCTGTCTTTCTGTCTCAATGCGAGACGAACTAACACCAGTACGAATAGAATTTCGAAAAATAACCTTAATAGTTATTCCTCTTCAAAACGACGTTTCTTAAGATTTTTAAGAATCTCACGTTGGAATTCTTTTTCTGCTTTAAGGAGAAGTGCCACTTTTCGAATGGGAAGAAGTTTCTTGTATTCTGCTACTGCCTTACGCTCTATTTCAACTTCTGCCTGACGAAACTTCAGAGTATTTTCAATAAGTTCTTCCACTTCCTTATCCGACATCGATTCGAAATCGGCTCGAGCCTGTAGCAATTCTGCTTGAAAACGCTTTCTTAAACTCCGCTTTTCAGCATCAAAACGATTGAAAACAGGCCAGAATTTCTCAGCTTCAGCAGGAGTAAGCCCTATTTGCCGAGTGATAAATCCCACTCGTGCAGATTCTAACATTTCTAATTTTCTCTCCCCCTGCGCTTGGCTTTGAAAGAAAGTTGAAAGAAAAAACAGTAGTAGAAAAAGGTACTTGTTCATGATTAAAGCTCTTGAATTTGATCGTAGGTTGAAGCATCTAACAATTCATCCAGTTCACTATCAGTTGGAGCGGTTAAACTTTCCGGCAACATGGCTGGGTGAATAAGTTGTGGGTTGTAACTGGCAAGTTCGTTCACATCGGCATTTTGACTGAGGAATTGAACCAATTCTAGTTCATTTACCTGATCGAGGGATACTATTGAAGCACGAGGTTGAAAAAACCAGAAAGCAAAAATCAACGAGGCGAAAGATAGACCCGATATCCCCCAATGTTTTGTGGTAAAACGGGAGAAAGGACGGGCTTTACTAGTCTCTGCTCCTCTAATTCGGCGCATAGTCCGGTCTTCCATACCTTCGAAATAACCGTAAGCCGGATCCGAAAAGGGAAGATTGAAAGGAGGTTGGTGAGCAGGTTTCATGTTAAGTAGATGGTGATTCAATTGAATTAGTTTAAAGGCATTTCAAGAAATTTTTCCAGCTTTTTTACGGCATGGTGGTAAGAGGCTTTCAAGGCACCCACGGAGGTGCCAAGGATTTCAGACATATCCTCGTAAGTGATGTCTTCAAAGTATTTCATGTTGAAGACCAGCCGTTGTTTGTCCGGCAGTTTAAGAATGGCGAGTTGCAGCTTACGTTCGATATGGTCTGATGAAAAAGTAGTGTTTTGTGCTATTTTGTTCTCAAGCTCTGACGTGATGTCGTGAATTGAGATAAAAAGCACTCTTTTTTTCTTGTTAAGAAAGGTGAGGGCGTTGTTGCTTGCTATTCGGTATAGCCAAGTATAGAGCGCTGCTTCACCACGAAAGGCAGGAAGCGCATTCCATGCTTTTATAAAGGTTTGTTGAAGCACATCGTCGGTATCATCGTGGTCAATTAGCATTTTACGGATGTGCCAGTAGAGCCTGCGCTGATAGGTTTTCATCAAAAGACGAAACCCTGCTTCACGAGTTCGCTCTTCCCTGCTAAGAAGGAGTATTTCCTGATCAACATCAGAAAGTGGGGTGGCAGACATCCGGCTTAAAGACCTCTCCTTAATAGTAATGGTTTAACAGAGATTTTGGTAAATTCGTAAATCTTGAATCAATCCTCCAATTCTACTCTACAATCTATCTACCGGCTACTGCTTTTTTGTGTGCTTGTCGGTTGGGCCTTATGGTTCAAATCCTTGTTTATTTCCTTAGTTTATTCGTTGTTCTTCAGCTTGCTCTTACTTCCAATGGCAAAAAGGTTTGAGCAATTCAAAATCCCAAGGGGCATTGCGGCTGCAATAACAATATTGCTTTACGGAAGCTTAGTAGTGATTATTCTTTTTTTATTAGGAAACCAATTATACTCCCTAACGAAGGAGTTGCCAGCCATTGGAATGAATCTTAATCGCAAGCTAGACCAGATACAACAATTAATATTCTCCTATACTCAAATAGAACCAAGCCAGCAGATTAGCTACCTCAAACAAACGGCTAATAATCTTTTTAGGAATGGGATGGGATTAATGAACACACTCAGTAATACGGTTTCTGTACTGTTTGATTTTCTTTTGGTTCCGTTTTTCGCATTCTTCTTTCTTTTTTACCGCACCGGACTGAGGAAATTTTTGCTGTTGATTACTCCATCTGCTTTAGATGATTCGTTAGTAACCATTCTTGAAAAGGTGCAAACTGTTACGCGAAGTTATCTGAAAGGCATGCTGGTGGTGATGTTGGTGGTTGCGATTCTTAACAGCGTAGGTTTGTGGGCACTCGGCATAGAATACGCCTTACTCTTTGGTGTAATTGCCGCTATTTGCTCCGTCGTGCCTTATATTGGGATGCTTGTAGGCGGTGGGCTTGCGGTCTTATTTGTTTGGCTTACTAAAGAGCCGGTTTGGTATCCTCTTGCTTGTGCCGGGGTGTTCTATGCAGTGCAACTTTTAGCTGACAATGTGTTAACTCCTCTCATTACAGGATCGAGTGTGAGTGTTAATGCGCTTGCAGCCACGTTTTCGCTCATCATCGGGGGACTCCTTTTTGGTCCTTCCGGGATGATTCTCGCGATACCGTTTGTAGCAGTTGTTAAAGTGTTTTGCGATAATATGCCGGGACTGAGAGGATTTGGATTTCTTCTGGGAGAAGAACTGAAAAACAAATCAGTGGATACTTAAATCCTAAGCTTCTCACAAGCCTTCTTGGAAAGGCTCAAGTCTAATGACTATGTTTTTACTTACAGGAGTATTGCTTTTCCTTGCCACTTTATCCAAAGGAACCAACACATTGGTTTCAGGAAAGTAACTGGCACAACATCCACGCGGTATGTTGTAAGCCACAAGAATAAAACCGAGAGCAACTCTTTTTGAGCCAAACTCCTCCCCTATTAAAGTTACTTTTTCTCCCGGTTTAAACCCGAGATCTGAAATGTCTTCCGGATTGAGGAGAAGAACACGGCGCTCGTTGAAGATTCCTCGGTAGCGATCGTTCAATCCATAAAGTGTTGTATTAAACTGATCATGACTTCTGATGGTCATCATCACCAAAGTTCCAGGCTTAGGCTTTGTAAACTCAAGCTTTGCAACTTGGAAGTGTGCTTTTTTCGAAGAAGTATTAAACTGCCCTACTCTTGTACTGTTGGGTAAGGCAAATCCACCGGGAATTCTAAGCCGGGAGTTATAGTTCTGAAACCCTGGAATACATGACTCAATTGCTTCGCGGATATGGTCGTAATGAAGGGCATAATGCTGCCAGTCAACCTTTGAACGACTGCTCAGGACGGTAGAAGCCATTCGGCAAACCAGAATAGGTTCACTCAGCCAATACTTGCTGAGAGGTGCAAGAATTCCTTTGCTAGAATGCACTATTCCCATAGAATTCTCACAACTAACCATTTGTTGTTTACCTTCTACAACATCAACATCGGAACGAGCTAAAACTGGCAAAATAAGGGCTTCTTCGCCTGTAACGAGGTGACTTCTGTTGAGTTTAGTGGAAATCTGAACAGTGAGCTCGCAGTTTCTCAAAGCATTAGCAGTGCGTTCAGTATCGGGAGTAGCGGAAAGGAAGTTTCCACCCATAGCTATGAATACTTTTACACTACCTTCTTCCATAGCATGAATTGATTCCACCACATCATAGCCATACTTTCCGGGTGGTATAAATCCAAAATTTCGCTCTAAGGCATTAAGGAAGGCAGCAGAAGGTTTTTCGTAAATCCCCATGGTTCGGTCGCCCTGAACATTACTGTGCCCTCTTACTGGGCAAGTTCCAGCACCTGGTTTTCCAATACTGCCTTTGTAAAGCAACAAATTGACAACTTCCCGAATAGTATCAACAGCCTGAACATGCTGAGTAAGCCCCATTGCCCAGCAGGCTATAATTCGGTCACTGGCTGCAATCCATTCTGCTGCTCGTAAAACTTCTGCTTCGTTCAAGCAGGTTAGCTCTTTTAACTCCTCTAAGGGCAATGATTGAATGTGAGAAGCCCAAGCCTCAAAGCCATTAGTTTTCTCCCGAATAAACTTATTATCGGCTGTAGAAATGCCTTCTGCCTCCATTTTTAACAGCAAAGCACAAATCCATTGGATCAAGGCCATATCTGCGCCTATGTGTATCTGAAGATATAAATCGGCAAGGTCTTCACCCAAAGCAAACATTCCTTCTAAAGTCTTAGGATTCCTAAACCCCATTAACCCCGCTTCTTTCAATGGATTAATAGCGATGATTTTCGCTCCATTACGCTTAGCTTTTTGTAACGCTGTAAGCATGCGTGGGTGATTGGTTCCGGGATTTTGCCCAAGAATCAGTATTAGCTGGGTATGTTCGAAGTCTTCGAGTGTAACAGATCCTTTCCCAATACCAAGCGCTTCGTTCAAAGCTACGCCGCTGCTCTCATGACACATGTTAGAACAATCGGGCAGGTTGTTAGTCCCAAACTCTCTGACGAACAACTGATAGAGAAAGGCGGCTTCGTTGCTGGTACGTCCGGAGGTATAAAAGACGGCTTCATCCGGATGGTTTAAATTGTTAAGATGAAGCGCAATTCGTTCAAATGCTTTTTCCCAAGTAATAGGTTGATAATGCTCAGCTCCAGCCGGTTTGTATAACGGTTCACCAATTCTACCTTTTTTTCCAAGATCATAATCATCCATCCCAGATAAGGCAGTAAGGGAGTGCTTCGCGAAAAAATCTCCGAACAATACACGTTCTGTTGCTTCTTCGGAAATAGCTTTTGCGCCGTTCTCACAGTACTCGGCAACTTTGGAACGATGGTCAGGATCTGGCCAAGCACAACCGGGACAATCGTAGCCGTTATTTTGGTTCAGTGCCGCAAGTGCTTTCAAGCCTCTTGCAACCGACATTTCATTCCAAACATGCTTCAGGGCAGCTATTACTGCCGGCAATCCGGCTGCGGTTGTTTTGGGAGCTGCTAGCCGTATTCTTCGAAATTTAACAGGATTTTCTGCTGAAGGTGCTGTCTTTGGTGCTATCATGCCCAATTTAAAAAACAGAGAAGTTATTCAACTTTAACACACCTCATTAGGGTTTGGAAATTGGTCGCTTTGATCTTCTTTGGAGTTATCCAGACAAACAAAATCCTTTTCCACGAGTAAAAACAAAGACTGATTGTCTGGCAAGGGCATATTTTGCTCAAATCCCACCACATCGGTGTTTACCCACTTCTTCCGCAGGCTTTCCGGTATCCAAACCGTGATGGTGTTTTCAGCGAAACTTGCTGAAAGCGGCCCATCGCTGTCGGGTTTAACGCATAGAAAGTAATGAAATTCAGCATTAGGGAAGTGGGTGCTTTCGAAAATAATCCCTAATTCGGCAAATTGTGCAAGCTCTGAACGGGTTATTCTTAATCGTACAGAATTTCCTTTAATCCTGATTTTCATAGTTTAAAGTTAATGTTTTCAGGACATGCATACACATTGAAGCGCACTTCCCTTAGAAAACCGACCAAAGTAATTCCGGCTTTTGTGGCTAAATCAACTGCCAAAGAAGAAGGTGCCCCTATGGAAGTCACTACTTTGATTCCTGCCATTGCGGCTTTCTGTATCATTTCAAATCCTGCTCTCCCACTCAAGTGAAGAAGATACTTTTCGGATTCTCTATTTTTTATCCAGCCTTTTTGCAACGATGCTCCTATGAGCTTGTCTAAGGCATTGTGCCGTCCAACATCTTCGCGTTGCAACACCAAAGGCCCGTTGATTTCGAATAAACTACAAGCATGTAGTCCTCCTGTGTGACGAAAAACCGGTTGTTTCTCCTTGATTAGGTTTTCCAACTTCAACATAAAACCAGCGTTTACTTGCTGAATCGGAATAGTAGATTCAGGAATCTGATGAAAAACTTGTTCAATGGTTTGCTTGCCACAAACTCCACAACTGGAGTTCAGAAACAAATCCTGACGTTTGTTTTGAACATTGACTTGTACATCAGAATGAAGACTTATTAGAATTCGATTTCCGTGTTCATTTCTTTGGCAATTACGAATCGAAAGAACGTGATCTGGATGTTCGATGATGTTTTCACTAAACAAGTATCCCAGTGCCAGCTCTTCATCATGACCAGGAGTTCGCATGCTTACCGCCCATTCGGTTTCCATTCGTTCCTCAGCATTACCATGAATAAGCACCATTGCCAAAGGCTCTTCCTTTACAACTAAGTCTTCAATTTGATTTGCCTTTCCGGCTTCATAGCGGATAATAGGGTAACTGCTTACCTGTGACATCGTTCCATTGTTGAGGGGTGTCTATAGATTGTGGAGTTAAAGGATAAGAAATCAGTTGAACATAATAATTTTCAAGAAAAACGCGAAGTGATTTCCCCCCTTCAGCATAGAATTTTTTAAGTTCCGGGTATAAAAAAGAAGGATAATAGGCAAATAAAGGATTTGCTCGTCCATCGTCTGCCAGAAACGCGGTTGGATAGGCAAGTTGAGCCGATTGAGTCAGGATTCTGACCATTGTGCTATTTAATTGAGGGTAATCGCAGGCCGATAGTAGCCAATTGGATTGTGGCAAGTGTTGCCAAGCAGAAAGCAATGCCGTTAAAGGACCTTCTGCTCTTAGATTTAAATCATCGTACAGGCAGGGCCAATCGGGATAATCAGTCATATTTAAAGCATGAACACTCAAGTAAACCGACCGACAGGCAGGACTTAACATTAGAGCAGTTCTTCTGTACAAAGGGTGGCCATCCACCTTAAGCATAGCTTTATTTTGCCCCATTCTAGTGCTTTTTCCTCCTGCGAGCACTAAGCCTGTTAACGATGTACCAAAATCAGAGACTTCATCTGAACCTTGTTCTTTGGAGAATGCTTCAAGAGGAATTACAGACATGTTTTTAAAAGGCCATTGTTGTTGAAAAGCCGATTCATAACCCATCCTTACCACAACAAGTAAATTGAAGTTCAACGATTCTTTAGCATCAAGATTAAGTAAATCCTGTAACAGAAGTGTCCAACCGCCATGAGAACGAAGTTCAAGTGGCCCAACTTCATCAATAATCCATTCTGAACACTGTGGTTTAGCATTGAACTGAAGCTCGCGGATTCTATTTCGTTGGTATTCAAAGAGTTCATTTCTAAAATAAAATCTTCCTATACAAGCAGCATACTCCTGAGATTCGGATTGAAAAATTTCCCAAGTTTCTCCTGGAAAAGACACCATCATTCGCCATGAACTAAAGTCTGGACAAATCCAACCTCCAACATTTGCCTTCTTTTTGGCATACTCCCAAAGAGCCGTCGTTTTTCCTGTTCCAGGAGGTGCAGTTAAGAGTCTTACAACACCCATAAGAATTTCAATGCGAAAGCTTTCAATCCTGTTCTCCTTTAAGTTGCTCGGTTAAGTTCTTAATATAGCCTTCCTCAAGTAACATTTTAAGTATTAAACTCCAGCGATTGCCAAACCCTTCTGAGGCCATTATTCCGGATAATGTCCAAGCCAATGGCCATTCACTTAGTAAAACGTTGAATCGCGCTTCTACTGCTACCATTGTTTCAGCGTTTCGTATTCTGTAATTATTGATAAATGCTTTAAAGAGTGGAAAAACGATGAGTAAACCTATTGCGGGAAGAAGAAGTAAACGTCCAAGCAAAGTCAATGGATGTTCTGAATACCAAGCAGTCAACAATACCGGAATCAACCAAAAAAACCATTTAAGTCCATTCTTGCGTTTGAACGAAAGCTTTTGCTTTTCTGAAGACCTGAATCTATAGAGTTTCTTTATCGTATCGTTGCTAACTACCGGAAGTTTTGGGCTTTGAATTAGCCAACGGTTAATCCAGATGCCGATGGCCAATCCCCAAAAAGCATGAAATAAAGTCCAGCCTGCCACCACCACCCAAGGAATCATAGTTGCAATCTCAGCCTGAAGGTGAAGATACCCCCCAACCTGCTGCGCAAATCCGGAAAGTGCATGCCAAAAATCTTCCCCCATCCATAGGCTTGCAATAAGGAATTTTTGAGCTCCGGATTCAGCTAATGCTATAAACCCCGTTACCATACAAGCTAAACGAAAAGATGAAATAAGGCTAAAAAACAGCATTCCACACAAGGCTTGGAATGAAAGTGCAAAGTAAGCCTGAATCGGAGCTTGAGGGCTTATAAGTAGTTTAAAAGCGGAAACAAGCAAGAATGCCTGAAGAATGCGTTGATTAGGTCGTTTGTGGTTTCTTGCTAAAAGGGCCATGATTACCACCGATGCACCTCCTAGAAAAATACCCGTAAGTGGGATTTTTAAACTGTGCATCCATCCGCCAAGACCCGATTCTGCCAGAACCCAAAGGGCACATAATCGTTCAAAATGCCAAGTATTACGCGTTTGAAGCATCTATTTGTTACGGTTTAAACACAAATTGATGATTTTTACAGCATGCGCGTCATCGCCTGCTTTTTGTTTTACTTGTTAACGGTTCGGCAGTTATCGGCTCAAGAGATTTTGGCAACCACAACCTTTCTTGCCGATATAACTCGTTCGGTAGCAGGAAATCAACTACAGGTAGGCTCTTTGCTGCCTTCGGGAGCCGATCCGCATGTTTACGAAGCGGTACCTGCCGACGCAGCGCGTATTGCAAAGGCTGCTCTCATTGTTCGAAATGGATTGAATCTGGAAGGCTGGTTAGACAAACTGATTCTCGCGGCAGGTCAAAATATTCCGATAATAACTGCTGCCTCCAGAGTAGTTTCCATTCGTAGTGCAGAACACGCAGATTCGTTTGACCCTCATGCCTGGATGGATCCATTCAACGGTTTACTATATGCTGAAGAGATTTGTCTGGGTCTGTCGCGACTTTATCCCGAAAAAAAATCATATTTCGAAGCTAATCTTTTATCGTTCAGGGAGAAAGTCTTACAATTAGACCAGCGACTTAGGGAAATGGTACAACGCATTCCTCAAGAAAGGCGCATCATTATTACGTCCCACGATGCATTCCGGTATTTCGCTAATCGGTATGGTTTCGAAGTACAATCTATATTAGGAACCACCACGGATGCTGATGTTCAACTTCGCGATATGAAGCTTCTCAGAAGCATCATCCGAAAACATAAAGTGCCAGCAATCTTTATCGAATCAACCATCAATCCGAAACTGATGGAGCAAGTTGCACGAGATGAGAAGATAATTATTGGAGGGAAATTGTATGCTGACGCTCTTGGCCCGGCCAATAGTCCGCAGGGCACTTATTTGGGAATGATAGAGGCCGATGCCACTGTTATTACTAATGGTTTAACAAGAGGATTGAATGCTTTGGGGCAGCGGGAAGAAAATCCGATTCCTTTTCTGGTAATCATTGGGTTGTTTTTCGTTTCTGCCTTTGGTTTTGTGGCTTGGAAAATGAAAATGCCAGAGCCAGTTGAAGCTTTCTCGGGATTGTTATCCGTTCAAGGTTTGAGGGTAGCTTATGAACGCCATCCTGTATTGCAAAACTTCAATCTTGAAATCCGTCCAGGGTTAGTGTATGGATTGCTTGGGCCGAATGGATCTGGAAAATCAACTTTGCTAAAATCAATTCTGGGGCTTATTCCGGTACAAACCGGCAAAGTATTGATTGGTGGATATCCGATAGATCGGTTACGTCCTTGGGTCGCGTATGTTCCTCAACGTGAAGAGATAGACTGGGATTTTCCGGCCACCGTGCTCGATGTAGTGCTGATGGGCCGTTACCCACATAAAAAGGTTTTCGAGCGGTTGAATCAGGAAGATAAGGCTATCGCCCTTTCTACATTGGA
>CALSBM010000034.1:0-31391 GCA_943373175.1 Chitinophaga pinensis | reverse complement strand
CCTAAGCCATTAGCATTTCCGGTTGCACTGTAACCAACACCTACTTGCATGCTCGTTGCTGGGGTCTGTGCTGTCCATGTCTGAGCTGCACCATTAAAGCTGTACAAATCGCTGCCTAATAAATCAGACAATGATGACCCGCTCATTGGGCTTGACCATAGGTTATAACGCAATGGGCTGATTGAGCCTGCCTGGCGTTGACGTAGCGTTCCGGTGAAGTTTCCACCGCCGCCTGCTGTTCCTGTTCCATGCATCAAGACTCCGCCACTTCCAAGGATAAGGCTGTTGGTATTCAATGTTGAACCTGATAGAATACTTACTATTCCATTGAACAGTACGCTCGCTCCACCATTCATCATTTGTGTGCCTGTGCCGCCAAATACCAATGTACCTGTCCCAGCAAGAGTCTGGAGGCCTGTACCTGCGTAAGTAATGTTACCAAATACGGTAACGGTACCGGTGCCGATGCTTACCGCACCTCCACTAGCTACATACAGGTTGTTAAACTGCGTTCCGCTAGGAAGTACAGCCGTAGAGCCTGCATTAATCGTAATGTTGGTTCCGCTCGTACCTGGGCCAGGTATTCCTCCTACCCACGCAGATCCATTCCAAGTAATCTGGTTAGTCACTTCAATGCTGAAGCTTGTTCCGCTCGAAAGACCTGCATTAGCGTTATAAACGCGGATAAAGTAGGTTTGACCTGTAGTAAGACCGGTAGCATTAATTGCTTCTGCTCCATTATTACCTGTGTTGTTCACACAGCTAATGCTCGTTAAGCTTCCGCAGCTTCCGCTGAACAGTTGAACTACCGCATTCAAGCCACTAGCTCCAACTACACTAATGTTCTGATTTGCTCCGTTGGCTACAAAGCTGTACCATACATCATTGGCTTGGGCAGCAGCGCAAGGTGCTTGTGATTGAGTAGCAAATGCTGACGTCTCACTAGGAAGGGCCGATCCATTAACCGTTAGACTAGTTGCAGAACCACAATTGTCGTTAGCAGGAGCCGCAGGAACTGTAGTAAACGAACGAGTCTGACAACCCGTAGCAGGGCCATTAGCATTACGTGGAACTATCATCCACTGATAAACCGTGTTATTGGTCAAACCGCTGGTTACATAAGTAGTACCTGCCTGGTTTGAACTTACTACGCTCATCGCACCTGGTAAGCCGAAATGTACATCGTAACCGGTAGGTGAGCCACCACCGGCAGTCCAGCTAAGTGTAACATTAGCTGCCTGGTTAGTTGCACCACTGGCAGGAGTGCTGGTTGAGATACAACTTGGTACAGTTCCAAGAGTAGAGAAACTATTTGAGGTACAACCGATAGAAGAACCGTTAATGCCTACTGCGTTGACTCTCCAATAATAAACGCCACTTGATGAAAGAGTTCCGCCATTAACAACTAATGTAGTGGCAGTGATTCCAGTTTGGTTTACAATGGTAGTTGCAAATGTTGGATCATCAGAAAGCTGAACATTGTAAGTGATTCCACTTCCAACACTTACCCAAGTTAAGGTAATGTTGTTTGCACTGTTGAGATTAGCAGCACCATTTGCGGGAGTAGATAGGGTTGGACATGCAGGCACTGGATTTTCAACTAGAATGTTGAACCCTGAAGTAGGTGTATTGCCATTAGCGAAATGCCACACTCTCACCCAATACTGAGTACCAGGATTGGTAGCCATATCGATAATTTCATTACCTCCAGCGAGTGCATTGTTCTGACAAGCTTTTTGAATTAAGGCTCCGCAAGAACCAGAATCTACTTGAACTACTGCATTGAAAGGAGCAGCACCCCCAACAGTAAGTCTGGTGAAAGCGGAAGTAGCAGTGAACGTGTACCAAACATCATCATCCGCAGTTCCGGCGCAAATCGCAGGACCTGTAGAAGCGGTGGCATTGGCAGTGTTTCCGATGGCCGCTTGAACACCAATAGTAAGAGAGAGTGCGCCTGCGCAATTGTCGTTTGATGGAGGAGGAACAATGGAATAAGTAGAAATCGTGAATTCACCTGCCCCTGTGTTCGCACCATAAACTCTCACGTAGTATATACCTGCAGGAAGGTTATTCGTAACTAAGTTTTCAATTCCACCTGAACCTGTTGCATTCACACAACCAATATTCGTAAACGTGCCACAACTTCCTGACAATAATTGAATTACGCCATCAAATCCACCACCACAAGTAACTGAGATAGTGTTATTGGTTACTTGATTCGTCGAGAACGTAAACCACACATCATTTGATGGTGTTCCTGGGCTAGGTGCAGTACAAGCAGGAGCTGTTGAGGCTGTTGCGCCTGTTACGTTGTAACGGTTACAAAGATTGGTGTTAGCGCCTGATCCTACAGTTAACAAAATGGAATTCACACACTCATCGTTGGCCAAAGCAGCAACAGGATTTGTTGGCAAGCTCATGGAAACTGTAGGAGTGAAAGTAAAGGCTGTATTACACTGAGGAACTTGAGCAAGACCATTCTGAGAAACAGTTGAGCTAAAGTTCAAGGCATTGGCAACGCTTTGGTTGATAAAATCGCCTGCAGCACCCGTTGAAGTTCTTGAGGCTAATCCAACTCCGTAACCGTAGAAATAATTAGAAGTTCCATCAAATCCAATCATATCTCCATAAACAACCTGAATGACACCAGTAGCTTCAAAGAATTTTACTTGGAAATTTAGGCTTGGACCAGGGTTAACAAAAGTTTCCATTCCGGACCACTCCACAGTTAGCACTTGAGAGCCTGATACCCCAGTAATCTGATACTTAATAGCATTAGAAGCAGAAGAATTACTGCCGTCATCAGGACTAGTTACTAAGTCTTCCCACATTGGAGCAATTACACCAGGTGTAGTTGAAACGGCTGTACCAAAGGAAGAAGTAGCACTGTAGTTAGGATTGATAACTAACATACCGTTAGTAGTAACCCTTAAGGAGGTTATTGGCAGACCTTGGTAATTAAAATTAAAGCCCAATGCCTGTGGATTTAAAGCATTTGAAACTCCTTCATCTGTAACTCTCCAAGTTCCTGGGCTTTGAGAAGTAAAGGTGAAGTTATTCCCTGAAGAAAGGATAGAGTTATAAGAAACACCAGTTTGACGAGTCACATTGTACAATAGTGCAGGAACTGCATTAATCGTAACAGTGAAAGGAGCACTGGTATCGGCAATACAACCGTTAGTGTTTCCTACTGCTCTTAAAAAGACCGTACCGGCAGTACCAGCTACCAAAACTTGAGACAAACTATTAGCTCCACTGATGTTGGTATAGGACCCAGCAGCACCTGTTGAAGAAGCTTGCCATTGTACAGTCGTTGAGTTATTGCTAGCAAGTGTGTAGGTTGCTGTTTGAGTAGAAATCAAAGTACTCGAACCTGAAATTGTTCCTGCAACAGGAGGAACATTACAAGGAGGTGCAGGTGCTATAGTAATCAAATAATCTTCTGTTTCACCTGAAAAATAGGTTCCACATGCACTTGCGAGAGTCAAAGGAACCGTTGTTTCTTGCATCACAACACGCATCCTGGTTGTACCAAGAGGAGCAGTATTCGGAATGGTGAAACTTCCTCGGAAAATATTGCCATACAACGCTGAATTGGATTGTGTGGTTGAATTATAAACCATCTCTCCAGTATCCCAAGTGCCATTTTGGTTAAAGTCAATATAGACCCCAACCTGACAACCGAACAACGAACCGCTGTTAATTTGGGTTAAGTTGACACTGTAGGCGTTTAAACGCTCCAAAGTTGTTACTGGCAAACTGATAAAGCTTGTATATTGATTAACCGAAGTTGGATTAACCGTAGCAGGTAAAGTATCGACACCATTCGATAAAAGAATCGAATTACCGAGTGAAACTGTTACGTTACCAATGTCTGCCCCCGTAGTACTTGTTGCATTAGAAGCACATGCTCCTGGAACAACTGTAATGTAACCGCTTTTCGTAACAGCATCTGAACCAGAAGCGTTAGTAGCCGTGAGCGTTACAGAGTAGCTGCCAACAGCACTAAACTGTACTTGTGGATGACGACTATTAGCAGTTGTACCGTTGGTAAAAGTAAAGGTGTTTGGGTTAATGGACCAAAGCCAAGTCGTTGGGAAGTTTGAACTGGTATCTGTTAAAGTAACTGTTTCACCAGTTCCTGTAAACGTTGAGCTTGCTGTAAATCCTGCAACAGGTGCTGGAGGATTTACCGGATTGACATTTAAGGCAATACTAGTATCTCCTGGGCAAACCACTGCGGTTCTCACAACAAGACGATACCACATTGAACTCGTAGAAATTGGGGTGAAGGTATAGTTAGCAATGGTTGCACCAGGGATGTTGGTATAAGTACCTACAGTACCTGTTGTGCTGCTTTGCCATTGGAATATTGTACCCGATACCCCTGTTGAGTTTAAGGTTATGCTCTGTCCAACAAATGGAGTCGTATTACCACTTACAGTTCCTGCAACTGCTGGCACACAAGTAATGTTTACGGTGAAAGCATTGGTAGTGTCGCCAACACAAACTGCACTTGCATTGGTAGCAAGAACACGCACGTAAATTACCGGTGGAATACTGGCAGTTAAATCGTAAGTAATAGCATTAGCCCCAGAAATGTTGGAAAAAGATCCCACTGCATTGGTAGTGCTACTTTGCCACTGGTAAACAGTTGCATTGCTTGAGCCATTAAGTGTGTAGATACTATTTGCTCCTTGCTGCATACTACCCTGACCACTAATACTACCAGCAACAATGTTTCCAGCGCAATTACCATTTTTAAGCTGAATGTTAAAGCCGGCTGTAATGGTACCTAAACCAGCATGATAGACTCTAAAGTAGTAGGTCTGTCCTGCTTTTGCAGCAAAAGAGATAGTTTCAGTACCGCCACTTGAAGTATTGTTTACGCATTGTAAAGCAGATAACGAACCACAGCTTCCTGTAAACAATTGTACAACTGCATTATAAGTGCTATTTCCGTCAACAATAAGGGTATCAAACTGGGAAACTGTAGGAGTCCAAGAAAACCATACATCGTCATCAGCGACTCCAGGAGTAAGTGCTGAACATGAAACAATGCCATTACTTGTTGTAGCTCCGCCGGTTTGGTTATACAATACCGAAGCACCGGCAGTTAACGCTTGTGAACCTGAGCAATTGTCGTTTGAAGGAGGAAGCGGAATAGCATAAACATCAATGGTGAATTGACGATTATCCGTTGTACTTACTGTACCAATATCCCATGCTCTGATAAAGTATGTACCAGGAGCCAGTGCATTGACTGTCGCCAATTCTGTTAAACCTGAACCGTTATCGTTAACACAAGCCAGAGTAGTAAATGGACCGGAGCAATTGGTTGCAGACATTACTTGAAAGGCCATATCAGTATTGCCAATACTACGTGTAGCAACTACCACATCAGATAAAGAGCTTACAGTAAACTTAAACCAAACATCATCATCAGCTCTACCTGCATTGCAACTAAAAGTACCAGATGATTGAGTTGCTCCAAACAAACCATAAATGTTACAGAATTCAGCCGGTGGCCCTGAACCTACGTTAAGGGTTACAGCATTGCTACATTCATTGTTGGTTACAGTAGGGAAAACAGTACCTGTAGATAAACTTCCAGGAGTAAACAATAAAGAAGTGTAGCACAATGGAGAACGAGCTAAAGAAGTACCGGTATTGTAATCAAAAATCGATGAGTTGTGGGATAATTGAGCAATTGATTCTCCAGAAGCAGTTCCAAAACCTCTTAATCCAACGGTGTATGAAGGGGTAAATGAAGTTGAAGTTCCATCGCTGGCCGACATGTTACCATACACATACTCAATATTGTTGGATCCCTCATAAAACTTAACTTGAAAGTTGAAGTTAGGTCCAGGGACTGTAAATGCTTCAAGTCCTGCCCATTCTACCGTTAGCACTCTTGAGCCAAGAGTGCCATCAACTTGATAACGAATAGAATTAGCATAGTCCGCTAAATTATTGGTGTTGGCTTGAAGTACCCAGTCACCGGCAAATGGAGCAACACTTTTTCTCAAAGATGAGATTGGAGATGTGATAACTGATGTGAATGGATTACGGGTAGTGTTGGTATCCAGAATTACAAATCCATTAGTATGTACCCTGAAAGCAGATACTGTTGAATCCTGAAAAGTAAATGGGAATGGCATTGGCACACCCCAAGTCCAGCTTTCATCAGTTAGCCAGGAACCGTTAGGCGCAGCGTTAATAAATCCACCTGCTGCATTACTCCACCACGACATAGGCGTACCAGTTGTCATAATTGAATTATACGCAACACTTGGATTACGGGTTACATTATATCCCACAGGACGCACTGCAACTACTGCTCGTGTTCCGGTTGGATTAACATCAGTTGCAGGGAAGGTGCCAGTTGGAGTGGCTCCATCTAATTCACTTATAGTAATGTTACCAGTAAGAATGGAAGCATCAACCGTGTTAGTGGCCGTAGCAGAAGAGGCAATATCATACGTCACATAAAGGCCGTATAAAAGACTTGTAGCCAGGTTATAGGTTAAGCCGCTAAAGGTTGCAACTCCACCAGAAAGTGTAGTGGTAGCCAAATGTGTGGCAGTAGCTAAATTAAATGAGGTAGTTCCAGGACTAATCCACAATTTAACATTGGTTATATCAGCCAAATTAGTTGCCGTTGCATTTACTACTACCCCATTCAATTGTAGGGTTCCATTAAGACCTGAAGTGGTTAATGGTAAAGCAATAATCAAATTGTTAGCAGTTGCGGGTAGCAAAGCTGATGTGTTCTGGCTTCCAGCACCTGATACAACAGCAAGTGAATTAGAAACTGTAGAACCCCAAGAAAAGAATTCGCCATTAGTTGCCAACGGGGCTATCGGGCCAGGGCTTGCGCTAACCGTTGAGCGAGTTTGCTGAGTATTGAACGCAATAGCACCGGATCCAGAAGTATTGGAACGAGCCGTCCAGTTTCCACCAGTCAAGCTGTTAGATTGAACCAATCTCACATGATCGGCAGTACCTAAGTTAACGCTATCAGAAAAACTACTCCATTGTGACCGAACAAAAGTTCCAGTAATGGTAGTGAGTGCATCAAAATCAGATCCTGAATTCGTGTTTATCCGGTAAGCATAACGATTAAAAACATTAGTTACAGGAGAAACAGGAGTCCCTGTTACCCCCGACTCTATGGTTATTATTGGAGATTGACTTGCCCAGGCTCCTGAAGATCGTGATATAGTAAGCGTTTTGAGTAAGTTATTATTCGGATTAACACCATTGAACTCAAGTCCTTGACCAATTGGGATTGTTCTACCCGATGTACCTGTAGCCGGGAATGTTGGATTAACCTGTCCAACTATATACGAACCGTGTGTAGCAGGTGGAAAGAGTGTACTTGGAGTTGTTCCTGTAGCTCCAGTTACAAAAGTAGAATACCTCAACGGATTAGTAGTTGCATTTATCAACCCGCGGGTCATGGTTAATCCTCCTGTTGTTGCAGTACCAACTGTTAGAGTAGCATCCAAAACCAAGTTACAATGTGTATTCATGGTTAAAGTACCAGTAACCGTTCTCATACCACTTACGAGTTCAACTCTTACTAAACCGAGTAGTGATTCACCCATACGAAGTTGCGCCTGAACTGGAGATGCGAACGTGTAGTTCCTCTGAGAAATATTGGTATTAGAGTAAACAGGTTCCGCAGTCCAAGTTCCATTGGCAAGGATGATAGTTTGTGCCGTACTGGCAGAAGCATTTCCAATAGTAAGGTTATTAGGATCTACATTTCCTTCATAAAGGCCAAGCGTAAAAGGGACAGTAATAGGAGAAGCAAAAGCGGTTGTCCCTGAGTTTAGTAAAATCAGGTTATTAATTCTATTGTTTCCATTAACCCCTTGAATAGTACCATTATTGGTTACTGTAGTAGAACCACCACCCATCAAGAGCAGTGTAGAAGCACCTGTTGTTAGGGTTGAACTAAGAGTAAACGCTGTAGTGGTGGTAGTGTTAAAGTTCAACATACCTCCAACTGCTACGCTTACGTTCCCACCAACGGCTATTAAGCGCCCAGAGGTTAAATTAAATGCATTGATGGTACCACCAACTGTCAAATTGCTCATTACAAACAAGTGCTGAGCAGTTGTACCGGTTGCCCAGTTAAGTGTACCACCAGTTTGAACATCAAGGCTTAAGCAGCGAGGTACAAAGCTGGTTTGGTTATCAATAGTTACAGTAACTGTTGAAGGAATAACCACTATATCCTCTGCAGAAGGAACGCGCCCACCCCAAGTTGCACGGGATGACCAATTGCCAGAAGTTTGAGCAGTGATGGTATTCCCGACACCTTCTAATACTTCAAAGTTGTCAACAAAAGGATTACCCGATGTCGATGCTGTAGCCGTAATCTGAATTCCAAAACGTGCGGTTGAAGTTCGGTAAGCAGCAGGAATAGGAACCGCGATGGTGTCCCACTCTGAGGCAAAGCCTGGCTCGTGGTGCAAGTGTGGCACCAAGGATAACATATTCCAAGTTATGCCATCATTCGAGGCAATAACTCTGACATGACCATTCGACGCAGTATTTCGGTTCCAATACAAGAACCGCACAATCGGATTGGTAGAACTTGAAAGGTTAACAGATGGAGAAGTTACCTGAGCCATCTGGTTTCCACTAGAACCAAATTGCGCATCGTTCAGCCAAAGCACTCCGGTACCGGAAACAGGAGCTGGAGCATTGGTTGATCCAGTTGCAGTGGTACTTTGAGACCAAGTTGACCCTGACCAAGTATTCCTTGTCCAGTTACGATTGTTTGCGCTAATGGCAGTCCAAACACCTCGAACAGCACCTTGAGACCATCCACTTGGTGAGGCAGGAGAGCCTGAAAAAGCACTCTCAAAGTTCTCACTCAAATAAACAGTCTGACCCATGACTCCTGAAATGCCCGAAAACATCAGAAGTACCAAACATAACCAGCGAAGGTATCCTCGCCTGAGATTTCTCAAAGTGGGCTCTATTTTGAGCTCTCCACAAAAAGATTCTCTCTCCCATTTGTAGCATTTCATCATAAGAGAAAAATTGAATTTCAATTTTAACTCATATTTCTCTGAACTTTAACTTTTAAGCCATTGAATTACAAAATTTAATACATAACAAAATACTAAAGTCTATTATGTTAATCAGATTGAACATGAACGTTAATGCTTCAGTTGCCTGACAGCCTTGAAGACACTCTCCCATACCGGTTGTCTATGAGCCAATAAATCCTCCAAGGTCTCTTGAACCCGAATATCAGGGTCAAGTGCAGGGGTTCTGAACCTTGGTTCTTTTCTATCAAACAATGGCAAATCGACTACTAAACCGGAACCGGGAAGCGTTAATCTTCCGATGGGGCCTTGGGTTCGGCCACTTGTTGGGCCTAATCCACTTCCTGCAATCATAGTTCCCCTTCCCTGCGATTTCATCCTTCTAACAAAATGATAAACACCATCGCCTGAGGCAGCATCGGTTAGCATCCATAAAGCACCCTTATAAACCGGCACTCGTTGTTCTACAAACAGAATTTTTTCCGCTTTTAGCAAATAGGCTGTGTCTTCAACCTGTTCAATTCGGTTTGAAAGGTTTAAATCGGCACTGTCGTCTGTAGCAAGATAGGGACTCAAATCCGAAGAAATTAACCTATAACGGGCTCTGAGTTGCTCATCCGGAGGAAGCTCTTTAAGTACAGTGAAGTACCTAAACAACTGCTCCGCCAGTTCTCTGTTCTCGCCTGTAGCCCCTCTAAAATCGAGCACTATGCCCTTAGGCTTCTTCGTTTCACACTGCTTGATGAATCCCTTTAGTGATTTCTCCCAATTCTCAGGGAAATACTCGAATTCAAACTTCGATACTTTAATTATACCAATGCTATCCTTTTCTAACCAATGAAGTTGAAAAGCGGTATCCTCAACTGGCTTCCAAACTTTATAACGAATTAATCGCCTATCACGCTCCTGCCTGTTCACGCATCTCACTAATACTTCGTAATTCACTTTTTGACCCGCGGGCAGCACATTCAACAAGTGTATTTGATGTGGATTTGGATTAAGCAGAGGAAAAAAAACATCGAACCAAGGATATTCTACTCCCGGCTGAACAGCCAACATGGGCATTTTATCACGTTGGTCACTTCCTTCAATGGGAATTAAGGCAGCAATACTATCCAAGATTTTGCGTGTTGGCTTTCCATCGATGGCATGCACCACAGTTCCGGGGTCAAGCAAAGAGTTGCCGGTTGCATTGTGAGTGATAACCAGAAAGTCTTCCACAATCTTAAAGCAAAAAGGTAGTTTATCTGGCTGATCGAATAACACTCGTTTTGTTAGCAACTCCTGAGATTCGGGTCGAAGACAGGTTATGCCTGACCCAAGGGTGTTGTAAATGCCTGAAAAACTAAGGAATGCCTTATCTAAGTTCTTGCTGGTATAGAATAACCTATCCAGTTTATCAATTCTATTTTCTAATTGATTAAGATTCTGATAGCGTTTCAAAGCCGGATGCAAGGTAAGAAGTGCATTTCTCGACAGCCTTAAATCCTTCGCTAATGCATTGGCAGAAACCTCTGGAACTAAAATGGGGCGAATGGGATTCAAGACATTCCAAAAATCGGATCTCGGCAATCCAACTGTTATTTCCGGATAAACGATTCTCGGGTCAATGGTTTCCCATTCTTCGTCGTTGATGACATAGGTGTATTTAAGTTCGCCTGCAACCAAATCATTGTCAAAAACTATCGTCAATTCATACAACCCATCGCCTTCCGGATCCGACATTTCCATGCTGTAGCCCCATGAGAGTGGCTGAATACTGCCTCTTATTCCAACCTTATCTTCTGGCTTAGGCCATTTACCTTCTCTATCAAAACTGATTGTAAAAAGCACCTTAGTTTGCGCATGAGCAAAATGAGGAACAAAGCTTATGGCGATGAAAAGGCCAAAAACCCAACTAATGATGGAGAATTGCTTCATTGGAAGTATCGGTTGATGCTCAAGATTTGAAAGCTTGCCAGCCTTGAGCTTCCAACTCGATTAACTGTTCTCCCTTAGTCATCATTTGATAGCCTTCAGATGCGTCGGTAATGTGACCAATAATGCTAATTTCCGTGATTGCAGAAATTGCATCGTAATCCTTTTGATCGATAGTAAAAAGAAGTTCATAATCTTCTCCCCCATTCATAGCACAAATAGACGGTTCGAGTTTAAACTCACCGGCTTGTTTCCAGGCTTGTTCACTGATTGGAAGTTTATCCTCATACACCCTAATACCAACGCCAGACCGAGTAGCGAGATGAAGTAATTCTGAGGCAAGTCCGTCAGAAACATCAATCATAGAGGTAGGAACAACGCCTACTTGTTCCAGAAGCGCAATAACATCAACACGCGCTTCGGGCTTTAACTGCCGCTGTAACAAATAGTCTCGTCCTTCAAAATCGGGTTGGAAGTTCGGATTTTCTTTAAAAATCAGTTTTTCTCTTTCCAATAAATTAAGCCCGAGATAAGCAGCACCTAGATCGCCGGAAACGCAAACCAAGTTGTTCAATTTTGCAGTATGACGATAACAAACCTTGTTTTCTTCAACTTCACCCCAAACACTAATACTTAGAATAAGGCCTTGGAGGGAACTGCTGGTATCGCCACCAACAAGTTCCACATTGTAGTGTTTGCAAGCTGCCAAAACACCTGAGAACAACTCTTCAATAGCTTCTACGGTAAACTTACTGGAAAGCCCCATGCTTAACGTGATGTAACGAGCATTTCCATTCATGGCGCAGATGTCGGAGACATTGACTGCCACTGCTTTGTATCCCAGATGTTTAAGCGGGGTATAGGTTAGGTCGAAGTGAACGCCTTCTAACAACAAATCGGTAGAAACTAACTGTAGTTTGCCATTATTGAGCCGAATCACGGCGGCATCGTCGCCGATACCGAAGGCTAAATCAGGGCTGGAAGGTTGAATATTTTTCGTTAGGTGATGGATAAGACCAAACTCACCTAAGGCTGAAATGGGGGTTAGCGCCATGCCGCAAAGGTAGCCAGGAGGGTTAATCCAGTTTAAATTTGACCGGTAAACACATTTTAACTTTCACGGGTTTGCCATTTTGTTTACCTGATATCCATTTGGGCATTAAATTAAAAACTCGAAGTGCTTCCTTATCCAATAAAGGGTGTATTGACTTTAAAATTTTGGGCTGTGTAAGACTTCCCGTTTCATCTACGATAAACGAAAGAAATACAGTGCCCTGAATGCCGATTTCCTTAGCTTCTTCAGGATATTTTACATTTTGACTAATAAATTCAATTAATTTTTTTTCACCACCTTTAAAACTTGGCATTTGTTCCACATAAGCAAAGACTTCGCTTTTGTCTTGTATGGAATCTGTATTTGATTGTGCGTATAGATAATTGGGCTTCAAGAAAGCTCCAAATAGAATTAGAAAAACAAGTATTTGTTTCATTGATTTATTCAGCGGGTATTGAATCTGGTGGCAAAACGGCGTAAGGAGCACAGGAAATATCGGTATTTAATGAAGCGGGAGGCTCGAATTTACCCGGCTTCCATTCAACCCGTTTATCGGCATAAGCTTTTTGGAGAAACAACCCTACGAGCGGCAGAGCGGAGTTCGCTCCACCCCCAAGGTAAGTGGTTCGGAAATGTACCGCACGGTCGTCGGCACCAGTCCAGCAACCCAACACCATTTCAGGGGTAATGCCGAGAAACCAGCCGTCGCTGTTGTTCTGTGTGGTGCCGGTTTTCCCGCCAATTTCGTTATGCAAGCCATAGCGGTAGCGTATTCGTCCGGCAGTTCCAATTTTCACTGAGCCTTTCAGTAACTGACTCATGATATAAGCTGTTTCCTCGCTGAAAGCTTCTGAGGTTTCGCTGTTAAACTGAGCGATGATGTTTCCGCTTTTATCTTCAATCCGACTAATAAAAACTGGTTTTGCAGCCAGTCCTTTATTAACAAAGGCTGAATATGCTCCAACCATTTCAAAAAGAGAGATATCAAATGTTCCCAAACAGAGCGAAGGATACGGCTCCATTGCACTTTGAATGCCCATTCTTCGAGAGAGTTCCATCACCGACTCAGGGCCAACCTGCTTCATTAAATATGCTACGATGTTGTTGATGGATTTGGCTAATCCTTCGAACATGGTCATACTACCGCCGTTAACTCCATCATAGTTTTTAGGAGTCCAATTATTAAAATCCTCGAACGTGACCGGTTGATTAGGAATCGGCGTGCAAGGGTTGAATCCATTGTCGATGGCCTGTGCATACACAATAGGCTTGAAAGTAGAACCAACCTGGCGTTTAGCAGTAATGTTGACGTGATCGTATTGGGAGTGGTCGATGTTAATGCCGCCCACCCAAGCTTTCACATTTCCATTCTTTGCATCCATAGCCATAAATCCGGTATGGAGTAGTCTTTTAGCATAACGAAGGGAATCCATCGGGCTCAAAACCGTATCACGGAAATAACCCGCCGTTTTCCAATTGAATAGCCGCATAGAAACAGGTTGTTTGAAAATTGCCTTGATTTCAGATTCTGAAAGCCCCTGTTCTTTCAAATCCGAATAACGGTCGGTTTGTTTCATACCCCGGATGAGGAGCGATTCATCCTTGCCCCAAGGAGTGCGGCCTTTCCAATGCTGATCAAAACTGCCCTGCAATGCCTTCATGTGTTCTACCATGGAAACCTCGGCATGTTCCTGCAATCGGGAATCGATTGTGGTATAAATACGAAGCCCGTCTTTGTAGATGTTGTATTTAGAGCCATCCGACTTGGGGTTGTTTTCGCACCATTCCAACATGTATTGCCGAAGGTATTCTCTAAAATAAGTTGCGAGACCGGCATCGTGCGTCTGAGGATGTAAATCGATTTGAAGCGGATTTGCTTTATATTTTTCTGCTTCTGCTTCAGGCAGATAATTGTACTTCGCCATTTGATCGATGACGGTATTTCGTCTATCTAAGGCTTTTTCAGGATTTCGAACCGGAGAATAAACGGTTGTCCCTTTCAGAATTCCTACCAGTAAGGCGGCTTCTGTAAGCGAAAGATCTTTGGTGGATTTATTAAAGTAGGTTTTAGCTGCCGATTTTATCCCAAAAGCATTGTTTCCAAATTCAACCGTATTAAAATACAAGGCAATGATTTCGTCTTTGGTATAGCGCTTTTCGATTTTAACAGCGGTTATCCATTCTCGCAGTTTGTAAATTCCAAGCTTAAAGATGTTTGGGCGATGGGTTCTGGGATAAAGGTTCTTCGCCAATTGCTGTGAAATTGTGGAAGAACCCCGCTTTTTCCCCAACAAGGTATAGATGCCGATGGCAATAGTACCTTGGAAGTCGATGCCGGAATGTTTTCGAAAGCGAATATCCTCCGTTGCGATAAGGGCATTAATAAGAAAGGGACTTAGTTCTTCAAAACGGGTGTAAGAGCGGTTTTGGATGTAGTACTTGCCAAGCAAAGCGCCATCAGTTGCATAAATTTCAGTTGCAAGGGCGTTTTTAGGATTTTCCAACTCCTCAAAAGTGGGAAGCTGCCCAAAAACACCGGCGCCAATTAATCCAAGAAGTCCAAGAAAGCAGAGCCAAAAGAAAGCAAAAGCACCCCAAATCCAGGGGATATAACGGCGATAATCGGGGTTAGTAGTTCTATTCATCAATTCTTTTTGAATTGAAACTGGTCTTTAAAGTATTGAAGATAAGGAGGTTTTCCCATTTTTTTCCTGAGCGTAAGCAAGTTTTCAGGGCTAATTAATACTGCCTGCCAGCTTCCGGGAGCATAGGCCGTAGTGGCAACTTTGTCGGCGATAAACGCTGAATAATAATCCATGGCTTTATCCTTTTGAGTAAACTGCTTAACGATAATCATCTGGGTTGCTGCATCGTATAAAGTTGGCTCAACATCAAACGTTTGGAGGCTAAAGATTCGGCTGTTAAAATCAGCGACTTTTACATCAGGACTGGCCTTTCTGGCTTCAGAATCCTGAATCCAAATAACAAAGTAGTAGGATTTAGGCGCGTCGGTTTTAAACATTGAATAAGCCACTTCCCTTAAAGAATCTAGGAGTGTATTTCCTGAAGGAGGTGGTTTAACAAACCCTGCACTGCCAACTGTTTGGCTAGAATCTTTAACCTCGCCTTTGATTCCGGGCTTAAACCCTTCTCCTTTTAAAACTTTCAACATTTCTTCTGCAGAAGTTTTTACAGGGTCTTTGGGGTACTGCGCAATAATCAGTTCAAGGGCTTGTCGCATAGCAGTGCTATCCTTAACCTTCCCGAGGCTAACCGCCCGAATTAAATCGAACTTGGGAATAAGTTTACTTCCTGAAAACTCCTTTCTGGCTTTTTCGGCAAACGCGAACGCTTCGGGGTAATTTTTTCTGGTGTAAGCTAAGTAAGCATTTTCGTATAGTTCTTTCTCTGCTTTTCCAATAGGCCCTGTTAAGGCAATTGGTTTATCGGGGTTCTTAATCAGCTTATCATAAGGCGAATCCTTGAAATCTTCTTCAATCATCTTCTTATAAAAAGCAGCTTTTGCATTGTTACCGTTCTTAGAGAACACCTGCCAAAGACCATAAGCAGTTTCAGGCTTCTTTTTCGCTTTAGGAAACCGCTGAAGCAGCCCTTCCCATTGAGCGATGGTTTCGTCTTCTTCCTTCAGCTTATCCTTATAAAGCAACCCAAGCTGGTACATCGCGTCGGTTATGCGCTCATCCGATGCAGCTTTCTGGCTCTCTGATTTTGGAATCTTGGCGAGAATTCGCTGTTTTAGCATTCTGGCTTCTTTCTCTTCCCTACTTAGTTTTTTTCCACTTTCATCGATGTCTGGAATTAACGAAGTATCAATGGGGGGTTCTGAGTTGGTAGTTCCGGCCAATGCTTGTTCTCGCTTACTTCTTCTCCAGTTATCAGTAAGTTCTCTATTGCCCCAACGTGTAAGGAATTCTGTGAATCCAGAGCTCAGGTTAGCTTGATTATAGAAATAGAACAACGCTTTTCCAGACTGACCGGGCAGAGATATTCCACCACCGCCAGGGCCGGGAGGAAGTCCGGGGCCACCGGGGCGGCCCATATCCTGAGGTGCCGGTATTGAGTTCTGAGGTTGTTCTTTTAGAAAGCGCTCTTTATCCTTCGCAACGCGTTCATCTGAAATTACCCGATCAATTAACCGGTTAAGTTGTTTGTCCGGCATTCTTGCCAGCCTTTGCAAACTGTCTTCAAGAGTAATGATATCAATTTGCCTCACTAAGTCAGCAAGGAACTTTTTCCTATTTCCTGTTTCCTCATAATCAGGATGTTCTTTGGAAAGGAAAGCAAGTGTAGAATCGTAGTACGTATCGGCATCTTTGTACCTACGCGTATTGAAATAGATTTTACTCAAAGCCAGAAATGCCAACCCTTTATTTCCTGGATTCTGAGAAGCATTGAGCGCTGCCTTTTTGAAGTTTTCTTCTGCTAAAGGAAGCTGTTTCATTTTCACATCTAATTGCCCTATTTCATAATAGAGAATGTCGAGGTTAGAACGGTTTTTATCGTCGCGAGCCATTCTTACCAACTCTTGGCGAATACTTGCTGTGTTGGCATTACCTGCCTCAGCACAACGGGCAATGTTGAGTTTCGCATCGAAGTGCATTTCATACGATGGGTTCATGCTCAACACTTGATCATAAGAGCTGATGGCTTTCCTACCACTTCCATAACGCTGATTAAGCTGTCCGAGAACAAAGTGCATTCTTCTTCTTGAAGACCGCCTTGCCTCGGTTTTAACAGCTTTGTCTAAAGACTCCATAGCCTGTTCGTAGCGTTTGTCTTTGATGAAGTAAGCAGCCGCAGCCGCTTGAAGGGATGCTTTAAGATTCTCCGGAAAGCGTTTGTCGGTTAATCCCCTGTCGATTGCAGCGCGAGCATTTGAAAGCTGATCTGTTTCTAAATAAGCTTTCACTAACCAAACGAGCGATTCTTTGGCTACTTCTTCGTTTTTGTATTTATTAAAAACGTATTGAAAAGTTTCAATGGCTTCAAAGTATTCTCCTTTAAAGAAGTAAGCTTTTCCGATTAGAAAGAAAGAATCGTCCACCCAATTGCTCACTTCGTGATTGGTAACAACGGCAGAACATTTTTTGATTACTTCATCAAAGATTTGGGATTTCCCTTTTGCAGCTTGCTTATCTCCGTGATTAAAAACGGGCAAAATCTTACTAAAATCGTCCTTATTCTGCAATTCAAGTTCCTGAACAGTCTCTTCGAATTTAGTCCGGGCGTTAAAATAGCCGTTGTATTTCGCAGTGACGTTGTGATACTGCCGATGCATCCAACTGCCTTTTTTACAGCTTGGAAGCAGCAACAAAACCGCTAACCCTAAAGAAGGGAGATAAAATCGTAGCGTAGTTCGGAGATTCACCGGGGCAAAAGTAACCAATAGCGTGGATTAACGGCGGAAATGCCTTTATGCGTATAATTGCTTTATGCGTAAACACCCAAAGGGATTACCCTTCCTTTTTTTCACCGAGATGTGGGAGCGTTTCGGCTACTACCTGATGATTGGAATTTTCTTTTTATACATGACCGACACCGAAAAAGGTGGACTTGGACTTGATAAAAAGGAAGCTGCCGACATTTTCGGAACTTTTATAGCGCTGGTATTTCTAACTCCTTTCCTAGGAGGATTGCTGGCAGACCGGGTTTTGGGATACCGAAAAGCCATCAACATTGGAGGCGCTATGATGGGCCTTGGGTATATGGCTTTGGCTATTCCACAATCTTGGGCATTTTATGTGGCTATGTCTCTGATTATTTTTGGCAACGGCTTCTTTAAACCTAACATCTCAACACTTTTAGGGAATCTCTATAACGAAGACGCTTATCGGTCCAACAAAGATTCTGGATACAACATTTTCTACATGGGCATAAACATCGGTGCGTTTATCTGCAATTTTTTTGCTGCCTATTTGAGAAACACCTTTGGTTGGGGATATGCCTTTTTTGCGGCAGGAATCGGAATGTTTTTGGGACTAATAGTATTTTGGTTGGGAGACAAACACTACCGGCAAGCCGACGTCCGCAAACCAGTACAGGCAGAGGATATGCCATTAGTTAAAATTTTAAGTGTTGTGTTGCTTCCGGCGTTAGTGGCAGGCGTGTTAGGCTGGGTTGCAATTCCAGGCAATATTTTCGGCTCCGATTCAACCGATGCGTTTATTTTCGGCGCCTTACCCATTGCGATTTATTACGTTTCGCTGATATTTTCTTCCCCTAAAGAAGACAAAGCACCACTATCTGCGCTGATGACTATTTTCGGAGTGGTGATTATATTTTGGGCTGTTTTTAAGCAAAATGGCACTGCCCTAACAACTTGGGCCGATAACTATACCAATCGTGAAATCCCGTCTTCTATTACCCCTGCTGCAAAAGGCCTCGGAATGGTACAAACCATTAGCTTAAATCGGGACTCATTTCCGGATTACGACGCAGATTTCAGAGCGAGAAAAGATGAGAATGGAAAAGTAGTTAAAGTGCTGACGCATCATCCTTACTTGAATAACCTTCCTACAGAACGCTGGCCACAGGAAGGGGGTAGCTTAAGTTTGGTTTCTACAGAATTGTTTCAAAGCATCAATCCCTTTTTTGTTGTAATCCTTACCCCGTTAGTAGTTGGGTTTTTTGCGCTATTGAGAAAGCGTAAAAAAGAGCCTTCAACACCGGCAAAAATCGGTTGGGGACTGATGATTACGGCGGCTTCTACAACACTGATGATGGCGGCAGTAGCGCTCAATGGCAATGATAAATCTTCAGCCGGATGGCTAATCGCTACTTATGGAGTAATTACCGTTGGCGAACTTTTCCTAAGTCCTATGGGGCTTTCATTAGTTTCGAAGGTTAGCCCGCCACGTTTAACTGCGCTGATGATGGGAGGTTGGTTTTTATCTACTTCCATCGGCAATAAACTAAGCGGAGTGCTGGCCAGTCTTTGGGATGGTTACGACAATAAAGTCTATTTCTTCTTAGTGAATTGTATAGCTGCCGCAACCGCAGCAATGGTTATATTCTCGTTACTGGGTTGGCTTAAAAAGCGAATAGGGAGTTAAACACAATAAAAAAGGGGAAGTGATGATCACTTCCCCTTTTTTATTGCGAAGAATTTCTCTACTCAGATTTAAGATTCTTACACGCTTCTACGATTTCCTTGGATTGAATTTCCAAATGTGAACCATGCCAGATTAATTTATCTTCGGCAATCACCAACACCTGTGGGCTTTCGTGTTGAATTTGGTAGCGTTCCGCCAAAGCATTTGAAATAGGTCTATAAGCGAGTAAATCGAGGTACACCGGCTGACAAACTGCTTCCAGAGCTTCGGACACACGTTCCAAGCGAGCGAGTGCAGCACTGCTGATAGAACAGCGAGTACTGTGCTTGAGGTACATTACCGGCTTTCGTTGAGAGTCTAAAGCTAAGGCGTTGAGCTGCTCAAGACTAATCAGCGGAATCCAGTTCATCCGTTGTGCTGCTGGTGAGAAGTGGTTTTCTGACCGAATGCAGGACAAGGGTTACGCTGGCTTGCACAAGAAGCAAGGAACAACGAACCAAGTGCTAACAGAACTAAAATCTTTTTCATAAATCAAATTTAACGCATCTTTTTGGGGAAAAGATTAGAACGAGGTTTTCCGGGCTTTCCAGGCTTGGAATGCAGTTCTTTATAGGCCGGACAATTACCATTCTTGCTTCCTTTGCAAGCAGTAACTGCCAAAGCGCAAAGAACAAGGAAAATCATTCCTTTCTTCATCTTTGCAAAAGTATTGAATTCGGTAACGCGAATAACCCGGTAATTATATCAAACTATGAATCTATCGTTATTCGACCTTAACGAAGTGCAAGAATTTCTGGAAGCACATAAAGGAGAAAAGCCGGATTATCTTGCCTTTAAGTTCCGTGGAAAAACTTCATTTCCTCTAACTGATGTCTTACTCCAGCTTAGTTTGGCCGAAAAAGCTTCAGAAAAACTCCCTTCGTGGCATGAACGAGGATGTGTTTTTACCAGACAAGCGTTAGAACAAAGCACCTCTGAAACGTTAGCACAGCTTAAATCTACTCTTTTCAAGCCGGAAGCCTTAGTAGATTTAACAGCCGGACTGGGCGTTGATGCTTGGGCAATAGGCAAATCCATAGCTCCTGGCAAAATGTGGTTGTATGAGCATGATGAAGATCGTGCCAGCATGCTTCAATGGAACTTCCGCAAGTTGGGTATCAGCTCCGCAATTGTTATCAATAAATCAGCTAATCAGTCTGAAATTAAGGATTGGCCGGAAAATGCTTTGGTTTATATCGACCCAGATCGCAGGACAGAAGGGGTAAGAAGTTTGAAAGTGAACGATTGGAGTCCGGATTTAACAACCTGGATTCCGGCTCTTTTGGAACAAAAAAGTAAGATTCTTGTGAAGTTTAGCCCCATGGTGGATATTCACTGGATTGATCAAAACTTTCCAGGGAAAAAGCACTTTTTTGTTTTGGGGAAAGAAAAAGAAGTGAAAGAAGTGCTGGTTTACTTTACTCCGGAAGAAAGAGAAGAACCAGCAACTGTTTCGGCCATAGTACTGAGTAATGTTAATTTTTTCAGAATTGATGGGCGATTAAATGAATCTGTAAGTTTTGAATCAGCATCACCTTCAAATTTTCTCTGGATTTTTGACCCACATTCAGCGATAGCCAAGGCCGGACTTACTGCCGCATTAGCGAAACAGAGTTCATTGAGAAGGTTGTCGAGGAATACTAATTACCTACTTGGGAATACGCTACAGACCGATTTTCCGGGACGTCAATTTTTAATTAACGCAGTTTTACCCTTCAAGCCTGCCACTTTCGCGCAATATGTGAAGGAACAAGCTATTCCGGGTGCTGGAATAGCTTGTAAAGATTTTCCTGAAACACCTGAAATCATTCGAAAAAGATTCAAGCTCAAAGAACATTCAGAACACTATTTGGTGTTTACCCGAGAGGCTTCCGGACAGCTTATCGTTATTCATTGTAAACCTTGTTAAACAAAAAGAGGCCGTAAAACAGTAAGTCTTACGGCCTCTATAAACCAATCAAGCGTTAGCGAATACCGCTACAATACTTGAATGACATTAAGAAGGTATTGGCATAGTTGAGGAAACCTGCGTTTGGAATTGTAATCTCAAACTCATGCATTTTTCCATCATGAAATGCCATCACCTGATAAGTTACTCCTTTTTCTGCACTTCCCTCAAACAAACCGGACTTCATCCACCCCGCAGATTGCCATTCTTTTTCTCCTCCCTTCAAGTACCAAACTTCGGTAGTTGGAAAGACCCGAATACGGGGATTTTCGGTACAAGTACCAGCTAACTCTACTCTTATACTTGCCTCACCGGGCTCAATTGCGGGCATTTGTAAGTCATAAACAACGTTTTGGCCGCAATCGAACGTGGCAGAATTACCAGGATCCTTATCGAAAGACCAATCAAAGAAATTCATGTATTCGGCATTGAAGTAAAACCTGCCAACAGGGCCATTATAGAAGGTGATTTTCGGATTTTTCGCCAAATCTGCTCCACTCACGTAAATAGTTCTTACTAAGGTGTTAGTGGAAGCATCGTACATGTTCAGACGGATATTCGGGAAAGCCTTAAGCTGGTCTGGGTTGCCGTTTACATTTAAAACAAAGGGCTGTCCACAGCGTGCTCCATACCAATCCAGGTTATAAGATGAGAGGTGAGTGATTCCAAACTTGGCTTCCAGCTTTCCGGAACTAGTATTTCTGACAAAAGTAAGCGTGTCTTCGAGGGTCCAAACTCCTGTATCATCATCTAATGACCATAACGGAACTTGCTGCCCTGGCTGCACAGGCTGACCGGAAATAGGATTAATTAAAGCATCGTTAACTTCAATCGCAACATCCACAGGTTGGGAAAAAGACTTAACAACCTTTGAGGGTGTTGCCATTTTAATATTCACTAAGCCGGCAGTAACAAAAGAAATCGGACCCATAGGTTGTCCGTTTCTATCGACAGCAGTGTGTGGCTGTAAACCACCGGGAAAAGCGCTAAGGGCTGTTTCATTTCTTGGGTCGAATTGAGCAACATTAACCGTTACAGCACCCAAAACCGGATTGAGCGCTTCATCATACATGATAGTAGATGCCGGGATGTTCAAACGTACTTTTTCGGGTTTGTCGGTGGTTGAAACTGTTTCCATTGACAACGGCAATGCTGTTCCTGTTGCCGTTTGATTAGTGGAACCAGTAACTACACCAATACCCTGAGGTGGGCTTGCAAGCTCAACCATAGAGATAGAAAAACGGACAAAACCAGTATCGGCGATTTCAACTGCATAACTAGTGGTAACAAAACCAGGTGCTTTGGCAACTATTGTGAATCGAATAGGTTTTGCAGCAGTAGGAATAATATTCCGGTCAAAACCAACGGCAACCACTTTGAGGGGAGAATTAGGATCTGGTTGAGGAGCATTAGAGCCACTGATATCTAGGATCCATTTTGGGACTCTTCCTGTTGGAAGGGCTGGTTCCCAATAATTATCGCTTCCGATGTACGAAATGGTCAATCCAGCAGGGTATAAATTATTAGAATTCCTATTCGCATTAACAAAATTGAACGTTGCGATAGCCTTAGAAGGTGGAATGATATAATTGATATTTACATCCTTCAGTGGATCTGAACAGGATGTAATGGCTGCGCTAGAAAGGGCAATTAACAAATAAACAAGCAGTCGTTTCATGAGTTAGATTTTACAGCGAATTAGGAAGTTAAGATTCAAAAGAAGTTTGTAGGTAGAGAAGTTCTCTTGGAGTTTTTGCTCCTCGAGCTTAATTGAACTACTTAAACCAGTACCATTTGCACTTAATGACTGACCATTGGTAAAGAACGTTCCAAAGTCCATAGCCATAGATAAACGGGTTTTAGGATTAGCCCGTCCTAAATGCAGACCTAAATAAGGAGTGACCGACCATGTATTGGAAGATTTGATTTCAGCACTGCCTACTTCGTTTCTCGGGAAAATCACATTCCCTAATTTCAAATCGTTAGCATTAGCAAAAACATACTGCATTTCCCAATCCATCCAAGAAACTCCAGCAACCAAATTAAACCGGCCATTCTCTCTGAAACTATAGCGGGCTTGTCCGGAAAGAATATTTGATTGAATGTACGGTTTGTTTAAAACCCTTAATCCTAAAGCATCGGCTGTAAACTCAGCACCGGCTTCCAAATGAGTAAAGCCTAAAGCAAAACTCCAATGGCGACTTGTAGCTGCTGAAAGCTCAAGACCAAGGCCACTGGTACCTAATTGAAAAGCAACAACCGGGGTAATTTTATTTGGGCTTTTTTCCTTTAAAGCTTCCTGCGCATTCGCAAAATTGCTTATGGCAGTTACCAACATCAACAATGCAAACGAAAGTTTGAGTTTGTCAATTTCAATAGGTGGCCTCCAGTTAAAAAAAAATCTTTTCATCTTAACATTAGTGAATGATTGCCAAGTTAAAAAAAGGTTAGAAGTTTTAACGCTAAAACTTTACCGAGAAACTGAAATATCTAACAAAAGCCTCTAAAAATCCTAATTAGAGGATTCCATTGATTATTTTTCTTCAACCTGAAGTAATTTAAGACTTCTATAAAGGCCTCCCTGCATTGCCATTAACTCTTGATGAGTACCGCTTTCTGCTACTCTTCCCTGGTCCAATACTACGATTTGATCCGCATCTCGAATGGTAGAAAGCCGGTGGGCAATGATGATAGAAGTTCTGCCTTCCATCAACACATTCAATGCTTCCTGTACCAACCGTTCCGATTCAGAATCGAGGGACGAAGTAGCTTCATCCAGAATAAGTAACCTTGGATTTCTTAGAATAGCCCTAGCAATAGCAATGCGCTGACGCTGCCCACCGCTTAACTTAATGCCACGCTCTCCAACAAGGGTTTTATATCCGTCAGGTAAAGTGTGAATAAATTCGTATGCATTCGCTTTTCTTGCTGCTGCTTCCACTTCTTCCTGACTTGAGCCAGGCTTTCCATAAGCGATGTTATCGAAGATACTTCCACCAAACAACGTTATATCCTGGGGAACCAAGGCCGTTTGTTTTCGCCATTCGTGCAAATCGAGGCCCTGAATATCCTCACCTCCGGCGAGAATCTGGCCGCCTTGAGGGGCATAAAAACGCAACAGAAGCCCCGCAAGAGTAGATTTTCCGGCTCCACTCGGCCCCACTAACGCCAGCTTTTTCCCAGCTTCCAACCGAAAACTTACCTCTTGAATTGCTGGAGCATCTTGTCGTGAGGGATACGCAAACATGACTTGTTTAAACTCTAAGCTGGTATCGTGATAATTCCAAGGTTTGGTAACAGCATTAGCTTCTACCGGCACCGGCTCTGCCTGTTCATCCAAAATTTCGAAGACCCGCTCGGTAGCGCCCACAGCCTTCTGAATTTGTGCATAGAATTCAGCGAAACTGCCCATGGCGGCTCCTACAAAAGTGGAGTAAAGGATGAAGGAAGTGAGATCGCCTACGCTCATCAGTCCTTGAGCAACCAACCGTGAACCGTACCAAATAACGGCTACAATAGCACCAAAAAGACAGAAAATGATGAACGAGGCAAAAGCACCTCGCATACCCGCGCCTTTCAGAGCCAGCGCAACGGTTTCACCAATGCCTTTGCTATACCTTGCCACTTCCCAACCCTCATTCGTGAACGACTTTACACTTCCAATAGCCTGCAACGTTTCTTCAACCACTACATTGGTTTCGGCCAGTTTATCTTGGGTTTGGCGGGATAATTTGCGGATGCGCTTTCCAAAAACCACAGCTACAATAATCAATACCGGCAATACGGCTAACATAAACAAGGTGAGTTTCCCCGAAGTGTTGGCCAAAAGCGCGATACCACCAATGAGCACAATCACCTGCCGGATTGCTTCTGCAAGTGTTGTGGTCATGGTGTCCTGTATTTGGGTGATGTCAGCCGAAAGCCGCGAGTTTATTTCCCCAACCCGGTTACGAACAAAGAAATCCATCGGAAACGCAATCAGCTTTTTATAAACATCGGTACGCAAATCGGCGAGTGCACGCTCACTTACTTGAACAAACAACAGGATTCGGAAGAAAGAAAATGCTGCCTGCACAAGTAAAACGCCCATTAGCATTATGGCTATACGGTCGATACCAGAATTAGTTACCCCATTTGCGGCCTTAGTACCGGCATCGATAAGCTCTCCCATCAGCTTCGGAAACATAAGGGACAGCCCTGAACTGCCCGCAAGGCAAATCATTCCAATAGCAAAGCGTTTCCGGTGCGGTTTAAGGTAACTCAGAAAACGCGTTGCCTTTACAAGGTGCTCGCGGTTAAGCTTTACTTTAGGAAGATCTTCTGTTTCTGAACGTCGTCGGGCCATAGGGAAATTTGCTTTCAAAAAGCGGCTGCAAAGTACGGCAGCCGTGTTCGATTTCCGAAGCCTCATTCACGGGGCTTTATTCTGAATGTTGCGTTGTATTTTGGGCGTTCAATTTTCGCAAAACATGCGCATTTCCCTCTCCTTTTGGCTCTTGACTGCCAGCCTGCTCCTTTCCTGTGCTGGAAAAAAAGAGCCGTCTCTAAAAGAAAAAACCGTTACAGCAAAGCAGGAAAGTGCTCCTGATCGAGATTCTATACTCGCGTATCAGGGTGCTCATCCCCTCGATTTCCGGGTTTTGCATACCGAAATGGATCTAAAACCCGACTGGAACACCAGCAGGATGAACGGTACGGTCATCATAAAGCTTCAAGTGGGTGCATATCCTCAAGATAGCTTAGTGCTCGATGCCAAAGGGATGGACATAGAGCGAGTAGAACATGTAGGCAGCGACTTCTTTGCACCCCTCAAATACCAATACGACGGTTTAGAACTGCGCATTGCCCTTCCGTACAACATGAGTCCGGGTGAGTCATTCAAAGTTTTGGTCGGCTATGTTGCTAAACCTGAGGAAAGAAAAACCAAAAGTGGCCGCGCCATCAGCGATTCAAAAGGCTTGTATTTCATTAACCCTCGCGGTGAAGACCCGGGAAAGCCCACCCAACTTTGGACTCAAGGAGAGCCTGAATCCAATTCCAATTGGTTTCCTACCATCGACAAGCCTAACCAGAAAATGACTCAATCGGTGCGCATCACCGTGGACAAAAAGTACAAAACCCTATGCAACGGCGAACTCGACTTCAGCTACGAAAATCCTGACGGATCCAGAACCGATGTTTGGGTGCTTGAAAAACCTCATGCTCCATACCTCAGCATGTTAGCAGTGGGAGAGTTTCATGTAGCTAAAGGAAAATGGAGAGACAAAGACCTTTTATATTACGTTGAGCCTGAATACGCGCCTTGGGCAGAGAAAATCTTCAACCATACCCCTGAAATGTTGGAGTTCTTCTCGAAAAAACTGGGCGTAGATTATCCTTGGGATAAATTCGGACAAGTTGCCGTGAGGGATTACGTTTCAGGGGCGATGGAGAACACCGGGGCAGTTATCTTCGGAGAGTTTGTTCAGAAAAATGGCAAGCAACTCGCCGACGACCATAACGATGGCATAGTTGCCCATGAGATGTTTCACCACTGGTTTGGCGACCTCATCACCTGCGAAAGCTGGTCCGACTTATCCGTTAACGAATCGTTTGCAACCTATTCCGAAATTTTGTGGAACGAACACCATGAGGGGCAAGCATCGATGGAATATGCCATCAGCAGGCAAAACATGTCGGTTACGGCTACTGCTTTACGCAGCGAGAGCCCGATAGTACGTCACTTCTACACCGACCCAGACCAGATGTTCGATGGAAACACCTACGGCAAAGGATCCCGAGTTATCCACACCCTGCGTCGTTTGCTTGGCGAAGAAGTCTTCTTCAAATGCTTAAAAACCTTCCTCACACGCTACGCCCATCAAGCCGTTGAGGTTGATCACTTCCGATTAGTTTGTGAAGAAGTTAGCGGTCGCGACCTTAAACTCTTCTTTAATCAGTGGTGGCACCGCGAAGGGATGCCTTCCATTTCCTCAAACTGGTCTTGGAACGACTCCACCGGCACGCTCACCGTTGACATTCATCAAAAGCAAAAACACCTCTTCGACCTATACCCTACCTTAGAAATTCAGGTTGGAAGCGAACTTCTTCGTTATCCACTTCGCCTCACCTCCAGAAAGCAACAACTTACCTATAAGCTGAAAGCCTCTCCCACAATGGTGGTTCTCGATCCCAACAAACAACTTCTTATGGATGTAGAAGAAAAAGCCGGCATCAACGAGTGGATGGCCCGATTCAACTTCTATAAAGGCGGATTCTCAGAAAAAGACCGCGCTTTAAAACAGATAGTGAAGCTGGGCGACGAAACACAGAAAAAATCCATCCTCCTCAATGCCCTTTCCGATTCTTTTTGGGGAATGAGGCAATCTGCAATCCGCCTTTTACGCCAGAATTTGATGGACGAGCGTATTACTGAACAGTTGTTGGCGTTAGCACAGAAAGACCCCAACGCCGTTGTACGGGCTGCTGCCTGGGAAAGTCTTATACTTTGGAACACCTCTGGTCTCACTGAACCAATGAAAAAGGCCTTGCTCGCCGATAGCTCTTACATGGTAAGTAAAGTAATCTATCCTGTGTTAGCATCGCGTGACTCACTTTGGTTGCTTAATAGAGCCCGCGTTGACATTGCAGACAAACCAATGATGGGCGTATCCTCCAAAGAACTTGGAAAATTCGGCAATCTAAGCGACTCAACCTTGTTCGAACAAGCCTATTGGAAGTCAGGCAATATGGCTCGTGTCACCGTTTTAACCAACTACACCGCCTGGGGAAAACGACTCGGCCTGCCCGGTTCACAGCGCGTGATTCGGTTTGCAGCAGATTTACTGAAACGTTTCCCACGCTCTGCCAGATTGAAAGATTCCATTCGATCCAACGTGCTCAAGAAACTGGATGATCATGCAGGCGAGCGAATTAAAGTTCTTCCTGCCGACAATCCCGAAGTGCGCGACTGGCAAACCCTACAGCAAGACATTAAAGCACTTGGTGCCTGATGGCCTTACAACCCCGTTGGCTTCGCGAAGGCGATACGGTCGGCATTGCGGCTACTGCAAGAGCCGTTACTGAAGATGAACTTCAACCTGCTATTGAAACACTCCAAGCAGCCGGACTTTCCGTCAAGCTGGCTTCGAACATCGGCTTAACCCACCATCAGTTCGCAGGCGATGATGCTGCAAGAGCTGCCGGATTGCAGCAACTCATCAACGACCAAACCATCGACGCCATTTTGTGTGCTCGGGGAGGTTATGGGACCGTAAGATTGCTGAAACATCTTGATTTGCGTCCACTGTTGGAGAATCCCCGGTGGTTGTGCGGATACTCCGACGTTACTGCCTTACATGCAGCACTCAACCGATTGGGCTTACCTACCCTACACAGCGATATGGCCTGGCAAGCCACCGAAAAACCGGAAGCCTTCCACGCTTTGATTCGCGTTCTAACGGCGCAAAACTTAGACGAAGCACACCAACATACCGCCTTAGCTCAAAATGGGTTGCAGTTTCCTTCCGGAACTAAAGTAATCGGCGGCAACATGAGCGTACTATACAGCTTGGCCGGCTCCCCAGAGTTCCCTTCTGCCGAAGGGCGCTGGCTCTTTCTCGAAGATTTAGACGAGTACCTCTACCACCTTGATCGTATGGCGCAAGCCTTCCTACGCTCTAATCTTTTTTACCGATGTAAAGGCATTCTGCTCGGCTCCTTCACCGATATGAAAGACAACACCATCCCCTTTGGGCAGGATGCCGGGTCTATCATTCAAGCAATGGCCACAGAAGCCGGCCTACCCTTAGTGGCACCTGTCTCTGCTGGCCACATTCCTCACAACTTACCCTTAATTCTGGGACTCTGACCATGAACAACTTCTGGCAACGCACCCTTACCGGTGCATTACTGGTCTCTGCTATCCTTGGCGCCATCGCAGGAGGCTTCTGGACCTTCACCGGCCTCTTCTTTATCATCTCCTTACTGGGCTTGGTGGAATTCTATCGCATGGCATCGCCCAAACAAAAAAAATACGAATACGTCCCTGCTTTAGTAAGTGCTTCGGCCATTTACATCCTTTGCGCGCTTACTGCCTCCCTCGTGCTCGAATTCAAATGGTTGGAAATGATTATTCCTGTCGTCGCCTACTTCTTCCTTATCGAACTATACCGCAACCAAGGCCTTAATAAGCCCTTCGAGAAAATTGCCATCACCTTCATGGGGTTCATTTACGTTACCATGCCCTTCTCCCTGCTCAGCAACCTCTACTTTCTCCCCGACGACACGGCCAATTACGAGATAGTGCTGGGCATTTTCATTTTTCTTTGGACCTCCGATACCGGTGCTTACTTAGTAGGCAGGAGCATGGGCAAACGGAAGTTATTTGAACGAATCAGCCCGAACAAAACCGTCGAAGGCAGCATTGGCGGCGCAATACTGGCCATGAGCATCGCTTGGTTCGCCATCAGCCCGCAATTTACCAGCCTCAGCCGCATCGACTGGATGTTTGTTGCCCTAATCGTATCAGTCAGCGGCATCTACGGCGACCTGCTTGAATCCCTACTCAAACGCAGCAACGAAGTGAAAGACTCCGGCAGCATTCTCCCCGGCCATGGCGGCATCCTCGACCGCTTCGATAGCCTTTTATTCTCCGCGCCATTGGTTTATGCCTATGTAAGAATTGTGAGTGTGTAGCGGGAGAAACAATGCCCTAACAGGCTTAAGTTTTCAAGCAAATGGCCACACACTACTGGGCCTACCTCATTAAGAAATAGAGCGTAACAACAACATTAAACATCACTTCCCCCCTATCGCCCCAAAAAGCAATGTTCGGAAATTAGCCATACCACATAATCCTATCCGTAACACTCGTTCAAACTATTGCGACACACCTTCATAATCAGAAGCTCCAAAAGAAGGAAATGAATCAGCCTAAATAGGCTCTGCAACACTCCCTTTAGTTAGAATTAGAACAATTTGGGCGTGCCCCCCGCGCCTTACACACCCGTACACCAACCATTCCACCACCCACAACCAAGGCATCATTCGGTCGGCGCGGCGGTCGTGCCCTTGTGGGGTTCCGTACGGGCCGGGCGGAAAGACCAGGGACCCAACAGCCCATCCCCATTCCATAACCGCATCTATTGCCGCCCAGCCCGCACCCGGCTTCGCCGGCCCACCAGGCCACTCACGCGAAGAACGGGCAACGCCGCATCACCGATACCCTGAAAAAGTCGAAGGTTTATAGATCGGAAGAATTAGCCACGGTTTCTGCGACCCTTTCAGGGTCGAACAAAATCTTTTCGCACATTTTCTACAAACCTGTAATCCCTTCGGGATTAATGGGAACAAAACCGACCCTGAAAGAGCCGAACAATATTCGTTAAACCATGGTCAATAAACCTGTAATCCCTTCGGGATTGGTGGAATCTATTCCGCATAGGTTTCTAGAACAGAAGCATTAGCCACAGTTTCTGCGACCCTAAAAGGGTCGAACAATATCTTTTCGCACATTTTCTACAAACCTGTAATCCCTTCGGGATTAATAGAATCTATTCAGACCCTGAAAGGGTAAAAGGGTTATAGAACGGAAGCATTAGCCACAGTTTGTGCGACCCTTTCAGGGTCGAACAAAATCTTTTCCTCCATTTTCTACAAACCTGTAATCCCTTCGGGATTAATGGAATGTGCACCGACCCTAAAAGGGTTAAACCATGATCTATAACCCCTAAATCTCTTCGAGATTAACGGAATCTATTCAGACCCTGAAAGGGTCATAGGTTTATAGAACGAAATCATCACCCACACCTGCGACCCTTTCAGGGTCGAACAAAATCTTTTCGCACATTTTCTACAACCCTGTAATCCCTTCGGGATTAATGGGAACAAAACCGACCCTGAAAGGGTCACAGGTTTATAGGAAGGAATCGTTGTCCACAGTTTCTGCGACCCTGAAAGGGTCGCAGATTTATAGAACGGAAACATTGGTCGCGGGAACAACGCGGACACACGAAAGAACAACCCGGACACACAAAAGAACAATACGGACACACGAAAGAACAACACGGACAGTCGAAAGAACAACCCGGACAATCGAAAAAACAACACGGACAGTCAAAAGAACACCCCGGACACACGAAAGAACAACCCGGACAATCAAAAGAACACCCCGGACAGTCGAAAGAACACCCCGGACAATCGAAAGAACAACCCGGACAGTCGCGGGAACTACAACGGTTAGAGCCCCCTAGTAGAGACATCCATTTATGGTGTCTCCCTAAGAAAAACAGCCCCTCCAGCCCTGAAAGGGT
>CALSBM010000033.1:0-32926 GCA_943373175.1 Chitinophaga pinensis | reverse complement strand
GAGTCAAAAAAAATAGTAGATGGGGAGATATTAAATAAAATTACAAACAAAGTTGTTGTTATTGAGGCCGAACCAACAAGCAAAATGAAGAATCTGATGGTGAAATTAAACACACCGCACTAAAAGGGACAAGTCAGGACAAAAATCAGAACTTCATCCTAACGAAATAAGTATTAAAAACAATTACAGAAATTACGATTTAATCAGATGGAAATCCGTTAAAACAAACGAATATGCACTATAGTAAAAAGCTATTCAATGGCAACGTTCCGAGCTTTTTTACATGGCACTTTTTCCGCTGATTCCTGCAGATTCATACGCTGATTTGCGCTAATCTGCGTTGGAAACTACCTTAACAGCCATTTTGAAATTTGCGTAAATCTGCGGGAAACTTGCCAATCTAAAGGGCTTTTACGATTGTGGATATTCATTAAAACAAAGTAATCGCTTAGAGGATTATTAGTCCTTTAAAATACGAATCCCATTATTTGAAAAGACTTCCAGAGCATTTCCATGAAGTCCGCAAATTGAGTTCGATTTTAAATGATGAACAAAGGATTCAGCGTAAGTTCTGATTCCATCGAGTTGGGGTTGAATAATTTGATTTCCTGTAATCCAAATCTTTGAGTCGACAGGAGGAAAATCATCGCGGTCATCGATAAATATCCCATAAGCCCCCGCCATACAGATAATATTACCTTCAATTCTATTTCCTCCGATAATTCCAATTGCACTTATCCCATTCCCTTTTCCTCTTTCTATGCGGTTATTACGGCATATTCCTGAACTTCCTCCTCCAAGTTGAATCCCTGAATTTTGGAATGCTTCAAAAGGCTTGCTGCCGTAACGGCTGATGTAATTATCTTCTACAATTGCATCCGCAGCAAGGGCAATTTGTAACCCATCAGCCCCGGTACTATCAATACGATTTCTTCTAATTACTAGTCCCTGAATTAAATGGGGATAAACGGCAATAGTTGTCTCAGTGCTTCCACATGTTACATAACGTACCGATGCCGTATTTCCAACATAAATGCCTTCGCCTCCAGTACCTGAAATTTCATTGTCTTCAATAACTATATCTTTCATGGTGAAATTAGACCGCCATGTAGCGCTATCGCAATCAGGATCCGTTTTTACTATTATACCTGCAAATCCTGCATGTTTGATTTGAAAACCAGCAAGACGAATATTGGTACTACGTTCATTGATTCCTATTGCACTTCCTGTACCGGCATGGAGAACCACAAATCCAAATTGATTACTCAACTTCATTCCTGAAATAACCAAATAGCGACAATTCTTTACATCGAATGCGCCTCTGTAATGAGTATGAGAAAAGCGAACTTGACCGCCCCAATTCATCACCACAATCGGAAGATTTACATCGCCAGATAGTCCTTTTAGCACCACATTCTGATAATCACCAGCTCGGAAAAACAAGGTATCACCGGGATTGAGACCAGATTCAGCATCAATCATTCGTCCACGTGTTTCTAACCACTCTGGACTTACAGTTAAGTTAGTAGCATAGAGGTGATGAAAAGGAGAAAGAAGGAAAAAAAGAAAGGCAGTTCGAATCAAAGACACAAAGTGCGGCCTCCGTCAACCGGAATATTTATGCCGGTAATATAGGAAGCGTCGGGAGAGCAAAGAAATGCTACAGCAGCAGCTACCTCTTCAGGTTTCGCAAATCGCCCGGCAGGAATTTCATCCAGCATTTCCCTTGAGACCATTTCCTCAGTATGGCCGGTTCGAAGCGCTTTGTTGGAAATAATCTGAGTAAGGCGTTCTGTCATTGTTGCGCCTGGTAATACATTATTGACAGTAATCCCAAATGGTGCTAACTCAGTAGCGAGTGTTTTAGACCAATTAGCCACGGCAGCGCGTATGGTGTTGGAAACACCTAACCCTTTGAGCGGTTGCTTTACTGAGGTACTTACGATGTTTACAATCCTTCCAAAACCTTCTGCCTTCATAAATGGCGTTACCGCTTGCATCAAAGCATGATGGGCTAGAAGGTGCAGTCGAAATGCAGAAAGAAATTCATCCTCTGCCGCTGTTGCAACAGGGCCTGCAGGTGGTCCGCCGGCATTGTTTACCAAGATATGAAACTGCCCGCCATAAGCTTTTATTGATTCAGAAAGCAAATCGGTCTTGCTGAGATCGGCTGCAATACATCGATGCGTTTGACCCGCAGAAACATTAAGTTTAGTAAGAGCTATCTCAAGTTTTCTATTGTCTCGGGCGAGTAAAGTAACCTCTGCACCCATATCCGCTAACTGAATCGCCGATGCCAACCCAATTCCTTGAGAGGCTCCACACACTAAAGCCCGTTTTCCTACTAACTTAACAGTTAATGATTCCATTTAATTAGCTACTTTCTCGAAGGCATCTGCACTCAACTTGATACGCAAAACAAACCCTGATTCCTCCAGGATAAGAGTCAGGGTTTGTTGCTTACTATCTACACTGTCAACTTGAGCAATACGTTCAGAGAAAACGCCTTTTTTCATCCGGATTAAGTCACCGGGTTCTAAGGAAGTTACCGTAATCTCTTTGTACTCATTGCTTTCAAGAATAGCTCTGATTTGTTCCACTTCTGAATCGCGGATAATGGCAGGCTTTCCATTATAATAAACAGGTCGTACAGCACCCGTAACGGAAGAAAGTTTTGTTACATCTCTGGGCAAACAGCGAACTAAGCAATAAGATCTAAACAAAGGTTCATTGACAACCTTCTTTCGATCAGACCATTGTTTAACCTGACTAACCAGAGGCACCCAAGCCTCATAACCAGCTTTGATTACCTGACCCTCTACAATTCTTTCGAAACGAGAGCGAGTGTAAATCAAATACCAATTCATGGAAAGCTATAGTATTTACTTAGTCCTGAAAATTCCGAAGACAGTATTAAGCACTCTCGTTAATACAGTTTCCTTGACTTTTTCATCTTCTTCAGCCTCGCCATAGTAACCGCCACCGTAACCATAGTTGCCGTAGCTTCCATAGCCTCCGTAGCCATATCCGTAACCGTAGCCATATCCGTAACCATATCCGTAGCCATATCCATAGCCGTAACCATACCCGTAACCATATCCGTAACCATAAGCAACACTTGCTTTAAAGTCGTTTAGAATAATGGCTCCGTTTCGGTAGTTACCTTGATTATACAGTTGCGTTATGTAAGAAAGATTCTGCTTAGTAGTGAAGTTTTGGCGAACAATATAAAGGTTTACGTCACTAAGAGGGAAGACATTGAAAGCGTCGGAAACGAGGCCGATTGGCGATGTATCGAGAACGACATAATCATAGCGTTCTCTTAATTCTTCAATAAGTCTAATGAATGACTCATCGATGAGCAACTCAGCGGGATTTGGAGGAATTGGACCTGCTGAAATGATGTCAAGGCTAGGTTGACCAGAAGCCTGAATCACCTCATCTACAGTAGATTTTCCAATAAGATAAGTGGTAACTCCTACTGTGTTAGTAAGACCAAAGTCGTTGAAGATTTTTGGTTTACGTAAGTCAACCCCTACAAGTACTGTTTTCTTGCCTGAAATAGCAAGTACAGAAGCAATGTTGATGGAGCAGAAAGTCTTTCCTTCTCCTGAAATGGTTGAAGTAACCGAAATCACTAACTTTTCTCCTTTCACTAAGTAGCCAATATTGGAACGAAGCGATCGGAAAGTTTCTGCAATAGTTGATTTAGGATTGTTATTAACTACTAACGGACTTGGCTTATTAGAGTGCCCGACAATACCCAGAAGAGGCATATTGGTGGAAGAGTCAATATCCGCTTTACTAATAATTTTATTGGAGAAGAAAGAACGAAGGTAGATAACGCCAATGGGGATACCCAATCCAAGAAAGAAAGCTAAAAAGAAGTTGGTTCCTTTGCGAGGAAACACCATTTCGGTCATCCTTGCTTCATCAATGACTCTATTGTCTGCAATGTTAGAAGCGCGGGCGATAGCAGCCTCTGCGCGTTTCTGAAGCAGATAAACATAGAGGTTTTCATTCAGGGAGAATCTGCGCTTCAAACCAATCAAGTTACGTTCGCTCGAAGGAAGGGTTGCCAAACGAGATTCATATATCTGCTTTCTTGCTTGCAAATCCTTTAGTTGAATATCAGCATTTCTGACAAGGTTCTGAACGTTTTCAATCACCTGATTAGATGCCAACTGAATTTGCTGTTTGATTTCGCGCTGAGTTGGGTTCAACTCAGTTCCTACCATTGAATGAACTTTATATTCGTTGTACAAGGAAGACAATCGGGCAATAAGTCCATTAAGAAGTGCATCGTCAATACCAAGAACTGAAGGTGCAACTACATCTTGAAAAGAATTTTTCTTCGAAACATAATCCAAGAGGTAACGGTAGTACTTCACCCTTGTCTGTTCAATTGATTCTTGCTCTTCAAGCCGATTAAGCGTCTCGAACATCACATTCCCTTCAATTGTAAGATCGATAACCCGATTATTGGTACGGAAACGCTCAAGTCCCTCTTCTGCATAATACAAAGAATCTGCAATACCATTAAGCTGTTCATCGATGAAGCTGATAGTCTTTATTGCAGTTTCATTCTTTTGCTGAAGCCCATTATTAATGTAGAGCTCCATGAACTTATTAAGGTAAGCTTTTCCTTTCTCAACAGTCTCTGTAACAAGCTTAAGTTCTAAAATCGTTGCATTTTTAGCGATGTTGCTAACATCTACAACGTTATGAAAAGCGTTGTACAACTGATCTCGAGAATTTAAGGTGAAATAAACCGTTTGACCCCCAGCAGCTAGATTAGTGAGTTTAGGAGTTTTATGAATTACAAATTTCAGGTATTCATTTTCAACCGTCTGGCCGAAATAGAACTTCTTACTTTTCAAACCAAGTGTACGCTCTGTTGAAATTACTTGCTGTTTATTCGGATCAAATAACTTAGCATTATCAGGATCAAGTAATATAAGAAACTGACGCTCATTCAGGATTTTTACCAAGAATTTGGCATCAATAACCTGTTTGTGATTTGAGTCAATCAGAACTTCAATTGGGGCTTCGTGATACAACTCCGCATTTTTTACACGGCCTTCTTCATAATACGAAACACCGAAATCTAGCGCATCGATAGTCTTTACACAAAAATCTCTCGAAGAAAGAGTAGCTTTTTCATTCTCAATATTCCGCATTGGGCTAAAAATGCTCATGGTTTCCATGAGTTCATTTCCTCCAAACTTCTTGTCTTCTTTAATTAAGACAGAAGAGCTAATCTGGTATTTTGGCGTTGCATATCGGTTGAATAGGAATGCTACCAAAAGTGCAAGGAATAAGCTGAAAAGAATAAACGGGAGATAACTAAGAATCCTAAAGAGGGACTCTTTAATATTTATCCCTTCTTTTTCGACTTCTAATTTTGTGGCTATTTGCGCATCCTGCACAGCCTGAACATTCTGATTATTCTCCATGCGTTAACGTGTAAAGTTATTGACCAGTACCAAGGCAGTAAGTAAGGTAGTGATAACTTGTAGGTACTGAGAACCCAACAAAGTAGCAAACATGCGCGCCTTCATGGGTTGAACATAAATAATATCATCTGGCTGGATAAAATATCCGGGCGAACTCATAACAGAGCTGTCTAGCAAATTAATTTTAAATGTTTTCACCCCTTCGTCTGTTTCTCGAATAACAAGAACTTCTGAACGTTTGGCAAATTCGGTAAAATCACCACTCTGAGCGAGGGCTTCTAGAATAGTTAATTGATTTTGAAGAATCAGAAACTTGCCAGGAGCTCTTACTTCTCCTAGAATACTGTAGCGAATTCCTCCCCATCGAACCGTTACCACTACATTAACTAAATACAACTTAAGTTTCTCGGTGATAAACGATTGGGCTTCATTGATGGTTTTGCCAGCGATAAGCAATTTACCGATGTATGGAAAATCAATCATTCCATCCTTATCCAAACCATTTCCTAAAGCGAAGTATAGGTCTCCGTTGATATTAGCCATCTGACCAATATTGGTGGTAGAAGAGTTACTGAAATAGGTCATTGCTCTGCTATCAGAGGTTCTAACATCTATGTAGATATAATCACCAGACTTTAGCTTATAGTCTTGGTGATTTAACTTAAATTCAGTAGTTGTATCTTTCTTTGCTAGTGTTAAATCTTGCAAGTAAACAATTTTCTTATTTGGCACACAGGAAGCCAATGCAAAAAGGCTGAAAAAAATCAGCCATAAAAAGCTTCTAATCATTTAAGCTTTGTTGGATTTATACAATTCCAGATACCAATCAATGGTATCACCCAGGTCCTTATCAAATTGTTGTTTGGCTTCCCAACCTAATTCATTTTTAAGCTTGCTTGCATCAATAGCATAGCGCTTATCATGTCCTTTACGGTCTGTAACAAAGTTGATAAGTCCAGCGCTATCGCCTTCTGACCTACCTAACCTGCCATCTAATAAAGAGCAAATTTTATGAACCAACTCTAAGTTGTTCCACTCATTGTTTCCACCGATGTTGTAGGTTTCTCCTAATCTTCCTTGATGGAAAATAATATCCATTGCTTCAACATGATCCAACACATACAACCAGTCGCGGACGTTATCGCCAGCTCCATAAACCGGAATCGGGCGGTTCTCAAACACTTGCTTGATTACCACAGGAATTAGTTTTTCAGGATATTGGTTAGGTCCGTAATTGTTCGAACAATTCGATAAAACTACCGGAAGCTTGTAGGTATGAAAATATGCCTTTACCAAATGATCGGAAGATGCCTTCGAGGCTGAATAAGGAGAACGAGGATCGTAAGAAGTAGTTTCAGTGAAGTACCCTTCCTTTCCCAAGCTTCCATACACCTCATCAGTGGAAATGTGATAGAACAAGTGGCTGCGATTATCCGCTTCTTCACCCCAATACTTTCTTGCAACATTCAAAAGGTTGAGTGTACCTAAAACATTGGTATTGATAAACTCCATCGGGTTTTCAATCGAGCGGTCAACATGCGATTCGGCAGCAAGGTGGAGTACCGAATCAATTTTGTACTTGTCAAATAATTCTTCTATCAGCTTATTGTCACAGATATCTCCATAAACAAATTGATAGTTAGCTTTTTCTTCGAGGTCTTTCACATTATCCAGATTACCGGCATAAGTGAGTTTATCAAGATTGATTATGCGATACTCTGGGTAGCGCGTTACGAATCTTCTGACTGCATGGGAACCAATAAATCCTGCTCCTCCCGTCACCAGTATGCTTTTCGAAAATTCCATGGGTGGCAAAGATAGTATTTAGCTAAGGAAATTCACCTTTTCGTCCGAATTCATTAATTCTTAACGTGAAAACACCGCTTATGTAAAGCGGTGCTCTCGTTTGTTAATCTCCTCTGAACTAAGGGTTTTAAAGTACGCATAGGTGCGTTTAAGCCCTTCAGCACGGTTCACTTTAGGCTCCCAGCCTAGGATTTCCTTGGCTCTTGTAATATCCGGCTGCCGTTGTTTCGGATCGTCTTTCGGAAGTGGATGATAGACCACTTTTTGATTTGCTCCAGTGAGTTTCAGTATTTCTTCCGCGAACTCTCCTATAGTGATTTCATCGGGATTGCCAATATTCACTGGATACGCGTAATCACTAAGGAGCAGGCGGTAAATGCCTTCGACTAAGTCATCAACATAACAGAACGAGCGAGTCTGGCTTCCATCGCCGAAAATCGTGAGATCTTCACCACGTATTGCCTGCCCGATAAAGGCTGGCAATACCCGTCCGTCATTGAGTCGCATTCTTGGACCGTATGTATTGAATATCCGGATAATCCGGGTTTCTAATCCATGGTAAGTGTGGTAAGCCATGGTGATGGCTTCCTGAAAACGCTTTGCCTCGTCATACACACCTCTTGGGCCTACCGGATTAACATTGCCCCAGTAGTCCTCATTCTGTGGATGCACGTGAGGATCTCCATAAACTTCGGATGTAGATGCTACTAAAATTCTGGCCTTCTTAGCTTTGGCAAGGCCGAGTAAGTTGTGTGTACCCAAAGAGCCAACCTTCAGCGTTTGAATTGGGATTTTAAGGTAGTCAATCGGGCTGGCTGGAGAAGCAAAGTGAAGGATGTAATCCAAATCACCAGGAACATGGACAAACTTTGATACATCGTGATGAAAGAAATTGAAGCGTTCCTGACCGAAAAGGTGTTCAATATTTTTTAAATCCCCGGTAATCAGGTTATCCATTCCTAAGACATCATAGCCTTCGGAAATAAATCGGTCACACAAATGAGAACCGAGAAAACCAGCAGCGCCGGTTATTAGGATGCGTTTCATTTTCAATTTCTTACTCCAATACAGTAATAATCAAACTCAGATTCTTTCATTTCCTGAGGATCATAGACGTTTCTTCCATCAAAAACGACTTTTTGCTTCATCAAGCGCGCCATTACCTTAAAGTTCGGGAATCTGAATTCCGACCACTCGGTAACCAAAAGCAGGGCATCTGCATCGATTAAGGCATCGTATTGATCCTTGCAATACTCAACACGATCCCCGAGGTCTTTCTGCGCTTCATGCATCGCTACTGGATCGTATGTTTTGACCGTAGCACCCTGAGCTAATAAGGCTTCAATGATTACAACGGAAGGCGCTTCACGCATATCGTCGGTTTTGGGTTTGAAGGATAATCCCCAAACTGCGAAGCTCTTTCCTTTCAAATCACCTTTGAAATGCGTCATGACCTTTTTATACAGCACCGATTTCTGATCCTGATTAACGTCTTCTACGGCTTGTAGAATTCGCATTTCATGGCCGTTTTCGCGGGCAGTTCTAACTAAAGCTTTAACATCCTTAGGAAAACAGGAACCTCCGTAACCGATACCGGGATAGATGAATTTACTGCCAATGCGTGGGTCGGAACCGATGCCTTTACGAACCATGTTAACATCGGCACCCATGATTTCACATAGGTTAGCGATGTCGTTCATAAAGCTGATTTTAGTTGCGAGCATGGCATTGGCCGCGTATTTCGTCATTTCTGCTGAAGGAATATCCATAAAAATGATTGGATGTCCGTTGAGAACGAAGGGCTTATACAAACGACGCATAATATCCTCAGCACGCTTGGAGGCGATACCTACTACGATACGGTCTGGCTTCAGGAAGTCTTCAATTGCAGCACCTTCTTTAAGGAATTCAGGGTTAGACGCTACATCGTAGGGAATGTCAACTCCACGATTTTTCTGAGCGGCAGCAATAGCATTATCCACTTTCTGAGCAGTGCCTACAGGAACAGTGGATTTTGTAACCACTACAACGTGATGGTTCATTCTCGCTCCAACTTCTGTGGCTACTGCTAGTACGTATTGTAAATCTGCAGAACCATCCTCGCCAGGAGGTGTTCCAACAGCAATAAACACTACATCAGCATCTTGGATGCTTTCGCCCAGGTTAGTTGAAAAGCTAAGACGGCCTTTTTCCACATTTCGCAATACCATCTCTTCGAGGCCAGGCTCGTAAATAGGTAAAATTCCCTTCTTAAGGTTGCTGATTTTTTCTTGGTTTATGTCGATACAAACGACATCGATCCCTACATCAGCGAAGCAGGTGCCCGTAACCAAACCAACGTAGCCGGTACCAACAATGGCAATTCTCATCTCAGTTATTATTTTTGAGTGTTAACACTTCAGGTTTGTTCCAAATATAAACCATCCTGATTAATTCAATGTATTTTTGGATAATCTCCTTAAACCAAACCCTTATTCTTTGAAAAAATACGGTTTCAAGCTCTTTCTATTACAATTTTTCTTCATCTCTGTTTCACTTCTGGCACAGCGCAGTCCGGTGAAAGGCCCTATTGGCATTAGCCTGTTAACCGCTAATGGAACTTTTACCATTCCAGGAGCAGACTTGGCCGAACGTTTTGGCCCTTATGCCGGAATCAGCTTAAACTTTGCCAGAAAGACGGAATCGCAATGGCATTTTAGCCTAGCGGCTGAGTATCAGTTTGGGCAAGATGTACGAGAAACAGGATTATTTAAAGGCATAACACAAGGCTCCGGCAATATAATTTCTGAAGCTGGTATATACGCCGATGTATTAACCCGTATCAGAAGCATTCAGGTGTGGGGAAGTGTTGGACGAATGTTTCCGATGTGGGGAAAGAATAAAAACTCCGGATTGTTAGTCCAGCTTGGGGTAGGCATCTGGCAACACAAAATTTACCTGAACAATCAGGGCTATTTCGCCCCTCAAATCAGTGGCGACTATTTAAAAGGCTATGACCGACTCACTGGCGGCCCATTTCTTAGGCAGTCTATCGGTTACCTCAATTTATCGAATAGAAAACTTATCAACTACTACATCGGATTTGATTTCACGCAAGGCTTTACTCAAGGACAAAGAGGCTTCAACTACGACACTGGCTCTCCTGATAATCAATCGCGTTTAGACTTAGGAGTTGGGATTAGAGTAGGCTGGATACTGCCTTTTTACCGTAGAGAAGACCGGGATTTTATCCGTTTTTGATGCTCCGAATCTATCACGGTGTCTTACGGCTTGCGCTAAAGTTGCTTCCTTTAGGTAGCAACTTCAACCCAAAACTGAAGCGATGGATAGAAGGAAGAAAAAGCTGGGCGAATCCGCTGTTGGGAAAAACACTACCTGGGGGTTCGATTTGGTTTCATGCCGCTTCATCGGGCGAATTCGAACAAGCCATTCCTTTAATAGAGTGGTTGAAAGAACATCATCCACAGCATTCTTTTGTCATCAGCTTCTTCTCCCCATCCGGTTTTGAGCAATACAAGCAGTACCCGGGTGCTGCTGCCGTTTTCTACCTGCCTCCCGATTTGCCTGAGTTTAACCGGAAACTACTTGATTTGCTTAAACCCTCTGCCGCCTTGTTCATTAAATACGAACTCTGGCCCGGACTGTTTGAGGTACTTAAAGAACGTAACATCCCTTTGGCGTTAGTGTCAGCACGCTTCCATCCCGGGCATTATCTTTTAAATCCCTGGCTGAATCCACTATTGAAGCGCATTACAGAAGCGGTTACTGCAGTATGTGCACAAGACGAACTCAGCGTTGACACGATGATTAAGGCCGGCTTTAACAAGGTGAAATGGTGCGGCGACACTCGCTACGACAGAGTAGCCGAAATCAGTCTCGAAGAGCTGCCAGATGCTTTGGCTAAAGTAGAGAAGGTTGATTTGGTAGCTGGAAGCACTTGGACAAAAGACGATGTATTTCTATCGTCTTGGCTTGATGAAGCCACCCCTGAAACCCGAATTCTAGTTTTCCCGCACGAACTGGCCGAGAACCGGTTGCAAGCCTGCCTAAAAATCTACGCACGGCACGGTGCCGTGGTATGGAAAGGAGGAAACTGGCCTGATGCAAGAGTAGTTATTGTAGGTTTACCTAAGCTACTTTCTCGCACTTATCGGCTCGGGAAAATAGCCTGGATTGGCGGCGGATTTGATAAAGGAGGAATTCATAACTGCTTGGAAGCTGCTATTTATGGCATACCCGTTTGCTTCGGCCCTATTTATAAGGCATACCCGGAAGCGGTTGACTTAGTACAGGCTGGTGGCGGAAAGCCCATAACCGATGTAGCAAAACTTCAAACAATCCTCAACCAACCGCTGATGATGGAACAAATGGGACAAGCAAGTAATCACTTCATGCAGAAAAACAAAGGCGCGACGGAACGAACGCTAACAATATTGAAAGCGATTGGGGTGATGAAAGGATGAAAGTTGCAATTAATTAGTCGAGCCTTAAAAAGCCGCTTTGCGCAAAAAGGAATATCAACAGCTTAGAAATACAGAAATAAATCCTTCAAAATGGGACAAAATAATGGATGCCCACTTGCGCATCATCCTTTCGAAGCAAGATACAAAATACTAAAACTGTGTATTTTGAACAATACATAATGAATTAAAACTTGTTCCAAATAGGTTAGAAATAGATTTTAAGAGCCAACATATTACCGAAGCTTATTGCTTCAAAGACAGGCTCCATTATGAGCAATAACAAGGGGTGTACCCTGCCAAAAATAGGGATATGATAGGGGAAGATTTCCCGATGATTATGGTCGGATAGAATTATACAACCACTCGCTATAAGGAGAGCATTAAACCTATTTCTGAAGAGTCGTGTGATGCGAGCGTATTAAGCATGGTTCTGTGAGAACGTAGGGGTGAGATGGCGTGGGGTTACTCGATTATAGGGCGTTTTTATTTGCATCTGTCAAGTTTTAGTGGCTTCATTTTTCTAACATCTTCTGACTTGTCATAGCCGTCTTGTAAATATTCTTTATAAACCCATTTGCCGTTTCCATCTTCTAAATATTCATTAATTTTATCAAACAATGGCGCTTTGTCTGATGTGAAATTAAAAGCATCTTCGTGAATTCTGAATTGCTTCAACAGCGTCCATTTGTCTTTGCACAATGAATATATTTTACAACTGTTTACTCGGCTAATGTCTAAATAGTCAATAACAAAAGCAATTTCATCTTTTTCGTCTGCATTATTATCGCCAATATTTAATAAGCAATAAAGTCCTTGTGCAGCTCCTAAATTTAATGTGTCTTGGTCGGTTTTATTGATTTTTAAATATACGGTCGCGTCTTGGTCGTAAAACCATTTTGCAAAAATGTCCCACTCATTTTGAAACGGGTCTGCTGAATATTCAATTTCAGTTCTTGTCAGTCTTGAAAAATTATGCTGATAGATTGTATCCAGTTTTCCGTCACCGACAAAGTCTCCAGTTACAAATAGCTTCTCTAATTTATGAAGTTTGATTTTGTCGTCAGTTATTTTCGTCATATCTGAATTGACGACCGTTTTTTCTGTCTGTTTGTTGCAACTTAAAAGTCCTAAGGTTAAAATCAATATGTAAAATATCTGTTTCACGGTCGTCTTTTAAAATGCCCTATAACGATCCCATGGCAGGCAAAGAAAGTATTTTAACCTAAAAAGTTTCTTCGAAACCATGAGGCTCAAAACTACTAAAATGTTTCATCCGAACCCAATGTGCTTTTTGCGCTTGCGATGTATTAGCTGCTGCCCTATTCAAATTTTTCTTCATCTTTACAAAGAAAATCATTTAATGGATCAAACATAGTCCAGATACCACTTTCTAGTCCTTTTTTATATTTAGCTAAATACTGTTTCGATTTTGAAGTATCAGTTTTATAGAATAGTCTGTAAAGTTGAAATCGACTATCATTGACTTGTGCTAATGCATCTTCATATTCAAGTTTGCAACAACTTTTGGAAATTCTTTTTGCTCCCATCTTTATTATGTCTTGGAAGCAAATAATCGCTGCATTATTTTGACTATAAGCTGTCCTCACTTTCCCTAAAATCCATAGGACTAATGAACAAGATGGTCGAATTTCAAATGCCTTCAATATATATCTCTCAGCCATTCGTAATTTCCTCCAATCAGGAAAAAATCTCCAATTCCCGGAATTGTCAAATTGTGCTTCATCTAGGTATGTCATTGCAATTTTTTTTAATAAGTTGTGGTCGTTTTTATAATCTAATTTTTTAATCAATTCTCTTGCTCGAGAAGGGTCATTTAATTCAATCTCGTAAAATTCATCAATTATTTTTAATCTGTCCTTTTCCATGCCTATTGTCGTTTTTTCACAGAGTTTCCGCTAACTTCCCCCAATACGCAACTACCCCAATAACTTGCGTATAAATCCGCTTTAGTTGGAGGTTGCTGTGGCTGGTTAGTGAACCGTTCCTTCTGGTGTGCTGTGGTGTAGCGCAGTTCTTTCGGAGGACTACAAGCGTGTTTTTCAGGGGACTCACGATGGATTAGGTTGGTTATCAAATTTAAGGAATGCTGATATTGGTACACCTGCTAACTATCGCTTTTTCTTGTTGTTGGGGAAAAAAGTTTTTGTAAAAGGGCTTTCGGGCGCAAGTCGCTTGCGAAGTATTGCGCTGCTTGATCTTTTGTTCCCTTTTTAGCGTCTGTTTAAGGCGTTTTCCTTGAATTATGGCTGTTTTTCTAAAGCTGCAGTTGCCTAAAGCGTCCGGAATTGGAGCTACATACGCAAATGTTCCATTCTCTGTCCGCAATATGTACCACCTCTTCGCATATTCTTCCCACCTCAATGTTTAAGTGTCCCACCTTAATGCTTGACCTTCCCACCTCAATGTTTGTGTGTCCCAATTAATTGTTTGACCTATCCTCCTATTTGAATGACTTTCACAACATCATTCGCGAAAATCTGAGCTTCCCGATAACCTAACGGCAATATTCGTATCTGTGAAAATCTGCAGGAAATGTGTAACGCCGTCCAAATAGAATATCCCTGTTTCCCGCTGATTTACAGGGATTGATACGCAAATTTTCGCTGATTATAGTGTTCAACTTTCACAACATCTTTCGCGAAAATCTGCGCTTCCCGATAACCTAACGGCCATATTCGTATCTGCGAAAATCTGCGGGAAATGTGTAATAGTAACCAAATAGCTGGAAATGTGTAACGCCGTCCAAATAGGAAAACCATTGATAATTCAATGAAAAACTATTAAGGTTCATCTCAATTTAAAAGGATTTATTTCTGCTTTTCTGAGCTATCAACACAGTTTTTAGGATGGAAAACGGCTTTTTATCCCTCGACTAACTAATTCAACCTCACGCATACATTCGCCCAAAAAGACCTCCCCTCACCAGGCAATATTCCGGGTCCGGGATATCCTTCTGCGAAGCGGCTGATGTAGCGATGATTTGTAATATTCTGAATGCCCGCTTGAATGGTAATGATTTTAAACCCATACTGAATACTCATATCCAATACTCCCCAAGCCGGAATTAATCCAGATGTGGCAGAAACAGTTTTTACTGCGTTGGTAGCATCACCGAATTGCGTTCCAGTTCCACTGCCTATCAACATTAGCCGCAAACGATTCCACTTCAACCCAAAACCCGTTCTGAACAACCATTCAGGCGCGTATTCCACCACTTTTCCTACTACTTCGGCAGCACCACTGGTATAGCGGGCATAGTTGTAATTGCCCGACATAAACCAATCCGTTGTCACCTTCGCCCATTGCTTCTCTGCCTGTACGCTAAACTCCGCACCTATAGCCCTTGAAGCACCGATGTTAGTACGAAAGCGATACTCAGAAAACACCCGAGGATCGAGTCGGATTAACGTTCCTATGCGGTTTTCGTACCACAACCCGAACACGCTGACATCGTACCGAAAGTGCCTCAGTTTACGACGCCAACCCCAGTCGAAGCTCCAACCTCGCTCATCCTGAATGAGAGAGTCAGTGACAAAGTTGGGATTTACTACCCTCAAATCGCTGAAGGTAACTGGGCGGTAATTAGCACAAAACGAGGCGTAAACTTCGTTTTCCCGGCCCAGATGATAACTTCCACCTACTCCATATAACCAAAGAGTACGATTGCGGCTGAACACCTCTTGCTGTCTAGCTCTCGCAATCAGGTTGCCGGCATCGTCGCGAATAAGCAGTTGAAAAAAGCCATCAGCACCGGTTTGAATAGACTCGAATCGCAATCCGCTTGTCAACGACCACTTCGGCGAGATTCGACATAAATACTCAGAGAAAACAGAAAGGTTTCTACCCGGATTTCGGTAATCGTTCAGGGTATCGCCCTGAGGCGTGAAATTAGCCTCGCTTCCACGAGAGCCTTCTGCCTGAAATTGCCGAGTTTGTCCCTGGTAAAGCCGAAAGCCATTCAACCAGAAAGCCGGCCTTCCACCGAGTTGATGTCGCCATATTAGCCTGCTCTCGTGCCCCAGGTTAATAAAACGCCCGTCAAGCAATTGCCGAACACTCTCTGGGCGGTCAAACTCGAAAATTCTACTTAAGTTCCCTACTGCCTGGCGTTGCGCCATAGTAAGGAATGTTCGGCCCTGATAATGCCATTTTCCAACGTATTTACTCACATGAATAGCCACAAGTTGCCAGTTTATGGCAAACCAGTTTCTGGAGCGAACACTCTGCCTCGGATCTTGCTCGAATGTCGCAAACGTAAGCCCGCCACTTTGCTGCGCCAGATAGTGCTGAAAGGTATAATTAGCCTCCCATTCCCATCCTTTAGTAGTCTGATGCCTCAACGCGAGGTAAATAGTCCCCTGCTTATACTGGCTGTTAGCCCGCCAACCTGTTCCTTCCCGCCATTGAGCGAATGCAAGCACCCCCGTACTTTTCCACCCTTTTTCTACCAGTAAATGCAGATTTTTCTGATTGAAGGAAGCCATTCCAGCTCCCGCCTCTAATTTTATTCCGGGTCGAAGTTCAGGCGACTTCAGCACGAAATTGACTAAACCACCCAACTGAGGCCCATACTGAAGCGAAGCTGCTCCTTTTACCCATTCAATTCGGTCAACCAAAATTAAAGGCGGCGTATAGTAGCTTTCCGGATAACCGAGCGCGTCGGCACTCATGTCAACCCCGTTTTGGCGCAAATTAATATGTTCCGAACGATTCGGATTTAATCCCCGGGTGCTGATGTTGAGCTGAAGTCCATTGCCGTCATTTTCTGCAATCTGCAACCCGGAAAACGCTGCGAGAGCCGTTCTTGCTTGGTTGCCCTGCAGGTTAACGTTCATATCCGCCAACCGCAACACTTCGGTTTTCTTCGAAGCATTGATTCCATCGCGGGTTATATCGCGCATCTTATCCTGATGCTTTTTTTCTTCAGTAATATGAACTTCGCTGAGGGATTTTTTCAAATGCAAATTGTCATTGCTTTGTGCAAAACCCTGTTCAACCAAACTTGAAATAAAAATAAAAACGATTAAAAGTCGGAATTCCATGGATTCAACCATCGTTTAGGAGCGAAAGAATCGCTTAGGTTCATAAGATTCAACGAAGGAGAAAACAGCAATTGCCCCGGTCTTCCATTCAGTGTTATCCAAACTTCTGCTCGAACTTCCGGAACTCTGCCGTCTGGCATTGGATGCTTTCTACCTAAATAATGTGCAAATTGAAGAATCAAGTCAGGCTGAAACGACATCTGCTTTTCTTGAGTGTCGTTCAGATAATCCCGGTTTCGCACCTGCCATTCCTTCCCGCTTTTGGGATCACGAAGGTAGAATTGCGCTGTTCCAGCTTTCTCCATCAACATCACCCGCCACGAAAATCTATAGCCTTCTTCTTTCCAAAACAAAGGACCTGGATATGCCAGATAACGCCAAGGCCAAACCAACTGAAACAGAATTAACACTCCTGTTAACCTTAATGCCTGTTTTCTGTACGGAATCGGTGTAGCAACCTGATCAGGCTTTATCCGCCAGATGCGGGCATGAAAGCGGTCGGAAAAAAACACCAAAGCCGAAACCGACATCACTACCGGAAAAATCCCGATAGGAAACATCAACCCGGTGAGTAGGTGGAAGAACAGAAGTACGAGGTATGCCAGTGGCCGAATTCGTGAAATCTGTAATAGAAAAGGAATGCTCACATCGAACAGCATACCCGCCCAAGAAAACACTATTGCGGTTTCCGGTTTTGCGAGTAGCGTTCCCACCAAAGGCCAATGCGAAAAAGACGGCAACCAAATCTGCAGCGGCAAGCCGTACATCAGCCAATCGGTATTGATTTTGGCGAGGCCCGCATAAAAATAAACCATTCCAAGCCAGAATGCAGGCAATGACCGCATCCAAAACGGCACTTTGCCCGCTCTGGTTACTCTCTTGAGCCATACATCTATTGAAAAAGCGTGGTGTGCAGGAAGAATAAGTAAAGTGAAAGCCATCAAACTCACGAAATAGTAGTGATTCAGGTAGTAAGCGGCGTCGAGTAACTCGACATAGCTGAAGGTGAGCAGAAACAACACGCGTGATAAACGGTACATCGCGCCAAAAGCAATGCACAAAGCAGAAACCCCCATCAAAACCATCACCGCGTGAATACCAAAATCTGGGAGTGGTTTTACCCACTCCCAGCCGAAATAATGAAAATGAAATTCGGGCTGAAGGTATTGCGCTTCCACAAAGCCCATGAGGTAAGAACGAACTACCGCAGCCGCCATCATCAACCCGAAAGCTACCCGAAGGGTGACCAATGGACGAATGTCGGCAGGCTGTTTTAGTCGGTCAATCCAACCATTAATCACCGTCGTTAGAGCTGAATGTAATCGTGAGCCCCAGCAGGGACGCCATTTCACTTTTGTAAAAACGGGTCATTCGGTTCAGCGAGGTATGCAACTCCTGCAAGGCCACTGACTGTTGCCGAACCAGTTCATCTAAAGGCACGGCTGGGAGTGTCTGCTTCGCTAACACCACACGGTTCCATTGATTGACTGTACTATCGTATAGCGTTTTTCCATTGAAAGAAGCCAATACATAATCATCGAACCCAATTCCGAGACCTCCGGTGTAAGCGCGATGAATCGCATTCAAATGCACTTCTAACCCTAACTTTCCTTGTTGGCTATGCAGGGCTTCAACCTTATCCGGTTCTGGTTGCTGTTGTCCGGGTCTTAATCCCATTGGCAAACCAAGTCGGAAATTTTTGGAGAACTCAAAGCTCATTAAAAATGCATTGTACATCTGCGTGGTAGAGCTTCCGGCATCAGTACCGACAGAAGCAACAAAATCGTTTCTGTAAGCAATCCATTTTTGCTTTACAGCGGAAGTTTGCGTCAGCAGGTGCTTTCCTAACGCTCGCAGGTAGGCCGCACGCCCGGAATTACTGAATTCAGCAAGAAGCTGAGGGTCACTTTTACTTCGGTTGAACAATAGGTAATCAAGGGCAAAAAGTCCGCGAGTATCGCGTTCGAAATTCTGGAAAGCGGTATCGGAAGAAGCAATAAGTTGTTCTATTCTAGCACTATTCGCGGGAAAGGTTCCGGTAAGTTCTCTCAAACTACCCAGACTGGTTTCTGCGGGGCCAAACATCCAGATAGAAGACCTTATCCAAAGCAAATAGGTATTATGCCACTGATTACGGGCTTCAGACAACTTTTGGGCATCCGGTTGAAAGCTCAACGCCTCAATGCGCTGCGACAATTGCTGTGCGGCGTAGTTCAGACTGTCGAAATCGGGCTGAATAAGACTATCGGCATAGTGCTGAAGCATGGCCGCACGGTCGAAATTCCCCGATTTCACTGGCTGGGCATCGTCGCTGCAACCAGCCAATCCGAATGCCATCAGAACAATCCATGTTCGCAATAGGCTCCTCATCGGCTTTGCACATTTACCCAATTCTGCCGGAAGTCGGTGAGTTCGGCATTCGTAAAGCCATAAATGCCTTTAAGCTGGCCAATTACTCCCTGGTTATCATCCAGTTTAGGAAGTTGTTGGAAGGACTCAGTCGCAAATTTGTAAACCGAAGAAGTTCCGTTGAACGGGGCATTCAATAGCACTAAAATCACATCAATTTGAGCGTCAGTAATCAGCCGGTCTGAAACGGGAATCGCCTTTATCCCAAGCGTAAATCCGATAGCTTCTCCTATAGCATGTAACGCTCTGGCGGTAGCATCAGGCCCTGGATTGGCCACTGAAAGTGTGGTAGAAGCAGAATAACAATAGTTGATAACAGTTGCTATTAAAGCACGCTCCCAGTTGGCTTTCAGATTGTTTAAAGCGGTTTGATACTCCTGTTCGTAGGTCATATCAGCTTTTGCAGCGGCTTGTAACTCCATAAAATTTCGCTTTATACGGGTGTAATATCCAAGCCCATCGCTTTTGTCTCGCCGAGCTGCATAAGCCGCAGAAAATCGATCAGGGTTAGAACCTTTATCGCTGTTGGGAAAAGTTGATGGTGCTCCGAAAAGCACCAGTGCCTTCTGCACATTTTCGGGTGTTCTAGAGCGTAGTAACTCTAATGCGATACGGTACTGTGTGCCTGCAAACTGGCTTTTTTCAACCAATTGCTCTAGCTCTACGCCGTTTTCATCAAATAAATAGGCGGAAGTTCCTGAACCCAGAACTCCACCTTCTCCAGTAGTAATTCCGGGAGTCCAAGTATTTCCCGATGCTTTCACAAGTTCCCTCAGCCAAACAGTGTACCGACTGGATAAAGGCATAACCGCACGATTGGCTAAAATACTATCGGCGGAACCTGAACTCCAGAGGCTTAACAGTGCAGTTTCTGAAACATTTTGCCCTGCTGCTCTTCCGGTTTTCATCAAATTGGTAAGTTGGGTAATTTGCCTGTTGAGTCCCTCTACCATTATGGTGTTTGAAGCAAGTCCTATAGTATCAAACTGTGTAGCGATAACTAAAGGCAGTTTGGCATTATCCTGATCTTTCCGACATGCTGAAAAAATCAAAGCTCCGAGGAGCAGGAGAGTTAGGAGGATTTTCATAACGCGAGCAAAAATAGAAACGCTATTTATATTCAGTCTAATTAAATTGAATACGTCCTTATCCATTATTATTTATTTCAAAAGGAAAAAGCACATAGAAGCGTTTAAACCCGCTTTTTACCAATCCTCATTCCATTACCTTGACAGAATTCTGACAAATGCTCTTAATGGCATATTAGGTTGAAAAGAGGAAACAGTATGCCTGCTTCTGTCTTCAACCCGTATTTTTGGACAGCGGAATCATGAAAAAATTGCTTTACCTGGCCATGCTGGCCCTAGGTCTTATAAGTTGCAAGGAAATCGGCCCTGTGATAGATATGGGGCTAACCACTTTGGCAGGCGACACGCTCTACCAAGAAAGCAGCCCCGATGCTTTAAAAGGCCGGAATGTGCTGATTGAAGAGTTCACTGCCGTACGTTGCAATAATTGTCCACTGGGGCACAACGATTTAAAGAATCTGGAAAATCAACATGGCGAGCGCATAGTTGTGGTTGGGGTTCATTCAGGCCCGCTTTCTACACCCTACCCAAATCCGAGGTTCGATTTTCGTACACCGGAATCCACTTTCATCGACAGTTACTTAGGAGGCGTATTACTTCAACCTTCCGCATCCATTAACCGCACGCGTTTTCCTGCCGAAACTAGCCTTATCCTTGACCGCCCAAAATGGACGGGCTATATCGAAAGCGAATTGGCTCAGAATGCTCCTGTCAATATTTACCTAACTGCCGAGTATAATCCGGCTACCAGAGTTGTAAAGTTGAATATGAAAAGCCGCTTTAGCCAAGATTTAAGCGACACCCTTGCTATCACCGTTATGATGACCGAAAGCAACTTAGTGGAAGACCAAAAACTGCCCGATAACAGCGTTGACACTGCCTATGTACACAAGCACGTACTTAGAAAAATTATCACTCCATTTAGTGGCCGCACCATCACCAATTACAATTTTCCTAGAGGAACGGTGCTTGTCCGCAACTTTGTGGATACCCTTCGCAGCGGGTGGGTTCCCGAAAATTGCCAATTAGCTGCTTTTATCCATAAAACCGGGCAAGTAAAAAATGTAATTCAAGCGGCGGAGGTGAAGGTTAAATGAGTTTGCCTTTTAAACAGGTAGTCATTATTGGAGCCGGCCCCGGAGGTGCCACAACCTCCTTATTTCTTTCCAAAAAGAAAATCAACCACCTCATTATTGATAAAGCCACCTTTCCTCGCGACAAAATCTGCGGAGATGCCCTTTCAGGTAAGGTGGTCGAAATAGCCGGATATTACGACACAGACTTCATTCGTGAATTTGCTGAAAAACAGGAAGAATTTATCGGCTCCTGGGGAGTTGTTTTCGTGGCTCCAAACGGCAAACAGTTGCCTGTTCCATTCAGCCTAAATCCTGAAAAAAGAAAATATGCACCTGGCTTCATTAGTAAGCGCATTCACTTCGATGATTTTCTTGTAAAAAAGCTGGATATTGAGTATGCCGAAGTTAGACTTGAGGTAAGCCTCGAAAAAATCGAAAAGTCAGAGAAAGGCTATATCCTTACGTTAAAAGGCCCCAAAGGAGAAGAAAAGCTGGAGACAGCCCTGCTCATTGGAGCAGAAGGAGAACGGTCTATCGTTGCTAAATCCCTTGCAGGATTTAAGAAAGAACTCCCGAACTATTGTGGCGGAATCCGAGCCTACTACAAAGGAGTCAAAGATTTACATCCGGAAGGGTTCATTGAACTCCACTTTATCAACGAGGTTTTACCCGGTTATCTCTGGGTCTTCCCGCTTCCCGGTGGTTATGCGAATGTTGGCGTTGGCGCACTCAGCCAAACCATTTCCGACAAAAAACTGAACCTTAAAAAAGCCCTCGATCATGCTATCAAAACCCACCCTGAGTTAAGTCGTCGTTTCAGTGAAGCAACGCTAGAAAGCCCAATTCAAGGCTGGGGGTTGCCATTAGGCAACAAACGCAGACCGCTTTCAGGAGACCACTTTTTACTTATCGGAGATGCAGGCTCGCTCATCGACCCGTTTACAGGAGAAGGAATTGGCAATGCGATGAAAAGCGCTTGGCTGGCCGCCGATCAAGTTGAACGTAGCCTGAAAGAAAATCGGTTCGATGCGTCGTTTATGCGCCAATACGATGAAGCAGTTTGGCATGTGCTCGGCGATGAACTTCGACTTAGCAGCATTATGCAGAAATTGGTCAAATTCCCGTGGCTATTCAATCTCGTTGTCAACAAAGCGCTCAAGAATAGAACCTTGCGAGAAACCATTTCTTGCATGTTCGAAGACATAGACATGCGCTCCAGGCTTAGAAATCCGCTTTTCTATATGAAGCTGATTTTTAACCGCTCTTGAGCTTGCTTAGCAACGTAACCAGGCTTAGCCCTAATTGGGGATGAATGAACGCTGGTGCCAAATCACACAAAGGTTCGAGTACAAATAGGCGTTCTTGGAGACGGGGATGTGGAATTTGCAATAGCGGTGTGTGGTGCACTTCGTTGCTCCACAATACTATGTCTAAGTCCATAGTTCGGTTTGCATTACGAACGGTTCTAACGCGGCCAAGTTTTTCTTCAACCGACTGACAGACCAACAATAGCTCTTCTGGGGATTTCTTCCAATCTACTTCAATAGCCTGATTCAAATAATCCGGCTGAGAAGGATCGGGCCAAGCGGTTGTACGGTACTGATTAGAACGCCGGAGTATTTGTACTGCATCAATTTCCAACAACAATTCGGCAGTTCGGAAGGTTGCTTCTACCTCACCCAAATTTCCGCCTAACATTAAATAAATGCCATTCATCACCTTATTTAAAACTGTACCTCAATTGCGGCTAAATTTGTTAAACTAATCGGATTGTCCATGAGAGAGTTCCTCAAATTTCTACTCGCCGCCACTTTGGGGGTTTTTGTAGCCTTTGGCCTTTTTTTCCTGCTATTTTTTGGGCTTATGGCTTCGCTTATCGGTGGAGCTATTGAAAAGAAAGAAACAGTCATCGGTGAAAATGCGGTACTTACCCTCACCCTTGAAAAAGACATTCCGGAACGAGCTTCCGACAATCCACTTGCACGTTTTCGTTTTAAAGGCGATCAAATGGAACAAGTTGTTGGGTTGAATATGGTTAAAAAAGCCATTGCTCATGCTAGTACTGACCCCAATATCCGTGGAATTTTTATGGATTTAAGCTACATCGCTACCGATTTTCCAAGTATGGAGGAAATTCGGAAGGAGCTGATGAGTTTCAAAAAATCCGGAAAATTTATTTACGCCTACGGCGAAATTTACACTCAAGGCAGTTATTTCATGGCCTCTCTTGCCGATTCCATCTTCCTTTATCCGGAAGGCGATATGATTTTTAATGGTTTTGGCTCTCAGTCTGTGTTTATTAAAGGTACACTTGACAAATTGGGCGTTGAAATGAAGCTGATTCGAGTAGGGAAGTATAAATCAGCAGGGGAAATGTACATCCGGAAAGATTATTCTGCTGAAAGCCGTGAACAAATGCAAGCCTTTGTTCAATCAGCTTGGGGACATTACCTGCGCCAGGTTAGCGAAGCCCGAAACATCAGCATCGACTCACTTCAACTTATTGCAAATCAATTGCTGATTCGCGATGCAAAAAGCGCCAGAAAATCCGGATTAGTCGATCGTCTCGCTTATCGGGATGAAGTACTGCAAACGTTGATGAAAAAAACCAGTGCGTCCTCACCGCAAAAAATCAACTTTGTAAGCCTAAGCAAATACGTTGATCAGTTGCCTAAAGGAGCTGAAGGATCCCGCGATAAACAGATTGCGGTTGTTTATGCGATAGGAGAAATTAACAGTGGTGACGGTGATGACGAAACCATCGGTTCTGACCGTATTGCCAATGCTATTCGTGATGCCCGCCTCAACGACAAAGTGAAGGCAATTGTCCTCAGAGTCAACTCGCCCGGCGGATCTGCCTTAGCTTCTGATGTAATTTGGAGGGAAGTAATTCTTGCTAAAAAGGCTAAACCTGTCATTGTTTCTATGGGTAATTTGGCCGCCAGTGGAGGATATTACATTGCTGCTGCAGCCGATTCCATCTTTGCGCAACCAACCACTATTACCGGCTCTATTGGCGTATTTGGTTTAGTTCCCAATATGGAAGGCCTGCTAACCGGAAAACTCGGCCTCACCTTCGATGGCGTTAAAACCGGAAAGTATGCCGACATAGGCAACACCAACCGCGCCATGCGCCCCGATGAAGAAGCCATCATCCAAACTGGAGTTAATAATATTTATGCAACCTTCCTTAAGCGTGTAGCCGAAGGACGGAAAATGCGCATTTCGCAGGTTGACAGCCTGGCACAAGGCCGTATTTATTCCGGAATCCAGGCAAAAAGAATCGGCTTAGTGGATGAACTTGGTGGGTTAGATCGCGCAATACAGTCTGCTGCAACCAAAGCAGGGCTTAAAGATTATCGCCTAACTGAATTACCGAAAATGAAAGATCCATTTGAAAACCTAATCAGCGAGCTTACAGGCGATGTTTCAAATGCAAAAGTTAAAGCAGAGCTTGGCGAATTCTACACTCCGCTAATGCTCCTGAAAAAAATTAGCACTGCCGATCGTATTCAAACAAGAATGGATTTCGACATCACCATTCGGTAGTCTGTATATTTCGGAATGCTGTTTCAGCTCTCGGACGACCATTACGTTTTTCCCAATCCAGCGCTTGCCGAAGAAGACGGGCTCCTGGCTCTCGGTGGTGATTTGAGTCCGGGAAGAATGCTGAGTGCTTATCGTTCAGGTGTTTTCCCTTGGTTCGAAGAAGAAGGTGTGCCGTTCTGGTTCAGCCCAGACCCCAGAGCGGTTCTATTCCCAGATGAATTGGTCGTGCAAAAAAGCATGCGCCCTTACTTCAACCAACCAAAATATGAGTTTAGAATTGATACCGCTTTTGACGAAGTGGTAGATCGCTGTGCAGGTGTTGAACGTCATGGACAGGCAGGCACCTGGATAAGTCCTATGTTTCAGGAGGCATATTTCAGGCTTTTCAAAGAAGGTCTTGCGCACAGTGCTGAAGCTTGGTGCAATGGCAAATTAGTGGGTGGTCTTTTCGGCACTGTTGTCGGAAAGGTTTTTTGTGGTGAAAGCATGTTCGCTGACCAACCTAATGCTTCTAAGTTTGCTTTTATCAGCTATGTTAGGCATTTGAAAAGCCAAGGAATAGCGCTTATAGATTGCCAAGTCTATAATCCTCACCTCGGAACATTTGGCGCACGCGACATCAGCAGGGAAATGTTCCTTCAGTTAATAGGCCGACTCATGTAAGTGAAAATCCCCGTTGCTAAGCTTACTGCACATCCTTTAAAAACAGTTTAGCCCGTGAGGAGGATAAATTCCCTTGCTTTCTGGCTTTCATTATTCTGGTTTAGAAATAGTATCCTAATTCATTAATTGCAAGAGTTCCTTACACTTACTTTTTATAATCGCGGGGTTTAACTCTGCACTTCAATCAGAAGTATTTAGAAGCTATCTTTCATAAACATGATGATGGCTACAGGAAATTGAATAGTGAGTAGCCGCATGAATTAATTCGGGCTGCTGGTTAGCAAAACAATGACCTACTAAATATAGACAAAGCCCTCCCCGTGAATATTTTGCGCTGAGTTCAATGGCAAATAGATTATTCTTAAGAAAGAAAAATCTATTTATCACATTCATTTTAGTCGGCCTACTTGAAATAAACAATGGCTTAAGATTATCTCTCCCAATGACCGAGTAACCCGAAGTTACGGATGACGGTGCTCAGCCGTTTTGTTTTTCGTAGCCAGAATCGCCATAGTAATGCGTGAAATACAGACTAAGTGTTCTTGTTCATCCTTTATGGTAATTTGCCAAACGTGGGTTTGCCGGCCAATATGCACTTTTTCTGCTCTGCCGATTACCCAACCACTTCTTACACTGCGAATGTGATTGGCATTGATTTCCAATCCTACCGCAATTTCCTGCTCTGGGTCTAAACATAACGAAGCTGCAACACTGCCCAACGTTTCAGCCAATACCACCGAAGCCCCTCCATGCAGAATGCCATAAGGTTGGCGGGTTCTTTCGTCAACAGGCATACGTCCAACAAGGTAATCTGCACCTACTTCAATAAATTCCAATCCAATATGGCCACCCATGGAAGTTTTTCCGAAGGTGGTGAGTTCTGCCGGTAATGGCTGTCGCTTAAACATGTCTCAAAGGTAGGCGGTGCAGCTTTTGGCCGTTAACTTCGCCCACATGAGTACGGTTTTTCTTACGGGCTACTCCGGCTTTATAGGAGGTCATCTTGTAAAACGACTCCTCAAGGAGGGCCATAAGCTCCATTTATTAGGCCGCACTGCGCCTACTGGTCTAGAAGAATACCGCGAACAAATAGTATGGATTAAAGGGGATATTGAATCAAAAACGAATATAATTAGTGCGATGGAAGGCTGTGAAACCGCCTTTCATTTGGCCGGATATGCCAAACTCTGGTCAAAAGACCCTTCCATTTGGTTTCGTATCAATACTCTGGGAGCAGAAAATGTAATGGAAGCTGCTCACCAGCTTCATCTTAAGCGCCTTGTACATACTTCCACCGCCGGAACTATCGGCCCCAGTGGGATTCAACCTGCCAATGAGGAAACCATCAGGCTGCACGATTTCTTTCATCCTTATGAAAGTTCCAAGTTTTTGAGCGAAGAGCGTGCATTGCGTTATGCTCAAAGAGGATTAGACCTTGTTGTAGTAAATCCAACGCGGGTGTATGGTCCGGGAGAATTGAGCGAAAGCAATGCATTTTCACGGCTTGCAGCCTTGTACTTACAAGGACGCTGGAACACCCTGCCGGGCGATGGAAATCGCCTCGGCAGTTATGCATGGATAGGCGATGTAGTGGACGGCATGCTCGCTGCAATGAAACAGGGCCGCAGCGGAGAGCGCTATCTGCTCGGTGGTGAAAACCTTAGTTACGCTGATTTCTTTAGGCAACTTGAAACAATCAGCGGTAAGCAGGTTCAAATGAAAACTGTTTCTCTGCCTTTGATGCTAATCTTCTCCCAGATTCAGACCTGGCGTGCAAATCTGACCGGTAAACCGCCTTTGATTGTGCCTTCTTGGGTGAGAAAGTATGCCTACGACTGGAGCGTGGATTCTGGTAAAGCGGTTATGGAACTTAATTATCCGTTGACTTCCTTTCAAAAAGGGATGACTGAAACGGTGAACTGGCTACAAAACGGGAACTTCAACCAATAAATCGATAGTTAACCTTGTATGAACTCAACTGAAATTACCATACACTGGGTTGAAAGCATGAAAATGCTGGGAGAAATGATGCAGGAAAAGCAGAATCAAGGCACAATTCTTAAATTTCCTAAAACTCCCGAATGTTGTGAAACATTACCGACCTCCTTTCGCTGGATTGATGAGGAAGAAAATTGGCACGAAGCCCGACTGAAAATCAACTAATAATCAAGATTATAGACCATGACTTGGAAAAATCTATTGCCTTGGGGCATTATTTTGGCACTTTTAATCTGGATAAGTTCCTGGTTAGTAATTGAAAAGAAGGATAATGCAGAAAAGGATAAAGAGCTGAAAATAAGACAAGAGGAGCGCGAGCAACTGCTAAAACAAGTGGCGCAGAAGTCGGCTTTCGAGGATTCTTTAGCACAAATGGAAGCTGCCAAAGTAGTACTTCAGGAAGAAATGCTCGAATTGAAAGGTGAATTAGCTGCAGCGCGCGATGCGCTGGAACAAGCAAAAGAATGGCAACTCCTTCGTTCTCAGGAAGAACGTGAAAACGACATCAGCAATGAAACAAAACGGGTTCAGGAAGCCGAAAGAGCAATTCGCAATGCCGAAATCAACCTTTCTTGGTTTCAAACACAAACGGAAGCTCTGAAAAAAGAAATAGAACGATTAGAGCAATTGATGAAATAGGGTGAAATCCTAAGTGCTGGAGTAATTGTTATATATTCTACTTAGGATTGATTAACGGTATTTATTCCACTTTTAACCTCAAAGAATGGCTCCAAGGGCCACTAATTCCAAAGTTAACCGGGTTGAGTTTCATGAATGCTTCTAAATGACGATGCAATTGTTTCTGTATTCGTCCTCTTTTTTTCCAACCGCCGGTTTTTTTATAGACCAGAAACTGCACTTGGTTGTTCTTATTGACATACATTCTAAACAATAACGGCTCTTTCTCGCTAAGCCTGATGCCATTGTCTTTGAGGTAAGTCGCCAGTTGAGTAAACCAAAGTCTAGCATTTTGATTGAACTGCTGGATTTTATTGCTGTCTGCATCCTTTTCTTCTAAGGCTTGCAACAGCGATGGATAAGCTTTATTTAATTTTTCTACGGAAGTGCCATGCCGCCAAAGGTGTTCCTCCGGGAGACATTGGGGCAATTGCTGTGCATACAATGCACTCGAAAGCAGCATTAAAATAAAGGCAATTATCGCTTTCATGTACTTTAATCATTTAACCATAGCTCCAACAACAAGTTTAAAACCCGTTCATGAAAAAAGGCCGCGAAAAGCAGCCTTATTTCTGTTATTTCCCAATATCCATTTGGTCGAGCATAAACGCATACATATCTGCGAACTCATCCATCACTTTAGTAATCGACCTTCCTGCTCCATGCCCGGCTTGGGTATCAATCCGAATTAACACCGGATTTTTACCTTGATGCTTTTCTTGAAGGGTTGCCGCAAACTTGAACGAGTGTGCCGGAACAACTCGATCGTCGTGGTCGGCAGTGAGTACTAAGGTGGACGGATAACGAATGCCGGCTTTCAACTGATGCAATGGAGAATATTTCAAGAGATTATCAAATTCTTCCTTACTTCTTTCGGAGCTTCCGTATTCTACAACCCAGCCCCACCCAATAGTAAATTTGTGAAAGCGAAGCATATCCAACACTCCAACAGCCGGAAAAGCCACCTTGAATAAATCGGGGCGTTGAGTCATGCAGGCACCAACCAACAAACCACCGTTGGAACGTCCGGAAATAGCAAGTTTATCTTTAGAAGTATATTGTTTGCGAATCAGGTATTCTGCCGCAGCAATAAAATCGTCGAAGACATTTTGCTTTTTCAACAGCATTCCTGCTTTGTGCCAAGATTCGCCGTACTCGCCCCCTCCACGTAAATTAGCCGATGCATACACGGCTCCTTCATCGAGCAAGGCTATAGTTGCCGGGCTAAATGCCGGGGTTATGTTGATGTTAAAACCTCCGTATCCATAAAGCAAACAGGGATTTTTACCATTCTTTTTTAGCCCCTTTTTATAGACAATGAACATTGGGATTTTGGTGCCATCCTTCGTAGGGTAGAACACTTGTTCGGTTGTGTAATCTTCCGGATTGAAGCGTGCTTCGCTCTTTTTGAAAACAATGGACTGACCTTTTGCAATGTTGTAGCGATAGATTACCGATGGGTAAGTGAAGGAAGTAAACGTGTAGAACACTTCGGTATCCGATTTTTCACCATCGAAACCACTCACTGTACCCGGAGCTGGAAGCACAATTTCGCTTTCAACTTTACCTTCCACATTAAGTTGCCAAACCTTATTAGCAACATCCTGCAAATAAGTAGCAAACAGCTTTCCTCCCGCAAAGGTAACTGCGTCGAGTAACTGGGGTTTTTCGGCGATGATGGTTTTCCAGTTTTCTGGCTGTGGCTTTAAGGGATCTACTTGCACTAAGCGGTAGTTAGGTGCTCCGTGGTTGGTATAAACCAATAACTGATCGTCTATGTTATCGATAATGAAATAGTTATACGCAAATCCGGGAAACACTAACATAAATTCTCCGCCTTTTCGCAAGTCCTTAATTCTAATTTCGTTGCCGTCGGTTCCTTCGGAACTTGATAAAATGAGGTAACGTTGGTCATCTGTGACCGATGCGTTATGATACCTAAGCGGATGAGCCGGATCTTCGAACACTAAGTTATCTTCTTCTTGGCTTTCGCCTAGAACATGGTAATATATCTTGTGGTGTTCGTTTTTGGCCGAAAAAGCCAGCCCTTCAACGGGAGCTGCATAACGGCTATAATAAAAGCCTCGGTCTTTCCATGCAGCTCCAGTGAATTTAGCCCAGAGAATTTTATCGGCAAGCTTTTTACCTGTCGCTACTTCCATCACCTCTAATTCCTGCCAATCAGATCCAGATCGCTGGATGTTGATAGAGACAAACTTTTTATCGTGCGAAAAGCTGCCCGGATTAGCGGTAACAGTTCCTTTTGATGACAAAGTGTTGGGGTCAAGAAAACGCTCTGGATTGCCATCGAGGCCTTTTTGGCGAAACCATACGGCCTGGTTCTGCAATCCATCGTTCCGTGAAAAGAGATAATACTCTCCTGCCTTAATAGGCACACCGGTTTTCGGGTAATTGAATAAGTCCTTTAGCTTGTCTCGCAGTTTGTTTCGGAGAGGCAATTGGTTTAAGTAACCAAAAGTCACCTCATTCTGTTGCTTTACCCAAGCTTTGGTGTCGGCAGCAGTGTCGTTTTCCAACCATCGGTAAGGGTCCTCTATAGACTTTCCGAAATAAACATCCTGTTGGTTGGTTTTTTGGGTGTTGGGATACTTAAACTGGGCCATAGCCAGAGCGGGAATCAGGCTGGCAGAGGCCAGCATTAAAGCGAAACGCATGGAAAGAGTTTGTAGCGAAAATACGCTTTCCACTCATGCCAAACTTACTCTTTTTAAAAAGCGCTTGTCAACTCAATTTCCGTTGCCTTTCCCTTAAAGCAGATTTGCTTTTTACGATCTAAAGTCCACTTTCCATACAACTGCAAATGACGCTCGCCTGAATGCCAAGTGCGAAGGCGAAAATGGGTAAGTCGGGATTGCTGATCTTCAAACGCCCCTAACTCGGATTGATAACGGAAGCGGTCGTCTTTATGCAATCCACATTTCCAGAAACCGGTTTGCTGAAACTCAATGAGTCTTGTTTTTCCATCCGGATAGTTCAAAATATGTTCAATCTGAAGTAAATCCTGATCCGGATACCAACACCAGTTAAGGCTTAACCGGGGAGTGGCATCGGTTACTGCTGAAGCGGCTTCAATACCGCCCAGTGGCATCAGTCTTTCAAGCGTAATCATGGTTCTGAAATTATATGAACCAAAATTATCTTGTCTGGAATTGCCAATTCAGGCATTTGGATGGACAAGCCCCAGCTTGCGACCGAATTGGGAATGTCTTGGACGAATGATGATGACTATCGGTTAACACCATAATTTCACCTTCGAATAAGCAGGGGGTTTCCATTGTGGCTCAAGACCACGCTTTACGAATTACCCTCACCTTTTTACTTCTTACATAAAACTTAATGACCACACAAGACTGTGAAGTTCTATGCAGCAATGGACGAATATCAACTCGTGTTTTAACTGCAATGGTTTGTTTAACTGACTAAGGAACGCTTCATCAATCCTTGTATGTAAGCGACAATTTTAGCTGAACTGTAGTAGTACCAGTGGTTACCTAATTTATCTAAGGTGTTTCCCTTGTCTTCATCCATATCCGTAACATCATGGTCGAAAATAGTATTAAAAGACATTTCCTTCCTTTTACGGCCATACCTTCCAAGGCGGTTAGATAGATTTTTGGTGAGTTTTGAAATATCGAGAACACGGTCTTTTCGGTGAAACACCACATGGACTTCTTCACCAAAATCGGTGAGGCGATCGAAGCCTTCTCCCTTATCAAAGCTGTCCCAGTGCACATCTGCCGCAACCGGTATTATTTGGCTGAAGACTTGAGGAACTGCTTTGTTTCTTCTTTCATATTCGAGCATTGTTTCTTTCAACACCCTGTTTCCCATGCTATGAGCCATCAAGTGTATGCGGGTGTTGCAATCAGGATTTCCTGCTTTAACCAGAAAACTGGTCAAGAACTTTCGGAATAACCCCATTCCACGATATAAGGCCAGTCCGGAACGTACTGCATCCTTTCTATCATCGAAATAATGGTATGGAATAGATTTGTTCATTCCGGGCCAAGTGAAGATAATGATGTGCGCTATTGGCGATTCTTTGGGGACAACATACATCTTATGAAGCTTCTCGAACGAATCTCTTACCATATTAAGGTCGTTATTGAACCCATGTATAAAAAATAAAACATCGGATTTGCCGGGAATCTTTCCGGAAGTTGAACGAAATTCCTCATAAGCAGCATGAAAAAAGGCGCTTGAGCCAAAAGCCGGTGGGTTTACTTTATTTCCGGCGGAATACATCATTTGCTCCTCCATGTATGGCTCTGGAAATAAGTTAAATTTCTTCGCCTTCAAGTCATAAGTCCCAAAACGCAGATTATCTCCTGCGTTTTCTTCTCCATCTTCTCTGATAAATTCGGTTTGAGGGATTTTAATCAGCTTCTCGCCCGATTTAACCTCCTTAAAATTGCTTCCGATAATTTCTCTGTTGGTTACAAACAATAACATGCTTCAATTTAGTCTATCTTTTTCATACCAACCTCTTGTCATAAAAAAAATCCGGTTAATCTGGTTTAATTAACCAACCGATAGGTTTTGTAAGAATTGAAGGGTATCCGAATTCTTTTCTAATTATTAGGTAAATATCAAAGGAAGAAGGTGTGTTCCATTTTATCGTAATCATCGAAGCGCTTAGCCTTAGTACGAAGACTC
>CALSBM010000032.1:0-33412 GCA_943373175.1 Chitinophaga pinensis | reverse complement strand
TGGTCATGGCCATCTGCATAGATGTCCGCTTCAATAGTCATTCGTTCGCCAACGACTCTTTTGGCCATAAAGTAGCCCCCGTTAATTTCCGGGGTAACATTTTCAATGATGACGCGTTGTCTTCCGTTTTGTGGGATCATTAGGGAGTAATGGGTTGTCTGCCCTAATAAACGAAAAAAATCATTGAGATAGGAAGTTCAATTAGTACCTATTGCCGAAGAAAAGTTGATTATTTGCTGAAAATCAGGTTTGTAACAAGATTTCTTGCGTAGAAGAAGGAAAAAAAAGCCCATCAGAAATGACGGGCTAAAGGCAAAAATGGCTTTACTCAGGAAAGCCTGTTTTTGAAATCGTGATATCCAAAGCTTTTGATGTGGCGGTAATGGTTGTTTTGGCTCCAAATGCCGATATGTGGCAAATTTATTCCGTTGAATGTCGTGGTCTTTACCATTGTGTAATGCATCATGTCTTCGAAGATTACTTTGTCTCCAATTTCTAACGGTTGAGCAAAACCATAATCACCAACAAAGTCTCCGGCAAGGCAAGTTTGTCCTCCCATTCTGTAAACAAAGTCGCCAAGCTGAGGCTCAGAATTAGCATTTTGAATAGCAGGTTTGTAGGGCATCTCGATAACATCTGGCATGTGAGCTGAAATAGAAGTATCAAGAATGGCTACATTTATTCCTTGCGCATCTACAATATCTAAAACGGTTGAAACAAGCACTCCTGTTTGCCAGGCTACAGCGGAACCAGGTTCAAGCATAAGGTTCAAATGCGGGTACCTTGACTTGAATTTCAAGATTACCTGAATCAGATGTTCTACATCGTATCCTTCTTTTGTCATTAAATGCCCGCCACCTAAGTTGAGTAAGTTTACTTGCGGTAAATATTTTCCAAACAGTCGCTCTATATTCTCGAGTGTTTTTTCGAGAGCGAAGGAGTCGCTTTCACATAAGTTGTGAGAATGAAGAAAAGAAATTCCTTTAGGCAGTTGTGCCGGCAAGGCTTCAGCCCTTGTGCCCAACCTTGAGCCGGGAATACAGGGATTGTACAAATCCGTTTCAACTGTTGAGTATTCAGGATTGATCCTTAAGCCACAATGAATAGCTCTCTCAGATTTTATTATTAAAGGATAAAATTTTTCGAACTGATTGAGCGAATTAAAGCTGAGATGATCGCAAATCGATAGATACTGAGGAAACTCGTCGTCTCGGTAAGCCGGAGAATAAGCGTGTACTTCGCCACCAAACTCCTCATAACCTAACATGGCTTCATGCAAGGAACTAGAAGTTGTACCCTTAAGGTATTGGGCAATTAGTGGAAATGTACTAAACATGCTGAACCCTTTTAAGGCCAGAATAATGCGGATACTGGCTTTTTCTTGAACATAACGCATCAGTTCGAGGTTGCGAATGAGCTTAGATTCTTCCAGAATAAAGCAAGGCGAGGGGACTTGGTTGAAGTCTGATGAATTCAAAATAATCGAAGTAAGACTGCAAAAATAGCTATGCTTCTGAAACTGGAAGGCTAATTGAAAATACAGATCCCTGACCTTTTCGACTATGCACTTCCATTTTGCCTTTATTCATCTGAATAAAATCAAGACAAAGTTGCAGCCCTAAGCCTGTACCTTTTTCATTTGCGGTACCGTTTGTAGTGGTCATTTTTCTCGAAAAAATGTTTTTAAGCTGCTCTTCAGTCATGCCTATACCGGTATCACTTAAGTTAAGAGTTACTTCATTGCCTATAATTGCGCCATCGGCAACAATTCGATCCCCAGGTTGCGTAAACTTGATAGCATTATGAATTAGGTTTCGTACTACTAGATTGATCATTTCCTTATCAGCATTCACCATTAGGCTTCCAGAAAGATTGTTCACCATGTAAACATCCTTTTTTCTTGCTTCAGAGGCCATAAGTTTAAAATTCAATGCGATTAGCTCCTGAAGTTCGAATTTTTGTTGCTTCACTTTAAAACCATCTAGTTGAGATTTTGCCCAGTTCAACAGGTTGTCGAGCATGTTAAGTGTTTCACCAACATTTTCTTCAATTTTCGGAATAAGTGCCTTTAGGGATTCTCCAGAAATGTCTCCTTCAATAAATAAAGTCAATACACCTTTAACGGTGTTTAGAGGTGCCCGTAAGTCATGTGCAATCATCGAAAACAATTTGTCTTTCAACTGATTAAGCCGGAATAACTCATCATTGCTATGCCTTAAATCCATAGAAACTGCTTGGAGTGATTCCTGCTGTTTTTCAATTTTTTCTTTTTGAAATTTTAGGTCAGATAAAACGCGTTTCAAATCTTCTCTTGAGCGATACAGCAGAAAGGCAAAAACGAAGAATATGAGCAGGATAACTATCAGCGTAATCATCATCCTGGTTTTGTAAGCAGACTTTCTCAACAACCTCTGATTTAGATTCTCTTTCTCTTTTCGATGGGATATTTCGTTTTTCAAGCTATGCTGAAGCGTCGCTCGTTGTGCCAGTTCTCTAAATTTCTGTTTACCATTCAACGAGTCATTTAACTTGATAAAAGTTTGGTATGCAGCAACAGACTTATTGAACTGCCCACTCAATTGGTAAAAAGAACCAAGGGTTTTATAATAAATTAACCAGCTACGGTTAACTCCGTAAGCTGATGAAAATGGCTTTTCTGTTAATGCTTGGTTTAATAACATTTTAGATGTATCTAAATACACTTTCGCTTCCTTTAAGTTATTTTCTTTCAGGTAGATATCGGATAATAATAAAGCAGTAGATGAAGAACTTTCTATCTCATGAGCGCGAAGAGAAAACTCAAAATCTTTTTTTAGAAACTTCTTTGCTTCTTCCGTTTTACCTCTTAGCGATAAAAGTTGCCCTTGGTTTCCTTGAATAAGCCCCATCCAAAGCTGGCTATTCTCCTTTACTGCGATATCGAACGCTTTGGTATAATAGAATTCGGCAGAATCGGCCATTTTAAGGCCGGAATAGGCTAGCCCTAAATCGTTATTGACCCGTATTAAATCACCTTTATTCTTGAGATTTAACTTTACATACATTTGAAAAGCCTGTTTCCAATAGGCTATTGCTTCGTTGAGTGCGTGCGAATAATAGTATGCTTTACCACATTCTGAAATTGCAAAAGCATGATCAGCAGAGTTTGGGATATACTTTTTTGCAACATCCACCGCTTCAAGCTTTAGTATAAGTGATTCCTGAACGTCGAAAAAATTTGTGTTTATCAAGTCCGATTCATTCAGAAGTATCGCAACAAGCGAAGACCAGCATTTTTTATCATACGCTTGTTCTTTGACTTCTTGCATAATACTAAAACTCTCCTTTTGCTTTTTGTATTTCGGATTTCCGATTATTTCGGCTATAAATCGCCTCATGTTTACTTCTTCACAAGGCCCTAAAGCTGTGGCAACTTTATATGCTTCCTTCGATAAAGTTAAAATAGTTGGTAAGTCGCTATAAGTTTGATCAGCAATTAAGCATCGTAAATAAAGCATCGACAACTGCATCGAGAGGTCTTGACCCCTAACGCTTCGATTATACAGTGCCTCAGCAGTTGCCCTAATTTGTTTGTTAAACTCCGGATTGAGCCTAAGCTCCTGAAAAACCTTTGGGGCCGTATTTCCCCAATTGTCTTCTTTTGACCAACTCTTTACCCGTTGATAAACTGAATCTAACTTGATGCTACTAACAGATGCAGGAACAGATGGGTTCTCTGGCCTTTCGCTTGCACTGTTCGGAAAAAATGTATTAAAAATTAATAGTAATATTAACACTGCTCATGGTTTCTTTCGTCACTAATATAAATGAAAATGACTGTTTAGTCTTTTGTTACAAAAAATAGACAAAGAAAAATTGGGTGAAAAAAAATTATAATATTTAGAAGAACTTGAAAGCATACACGGCAACAAGGTAAAGCAGGGGAAAAAAGTTAGGTTTGTGTGCTTGAAAATCGCAGAACTCCGACAGGCGGACAAACGTTACCAAGTAGGCGATCAGATAATTACTGCCTTAGAGCCTGCTACCGTTTCTATTAATAAGGGGCAGTTGTGTCTTATCATCGGCCCTTCAGGCTCTGGAAAAACAACCTTGCTTTCGTTATTGGGTTGCGTGATATACCCAACATCCGGCGAACTATTCCTTAGAGGCCAGAAAATTAACGGTCTTCCTGAAAGTGCATTAGCAGCATTAAGGCTCAACCATATTGGATTTGTGTTTCAGAACTTCAACCTAATAGCGCCGCTCAATGCGGAAGAAAACGTTGCTATGCCATTAAAACTACAGGGAATTGATCATAAAGAAATCCAACAACGAGTTGAGCAGGCTTTGAAATTAGTAGGAATGTTGGATAGGAGAAGAAATCTCCCCGGTCAACTTTCTGGTGGACAACAACAACGCATCGCTATTGCAAGAGCATTGGTCACTCAGCCCGAGATGATTCTTTGCGATGAGCCAACAGCCGCTTTAGATAGTCAATCCTTGGAATTGGTTATGAAGGAGCTTCGCTTGTTAGCAGATCAAGGTAAGGCTGTAATTGTTGTAACTCACGACCCCAGGCTTAGCCGGTATGCAGATCGTATTCTTGAAGTCAATAATGGAATAGTTACCGAAACAAAACAACCATCATGAAGCATTTATCCCTGATTATTCCTCTTGCCGTTACATTGTTTGTTGGTTGTGGAGAAAAAAAAGCCACGGAACAAGCCTCTCAAACTCTTACAGACTCAATTCAGTTGAATATTGCAATTGGAACAGGAAGAGTTGAGCCTATGGATAAGGTTGTTATGCTTAGTCCTGAAGTTCCCGGAACTGTAAGCGCATTATTGGCACAGCCAGGAGATAGTGTGAAAGCCGGAGTTCCAATCATTCTAATGCACGATGAAACGGAACAAGCACAGTTAAAACAAGTTAATGCACAGATAGAATCTCAAAGCAATGCGGTTGAAGTAGCAAAAGCTCAGAGTGAACTAACTCAGCAAGATTTTAAGTATTTGTCTTCAGAAGCAGATCGAATTGGAAGATTAAAAAAGGATAATGCTGCAACAGAACAGGCGTTAAGGGAGGCTCAAAACCTTAGCACACAGGCTGCTTCTAAGTTAGAAGCAGCAAAACAGGCAGTTCTTCAAAGCAAATCCAGGTTAAAAGAGTTAGAAGTTCAGGCGTTGTATTTTCAAACGCTATGTTCAAAAAAGAAACTGTTGGCGCCTTCAGATGGAATAATACTGAGTGTAGAAGTTAGAAAAGGCCAATTTGTCAATCCTGGATTCAATGCAGTTGAATTTGCGCCCGCAGGGGCACTGTCGGTTTGGACAGAAATAGATGAATTACTGGCAGACCAGCTAAAAATTGGTCAAAAAGCTATCATTAGGCCTCAGGGAGCAACCGATACACTTTCTACCGCAACGGTAGAGTATGTAGCGCCAGCATTGCGTAAAAAATCTCTTTTCAGCGATCAAGCCGATAATCTGGAAGACAGACGGGTTAGAGAAGTAAGGGTTAAGTTGTTGAACCCTCGTCCGGGTCTATTAACCGGCTCACGAGTAGAATGCGTAATTCAGCTTAATTGATAAATTGAATGCTGAAAATTGCACTCAGGTTCATCCTTTTTGATAAAGCTAAATCGATTGGTGCTTTATCAGGAGTGGTAATAGCTGTTTTTCTTATCGGCCAACAAACGGGTATATTCCTCTTTCTTACCGACGCCATGGCAGCTTTGGTTCGGAATAACTCCGAATACATTTGGGTTGTTGATACTAAAACTACTAATGTAAATGCCATGGCTCCAATAGATCTCAGGCTTGGTCGGGAGTTAGAATCAATACCGGGAGTTAAAAAAGCATATCCAATCTTAATTGCCAGCGGGCAGGCTCGTTTTAACAATGGAATATCCAGCGGTGTAACCTTAATCGGAGTTCAAGCTCCTGCCTTTGCAGGTGGTCCCTGGAATTTGAAAATCGGGAAGCCTATGAATCTGCTTCAAGAAGGAGCTGTTATTACTGACTTCTTCGATAAAAAAACTCTTGGTATGGCCAACATTGGAGACTATTTCGAGATTAATGGGCGAAAGGTTTTTATTGCTGGTCAAACTAGAGGTGTAAGAGCATTCGGTGCCCCCGTTTACACCTTTACCACTATTGAACGAGCTCGTGCATTAGCACGACAAAGTCCTTATAAAACTTCTGCTTTTTTAGTTGCGTGGGATCATAACCAAGACAGTACAGCCATTATACGAAACATCAACAGCCATTTGGTAGGAGTGAGGGCATGGGCAAGCAAAGATTTTGCATCCAGTACTGTAGCAACAGTACTTCGTTCTTCAGGAATTGCCATCTCGTTTGGCACACTGATACTATTCGCATTAATCAGCGGATTCGTCATTATTGGATTAACCCTCTACTCCGCTACAGTGGACAGAATCCGCGACTATGGCACACTGAAAGCCATTGGTGCCACTCAGTCTTACATTAATAAACTAATCTTAACGCAAGCCATCATTTTCGCACTGCTTGGATTTGCAGTAGGATTCGGATTAGTTACTGCATTTCGGTTAGGAATTGCGAATGTGGGCACTTTGTTCCATTTCCAAAGCTGGATGATTGGCATTTTTTTCCTTATCACCCTGGGAATTTCAGCCGGTGGAACTTTGTTCGCCATTCGCAGAATTGCCCGATTAGAACCTGCTTCCGTTTTCAGACTATGAAAAAGTTGTTATCAATTATTCTGATTTTATTCTGTTGTAAATCAAGTGGATACAGCCAAACAATTCCCTCATACCAAAGGGTTTCATTTTCTGAGTTGATGAAAATGGCCGAACAAAACAGGCCAGAACTCAAAGCTTCGAAACTAAAGGTTGAAATAGCCCAGCAGGGACTGAAAAAAGCCATTGAGCAAAAACTACCTTCGCTACAGGTAAACGCAGATAACCGTTACAATACTCAACTTCAAACCAATTTGTTACCGGGCCTAATTTTCGGACAAACTGGGCAAGACAGGTTAGTAGCCTTCGGGGCAGCATTCTCTCACATAGTAAGTTTGGAGGCCGGTATCAATGTCTTTAGACCAGAGCAAAAATCTGAACTTCAACAAAAACGCATTCTTTTAGAGAAAGAAGAGAATGCCGTCAAAGAGTTATTGAACCAAGTTAGGGCTGAAGTTGCAGAAGCTGCATTGAATCAATTCATTACGATTGAACAATTCCGATTACGTTCATTGAATAGAGAGCAATTAGTGATTGAACTAAAAGAAGCAGAAGAGGAATATAAGGAAGGGAAAAGACTAAAAGTGGAAGTAAATCGGGCAAAACTGGCGTTACTTCAACAAGAAAACCAAATTAAAGAGTCGGCACGCCAGTTAAAAATTTCATCCAGAAAGTTAATTCAGGTTCTTGGATTTGATGAAGAAAACCAAGAGTTTGCGTTAAGCGAAGCTTCTATTGGCAATATTCCTCAGTTAACTACGACGAATATGAATGCCAACTTCGACTTACAAAAAATGAGGCTCAGTTTATTGGAGCAACAACAGAAAATACGTTTTCAAAAAAGTCAATTTCTCCCTCAGGTTTCGGCTTATGGCTTATTGGCAAATCAGTACCTCTCACAGGATTTCGATGTTTTTCAATTTTCTAAGCCTTGGATGCCTTTCTCTTATGTGGGGTTGAAGCTTAACTGGAAGTTGTTTGATAAACAATCCAGAATGCGAAGTTTGAAACAGGAACGCATTCAATTGCAAGTTTTGGAATTAGATCAGCAAAGGCTAAACCAGCAACTAAAAACCGAAAAGGTAGTAGCGGACGAAGAACTTTATAGCTATCAAGAAGCTGTAATCCTTGCTGAAGAACAATATCAACTTACTAATTCCATTTTTGAGACGGATAAATCGAGAAATAAGGAAGGAAAATTACTGGGTTCTGAATTGGAAGAATCAAAACTCAGCGTTGATAAAGCGTATTTCGAAGTTCAAAAGGCTAAGGTTGACTATTGGAAAGCGTGGTTTAGACTAAAACGCCTTGAAGGAAGTATTCCTTTAAATTAAGCATCTGCCTGACGACCCCATCGAATAATCATTTTCTGAATTTCATCGATTTTTACCGGCTTAGAAACATAATCCTGCATCCCAGCATCCAAGCAGTTTTCCCGGTCTCCTGATAAAGCATTAGCCGTCATGGCTACAATATTAGGCTTGTGGAGCATTCGCTTTTTATTCAAGTGGCGGGTAGCTTCTAACCCATCCATTTCTGGCATTTGCACATCCATGAAAATTAAATCATAAGGTTTAATGTTCACAGATTCAAGCACTTCAAGGCCATTGGCAACTACATCGGGCTGATATCCCATTTTCTCCAATAGCTTGATAATGAGTTTTTGATTGATGAGGTTGTCTTCTGCTATTAAAATTCTGGAAGGGTATTGAATAGCAAAAGCTTCCGTTAGTTGTTGTGCTTCTTGAAGACTATGTTTTAGCGGTGTTTCCTTGTAAAGGACTTGCATTACTTTACTAAGAATTACTCCAGATTTTGCAGGTTTGGTTAATACACCATTAAAGATGTGCTGGTTGTTCCTGCTTAGAGAATTAAAATCGCCTATTGAAGAGAAAAGGATTATCGGCAAATGCTTAAAGGAGGTAGTTTTTCTTATCTGCTCACCAAAAGTCAACCCATCCATTTCCGGCATTTGCATATCCACTATAGCCAAGTCAATCTTTATTCCGCCTTCCGATAAGGTATTAAGCCCTTTAACCGGGTCGGTGGTCGAAATCACATGCATGCCTTTCTGTGAAAGAATGCGTTCTACGATTTTGAGATTTGTTTGATTATCGTCAACAACCAAGGCAGTTAGTCCATTCAGTTTGGAATAATCAATTTCCCTCTTACTCATTTGCTGATGGTCTTCCAGCTCGATGGTGAAAGTGAATGTTGAGCCAAATCCGTACTCGCTTTTTACATCAATCTCGCCTCCCATAGCAACAACCAATTTTTCTGAGATAACTAACCCAAGGCCAGTTCCTCCATATCTTCTTGTATTGGAGGAATCAACCTGAGAAAAAGGTTTGAAGAGTTTTTCAAGATCATCTTTTTTTATCCCAATACCGGTGTCTGAAACACTGAATAGCAGTTTTATTCGCTGGTCTTTGTTTTTATACGGATTGTCCGGTGCCAGTGAAACTTTGGTGATGATTTCTCCACGCTCTGTAAACTTTAGGGCGTTACCAATGAGGTTTACTAAAATTTGTCTCAAACGGGTGGCATCACCTACAAAGTACTCGTGAACATTTTCGTTGATATCCATTATCAACTCAATGTTTTTCTCATAAGACTTGGCGGCAAACAAGTCGAGCGTTTCTTCTAAAACAACTGATAGCTCAAACGGATGGTTTTCTGTTAGAAGATATCCCGATTCAATTTTAGAAAAATCCAAAATATCGTTGATGATGCTTAACAAGTGGTCACTAGATTTTTTGATAGTGTCCACATAATCGCGTTGCTCTTCGGTTAGTTCGGTATGCTTGAGTAACGAGGTCATGCCAATAACCCCATTCAAAGGCGTTCTTACTTCATGACTTACCGATGCTAAAAATTCAGCTTTTAGTTTATTGGCTCTTTCGGCTGCTTCCTTGGCTTCAAGAATCACTACTTCGGTTTGCTTTTGTGCAGTGATATCTCGAATAACGCCATCGAAATAGACTTCTCCATTTTCTTCTTCTGTTTTAAAGGAACTAATCTGTGCTGTAAACGTGCTGTTATCGAGTCGTTTAAACACCACTTCCTCATTTTGAAAGAAGCCTTGATGCATCACTATCTTGAGTAATCGTTCGCGTTCTTCAGGATTTTCATAAAGTGAGTTGCTGTTAATCAGGGCTATAGGCTCATCCTGATATCCAAACATATCTCGAAATGCATCATTAACATAAATTAGCCCATTGCGTGGTGTAGATCGGTAAAGACCTTCTTTAATATTTCGGCTAATAGATTCCAGCAGCTTTTGGCTTTTCTTCAAATTGCCTTCATGCAATACCCGTTCACTTACATCTCTTATATTGTAAATACCTCTTACACATCTGCCTTGATCATCGAACAAACGATGAGTAACCAAATCAGACCATATAGCTTTGCCGTTTTTATGAAGGATTCTTACCGTATATACCCCATTTGGTTCGAGGTTTCGTAAGCTAATAGCGACTTGGTTTCTGAATTGTTCATAGTCTAAAGGGTGAATAAAGGCATACGAGTTTTTCTGTATAACTTCTTGATTCAAATAGCCATAAATTTTGGTTATTGAGGGAGAGGCATATTGAACTCTGTCGTTCTCATCCACCAAAACCAATACATCCGAAGAGTTTTCAAGAATAAATTTGAATTGATATTCTTCCTCCTTTAACAGTTTGTTTTTAAGATACTCTTCTGTATTTTCTTGAAGTATTCCTGCAATTCCACTTACGCTTCCTAATGTGTTAAATTGAGGACGAAGCCGTACTTTGAAAATTTTTATCCCCTCTTCGGTTTTTATTTCCTTGATGTAGTTTATCTGATGACCGGATAGCGCTTTCCGATAATATCCCTCAATTTCATGTTTGCGGTTTTCAGGAAGGTTAAACAGGATGCTATCCCCAATCTTGATTTCTCTGCCAGTAAAGTTTTTCCTTATGTTGAGGAAAGCCGAGTTAGCCGATTTTAGAACTAAGTTACTATCTGTTGAAAAGAGTCCTTCTTCGAGGTTTCCTACTAAGTCTAGCCATTGCTGCTGATTTTCTTTGGCGTAATTTTCTGCATCAACCAGAGCACTAATATCTCTTGCATGAATCAAGGAGTACTTTACCTGATTGTTCTTGTCTCGGATTGGTATAGCAGTAAACAATAAATGGTACACTACTCCGTAAACAGGGAAGGTGATTTTTTTATTGACATGCTCTCCTTCAAAAGATGCTCGATATAAACCAGCGATGAAGTTTCTGAAATCTTCCGGAAGGTTGAGGTAATTAGCCTCGCCAATAATGGGGCTTACTTGGGAAATTTGTTCGAAACGATTTTTATACCTTGAATTGAAAAAAACTAGCTTAAAATCTTTATCGACGGCCCATAAAGGGATGTCAAGATAATCAACCAATTGTGTTAGCAATGCGTTTCCTTCAAAATGACTCGGCTTTACATCGCCATCATCCCATAATTCTGAAGCTTGTTTGTATAGCGATAACAAAAGTTTCTTTTGCTCTTCGATAAGTAAATCTCTCTCTTTGGCAGGAAGCAAGGTATATTGAATGGCTTCTTCCAAATTGGGAGAAAAGAATATTTGAGTTTTTCTGAGCTCAAACAAAGTAAGCTTGAGTGCGCCTGGATTGATGATTACAATCGATAAACTTTCAAAAGGGCTAATCAGATGCTGGATTATCGATGGACTATCCGTAAAATTTAAAACGAACCGATGATCAAAGGCTAAAATTAACGTCTCAATTTTGTGATTGCTTAACAAGACTGAAAGCTCTTCCTTTAGCAATGCCGCTTCCTCAAAAGAGAGAGTGGAAAAGAAGCGAACTGCCAGAACCTCGTCCTTTAGTAAACAAGCTGAAACGTGGTTTTGAGTCTTGTTGAGGAACGAAAAGCAGTTTTCGAAACCTGAATCGTAATACTCCGATAAATCACTTAAGGAAATGGGCATATAAGAATGGTATTCAAAAAACTTCGGGTTAAAATTACATCAGTAGCTTAAGAAAACATAATACGACCTGCCAATGTTAAGTGGTAAATTTGCACCATGTCAGTAATAGTAGGTAAAAAAGCACCCTCATTTTCGGCGCCTGCCGTTGTCAACGGAGAAGAAATCATCGATAACTTTTCCTTAGACCAGTATGTTGGTAAGAACCACGTACTCTTTTTCTTTTACCCTAAAGATTTCACTTTTGTCTGCCCAACCGAGCTTCATGCTTTCCAGGAAGCCCTTCCTGAATTTGAGAGCCGAGGAGTTAAAGTTGTGGCTTGTTCTACTGATACTCAAGAGTCTCATTGGGGCTGGTTACAGATGCCTAAAAAAGCGGGCGGAATCGAAGGGATTACTTATCCTATCGTAGCAGATTCAACAAAAACCATTGCTACAAATTTTGGAGTCTTGTTTGGCGATTACGACTACAACGACAACGGGCAATTAGTCGCTAACGGACCTATGATAGCACTTCGTGGTTTGTTTTTGATAGATAAATCAGGAACTGTTATGCACCAGGTAGTTAACTTCTTCCCGCTCGGCAGAAGTGTTTCTGAGGCACTACGTATGGTAGATGCACTTCAGTACTTTGAAGAAAAAGGAGAAGTTTGCCCTGCTAACTGGGAAAAAGGAAAAGATGGAATGCAGGCTACCCACTCTGGAGTTGCTGACTACTTGGCAGCTCATTGATTTTTTGAAACTAAAAAGTCATAGTATTTCTTTTTTTTGAATAAAATCCAACTAATAAGCCGCATTTAGTTTTACTAATGCGGCTTTTTTTTGTTGTTTAGAGGCGTGAAGAGGGTTTTATTTGTATGCCTCGGTAATATCTGTCGTTCCCCATTAGCAGAAGTACTCTTTAGGGAGAAAGTTAAAAACGAAGGTTTTATCGATGAATTTGAAATAGATTCTTGTGGAACAGAATCTTATCATATTGGAGAGTTGGCTGATCCGAGGACTCGGGAGATTGCCATTGAAAATGGTTTAGCGGTTCAACATTATGCTAGGCAAATTACTGCAAACGATTTCCAGAAGTATGATTTGCTTTTGGCAATGGATAAACTGATTGTAGAAGAAATGCGCCAGTTTGCTCCACTGCATCAATTGATGGACAAAGTTTTTCTGATGCGACAGTTCGATACCAAAGGGTCATCTTCACAACGTGTTCCTGACCCCTACATGGGCACCTTAGCCGAGTTCAGGGATGTTTACCGTATTCTAGATCGTTGTACCGACGGCTTACTAGACTATTGTTTACAAAAGAAGTAGCAAGTTAAAACACGCTAATCTTCCTTACTTTTGCCCCGCAAATCGAATTCAAATGGGGCTCACATCACAACATCAAGAAAAACTTAAGCAGGCTATAGAAGCCAATGCAAGCAGGGTTTTTTATTCTGCTTACCCTGAAAATCCTAAGGCTTATGGTGAAAACGCTATGGCCGAAGGACTTGCAGCCTTTCAGGCGGCTATGAACCACGATTTCCATGGGTTACTTCAAGACCAACCGCTTCGTTTCGAAGGTGAAGAGGTTTCTCCATACTTGCAATTAGGTTTAGGCATTCGTTACCCTGTTTTCGCTGATAAAACTGTTGTAATGAAGTCTAAGCAAGTAGCTAATTCCTGGAAAAATGCCAATCTCGACGACAGGGCTTCAATATTAATGGATAGCCTTGATGGTATGGCAACACGTTTTTTTGAAATCGCGTATGCTACCATGCACACTACCGGACAAGCGTTCATGATGAGCTTTCAGGCTTCCGGACCTCATGCAGCAGATCGTGCATTGGAATGTATCGCGATGGGATATCAGGAATTGAAACGATATCCAAACGAAGTGTTGTGGGACAAGCCTATGGGCAAATTCAACATCACAGTTCCCAAAAAATGGACTGCTGTTTCAAAAGGCATTGGGTTAGTCGTAGGTTGTTCTACATTCCCAACTTGGAATACCGTTCCTGGAGTCTTTGCTAATTTGATTGCCGGAAATACCGTTATCGTAAAACCGCACCCAAAAGCGGTACTACCTATTGCTATTGTAGTTGAAGAAATTCAGAAGGCTCTCGTCAAGCATGGATTCGATCCTCATATTTGCCAACTTTCTGTGGATTCACTTGCTTTTCCACTAACGAAAGAATACGCCAATCATCCTGATGTTAAGTTGATTGATTACACGGGAAATTCTGTATTTGGAAATTGGCTTGAGACACTTTCATTATTTGGGAAAACAGTTTTCACAGAGAAAGCAGGTGTCAACTCGATTATTATCGATAGTACAGACAATTTCAAAGGCATGATGGATAACTTGGCCTTTTCTCTTTGTCTTTACAGCGGACAAATGTGCACTGCGCCACAGAACTTCTTTATACCTGCTGAGGGAATAAGTACTAATGAAGGTCATAAATCTTTTGATGAAGTTGTTTCAGGATTAGTTCAGGCCGTTTCTGCTTTAGTGGATAATCCCAAGGCCGGGCCTTTTGTATTGGGTGCTATACAAAATGATGCAACTGTTGAAAGATTAAATGAGGCTGCAACGCTGGCGGGAACTACTGTAGTATTAGCTTCAAAATCAGTAACCAACCCGGAATTTCCGGATGCCAAAACTGCTAGTCCCTTATTGCTCACAACAGATTCCGGAAGAAAAGAGCTTTTCTCAAAAGAATTATTCGGACCAATCGCATTGTTGATTCAGACAAAAAATACCGAAGAGTCTATTCGCTTAGCGTCAAGTCTAGCTATGGAGCATGGAGCTATTTCTTGCGGTGCTTATACCACTGACGTAGAAAAAGGAAATCAAATTGCTGATGCTATGGAACAAGCGTTCACTCCGGTTTCTTTCAACTTGACTGCTGGATTGTATGTGAATCAAAATGCTGCATTCTCCGACTTTCATGTTACAGGAGGCAATCCGGCAGGCAATGCAAGTTTTACTGATGCCAATTATTTGAACCGCCGCTTTGTTTGGGTAGGTCAACGAAACCGCCTTTCCTAATTCATCTTTGTATTAAAAAAACTTTGGACTCTCTCCAGCGTTAAATCCAAGGATGAATTCCCATCTTAAATTAAAAGTTACTCGTGTAAAGCGTGAAACGGCTGATGCCATTTCGCTCTATTTCGATGCTAATAGTCAAATTGACAGTTTTTACCCTGGTCAATTTCTTACCTTAGTTCTGCCTTTCGAGGGAAGGGGAGGAGTAAGAAGAAGCTACTCCATTTGCACTACACCCGCACAACTTCCGGAGATTGGTGTATGTATAAAGCGAGTTGACAATGGCTTGGTTTCTAACTTGCTGAATGACAATGCAAAAGAAGGTCAGCAATATGAAATCATAGAGCCTTATGGTCAGTTCAGTTTGAACCATAAAATTGCTCAACTGCCAACGTTGGTATTGATTGGAGCAGGTTCCGGAATCACTCCGCTAATGTCAATTCTAAAGACTGCATTAGCTCATTCCTCTCAACCTAATGTGGTGTTGCTTTATGGCAATAGAGATGAAGAGAATGTAATTTTCTCTGAAGAACTGAGCGCGTTGCAACAAGCAAATGCTCCTCGTTTTCGTCTTATTCATACGCTTTCAAAGTCATTGGGAACAATGGCTACTGCACTAAAGGGGCGTATTGATGGAGAAAAAGTCAAGAATTTACTTGACTTGCCAGAAGTGAAAGTGGATGCTAATACCAATTTCTATGTTTGCGGCCCGGAAGGGATGATGCACATGGCGGTTGAAACCCTCGAACAGTCTGGTATTCCCAAACTAAGGCTACATAAAGAAAGTTTTTACCACTCTCCTAAAGTTGAACAGGCTACTTCCAGTTCACCTGAGGAAGAACAACAAGTTCCGGTTACCATTTTGTTCGAAGGTAAAGAGCATGAAGTAATGGTAGAAGCCGGACAAGGCATATTAGAAGCTGCACTCGATTTTGGCCTCGATTTGCCTTATGCCTGCCAGATGGGTATTTGTGGAATGTGCCGTGCAGTTAAAGTATCTGGTCAAATGATCATTGGAGATCAAGAATCACTAACCGATGCAGAGATTGCTGAAGGTTCTTGTCTCACTTGCGTTGGTCATCCGGTAGGTAAGGGACTGGTAATTTCATACGAACGTTAATCTTTTTTAATTCAACAGGCTTTCATGAGAACAGACCGCTTTGAAGCACCCGATTATTATCAGCTTGATGAGCTGTTAACAGAAGAACACAAATTGATTCGCGATACGGTACGGCAGTACGTAAAACGCGAGATAAGTCCAATCATCGAAGACTATGCCCAGCGTGCTGAGTTTCCTTCGCACATAATTCCAGGGCTGGCAGAAGTGGGCTCTTTTGGCCCCGCCTTACCGGTAGAATACGGTTGCGGAGGCTTAGACCAAATTTCCTATGGACTAATCATGCAGGAGTTGGAGCGATGCGATTCTGGAATTAGATCTACGGCATCGGTTCAAGGTTCCTTGGTCATGTATCCGATTTACAAGTATGGATCGGAAGAACAGCGCCATAAGTATTTGCCAAAGCTTGCAAAAGGAGAGTGGATGGGCTGTTTCGGACTCACGGAGCCTGATCACGGTTCTAATCCTGGCGGGATGACTACCAGTTTTAAGGATATGGGCGATCATTACCTTCTAAATGGCGCTAAAATGTGGATTTCTAATGCTCCTTTCGCCCAAATCGCAGTTGTTTGGGCTAAAAATGAGCAAGGTAGAATCCGAGGGTTAATCGTTGAAAGAGGAATGGAGGGATTTAGCACTCCGGAAACTCACAACAAATGGAGCCTAAGAGCATCGGCTACCGGTGAATTAGTATTTGATAATGTAAAAGTTCCAAAAGAGAATTTATTGCCTAACGTCGAAGGACTTAAAGGGCCGTTAGGATGCCTTGATTCTGCAAGATATGGCATCGCATGGGGCGCAATTGGTGCCGCTATGGATTGTTATGATTCTGCCTTGAAGTATTCTATTGAACGTCAACAGTTTGATAGGCCTATCGCCGGTTTTCAGTTACAGCAGAAAAAATTGGCTGAAATGATTACGGAGATCACAAAAATGCAGCTTTTAACTTGGCGTCTTGGAGTCTTGAAAAATGAAGACCGTGCAACTACTGGTCAAATTTCAATGGCAAAACGAAATAATGTTGAGAAAGCACTTTGGATTGCCCGAGAAGCTCGTCAGATTCATGGTGGAATGGGCATCACTGGTGAATACCCCATCATGCGCCACATGATGAACCTTGAATCAGTGATTACTTATGAGGGAACTCACGACATTCATTTGCTTATTACCGGGCATGATATTACCGGTGTAAGTGCATTTAGATAGAAGTTTTAGTTGCCAAAAAAGCCCTGATTCTCTTGTTTCAGGGCTTTTTTAGGTATATACATTGTTTTAATCATAATCGCCAAATGTTTGGCTTGCCCATTAAAACTATTTACTCTAATTTCAACTATGAATAGAATTTTCACTCTCATTCTTTTAGGTTTTTTCGCAATTTCATCTCAGGCTCAATCCATTGTTTTTAGCGAAACATTCAGTAACGGATGGCCAACAGGGTTTATTCGAGTCAACAACGATGGAAGACCTGCCTCTGTGCAATTATTAAACACCTTCAACAGCGATGCGTGGATCAGTCGGGTAATTGGACCAAATGATACGGTTGCAGCTTCTACCTCTTGGATCAATCCTACAGGTACCGCCGACCGTTGGATGATTACTCCGCCAATAAGTATTACTAATGCCAACCATGTTTTGCGCTGGAGAGCCAGAAGTATGGATCCAAACAATCTAGACGGTTATCAGGTTTTTGTTCGTACTGTAACATCTACAAACGACACCAACATTGCCGGTTTTACTAATCCAATGCTCACAGTTTCTGCAGAAAACCAAAATTGGACGAACCGCATTGTAAATTTATCTTCCTTTAGTGGTCAAACTGTACGAATCGCGTTTAGAAACAACAGTTTTGATAAGTTCATCCTCCATTTGGATGATATTCTTGTGTTTAATCTTCCTCAGGTTGGGTCAAAAATGCTAACATCAACCATGTCAAACTTTGTTGATTTGGCCAATCCTGGAGCTCAAGTAAAAGGTGTAATTCAGAATCTAGGTATTCAAGTGTTGACAAGTATAAAATTGAATTATTCCATTAACAATGGTGCTCCTGTATCTCAGACTTTTACAACGAATTTTGGCCCTTTTGCTACCTACACGTATAACTTTACATCACTCTGGACTCCTGCATCCTTAGGGATTTATAGTATAAAAGTCTGGGCCTCTGAATTGAATGGACAAGCCTATCAGGGCGACACTCTTGAACGACCGCTTTCAGTTGTAAATGTTACAAGTTTACCGGAGCGTTTGGTTCTATTTGAGCATTTTACTCAGGCTTCTTGTGGCCCTTGTGCTTCACAAAACCCAGCATTTACCACGTTGCTCAACGGAAATCGAACCAGTACTACTTCAGTTAAGTATCATACTTCATGGCCGGGTGTTGATCCTATGAACGCGCATAACCCTACTGATGTAGCATCACGTGTAGCTTATTATGGAGTTAGCGGAGTTCCCAATGTAATTTTGGGTACTTCTAATCTAGGTTCTCCTACAGCGGTTAGTCAAACAACCATCAACAATGAAAAAGCGAAAAAGGCTCTTTTCAATATTTCAATGTCTGCCAGCATGGATCCCGGAACTCGTCTGCTTACCATCAGTGGAAGTGCAGAACCGGCAGTAGCTTTCGCGCCAACTAACGGAAATAGGCTTCAGGTGATGTTAGTAGAAGACCCTATCATTTATAACACACCTCCCGGATCTAATGGTGAAACAGTGTTTCCTTCCACTTTCCGAAAAGCATTTCCAAATGCTGAAGGAACCATCATTAACACAGTTAATATTCCAGGAAATACCCACTTTTTCAACTTCAACACCTTTACCGTTCCATCCTTCTATGTAGATAGCAATTTATACGTGATTGTCTTTGTTCAAAACCACGCTACAAAGGAAATTCATCAGGCTGCAAAATTGAAAGTGAGCAATTTCTTTACAAATGTCCGCGAGACTAACGCAAGCTTATTTAAACTCTATCCCAATCCGGCTTCAGATTGGGTAAGAATTGAAACTCAACTTGCTCAATCGGGTCAAATAGAATTTTCTATCTATAACATGTTAGGCCAGCAAGCTGGAACTACTCTTCGATTGGATGCAGCAGCCGGAGATTTTCAACACAGTCTTCCAATTGCTTCACTGAAGCCAGGGATTTACACACTAAGAGTTTCAGTAGGAAACAGAATCGAAAGCATTCGTTTTCAGAAATTCTAACCGCAATTTGAAAACATGAAAAAGGCAGCCAATTGGCTGCCTTTTTCGTTATCGACTTCTACTATGAATCCGCTCAAACCACGCTTTGTCCAAATTTTCCCTATGACTTGGATGAGCTATTTCGATTAGGGATTTTGCTCTTTGATTCAAAGACTTTCCGTAAAGGTTTACACTTCCATACTCAGTAACTACCCAATGAATATGGCCTCTTGTGGTAACAACTCCTGCACCTTGCTTCAATAATGGGCTTATCCGGGATGTTCCGTTTGAGCTTTGTGAAGGAAGTGCGATAATGGGTTTACCTCCTTCAGATAACGAGGCACCCCGGATAAAATCCATCTGCCCACCAATACCGGAGAACTGGAAGGTTCCCAATGAATCAGCACAAACCTGTCCAGTTAAATCAATCTCAAGTGCGGAATTTATACTGGTCATTTTTGGATATTGCCTAATCACAGAGGCATCGTTTACATAACCGATGTCTAATGCATTGACAGAGGGATTATCGTCAATAAAATCATAAACTTTCTTACTTCCAATAACGAATCCTGTTATCGTTTTACCTGGGTGCTTTCGTTTGGTGCTGTTATTTATCGTACCAGATTCAAGAAGTGGAATGACACCATCCGAAAACATTTCGGTATGAAGCCCCAGGTTTTGATGATTGCTCAAGTGTTTCAAGACCAAGTCGGGAATGAGGCCAATTCCTAATTGCAGAATAGCACCGTTATCCACGAGCTCAGCGACATTCTTTCCTATTCGGTCATAAATTTCATTCACTTTGGAGGCATAACTAACTTCAGGTAGGGCATGATCAGCATGGCAAACCGCTTTAAACTTGCTTATATGAATAAAACCATCCCCATGTACTCTTGGCATTTGGGGATTAACCTGTGCAATTAGAATTGGCGCACAGTCTGCTGCCGCTCTTGCAATATCCACCGAACAACCTAATGAGCAATATCCATTTTTATCAGGCGGTGAAACGTGAAGCAAAGCCGCATCGAGCGACAAAATTCTGTTTCTGAACATTCTCGGTATCTCACTCATAAACACCGGAACATAATCACCTAAATCAGAATTTACCCACTCTCTTATATTTCCAGATACAAACAATGAGTTCAAGAAGAAGTGGCCACTCAGGCTTTCTCTTGTAAAAGGTAACTCTCCAAGTGTGCTGATGCTGATGAGTTCTGTCGAATTAAAACGCTCATATTCATTTTGTAAAGCCTGAAGCAAAACGAGGGGGGTTGCAGCACTTCCGTGTACAAATACACGCATTCCGGATTGGATAGACGCGATTGCCTCTGAAGGGGTAACATAAACAGGATTATTAGTACTCATGCGCCGCAAATAAAAGACAAGTAAGTCCTTTATACAAGTTGCGTTTTAATTAACTGATGAAATCAAAAAAAGCCGCTCAATTTCTATGAGTGGCCTTGATTAATACCCATACTTTTGCTGAAACTTCCACCATTTATCTGGAAGTTCTTCTTTACAGGCTGTCTGATAGTCTTCGTAGGTGCAAGGAACCAGAATAGTCCTTTCAGAACTAATGTTCGTATTTGGAGGAATGGTAACTTCCATCCACCACCTTCCGGAACGGTTACTTTTAATAAAGATAAGTTCATAAGCGCCATTTTTTATAACAGTTGTGTATCTGGTAAAAGATTCAGAACGGCGTTTTGGGAAGTCTTTTAATCGATTTACAAAACCATCAAGGAAATACCAGATCGTCTGAGCAATCGAGTTTGCGGAAGTATAGTTAGCATCATCTAAATCTGGATCATAATTGAAGATTCCAAGCATACTCATCTTATCACTAAGGCCAGCAAATCTTGAAAGTGCACAGATTTCATGGCCAAAAAAGCCATTGGGCGAGCTAAACTTTTGTCCGGGAAGATCGGAATGACGAATAGCCGATACATCCACAATCAACAGGTCTGAAGACCGGAGGTAAGGTTCACAGTCTTCTATATTAGCTCTTGCTTCTCCTACTGTTAAACAATCGAAGTAAAGCTGTTCCACCAACTCGAACTGTTCTTTTGGATTAAGGTATGCTTGAATTCCAATGATCGATAAGTTAAACAATGTAGATGGACGCTGAGAGAGGATGTTTAAAAGATAATTTCGGTGATTTAGAAGTTCGTTAACCTGATGATTCATGGTTTCTAGAACTTCACTCTCCATTTTATCTAAGTTAAAGCATGAGTCTATAACCGTTACATCAATTAACTGCTCCAGATTATCAAACGACTTGTATAGAGCTAATGATAAATCTTGCCCACTTCCGAATACTATGGGTAAAACCTGTTGCTTTAGAAAGTAATTTCCTACTTCCTTGAGCGCAAACAAAGTGTCGAAATACGTCTCACCTTGATCAATATAGCCCCAATCACATAGTTCGAAATCTTCAGGAAAGTGATCAAACAACTGATAAAGCGCGTCTCTTATTGGCTTATCAGCACGAGAACATCCTCCTTCAGTTCCACCGCGAGGCTCTCTTACACTAATTAAGGCAATCGAACCTGGATTAACAGGAGGGAAATGGGTTGAAGTATGAGAAATGATACGCTTACCTAACTGACCGGGAAGCGATACCGGAATTGATTCTAAGGGCTGAAGAAAAAGGCTTAAATCCACCCCTATAATTTAGCGCTTGTTGAAATTGATTTTCAAGCTAACATTAGTTGTGTTAACTGAATCAACTTGGTAAGGAGTAACTGTACCCCAACGTTGAGCTGTTGCCTGATTCGATTCTACATTCCAAACCAAGGACTGATTGGCTATAGTATCCAAAATGGTAACTTGACTTTGGGAATTAATGGTATAAGTTCCTTGTCCTTTGAAAACCAAAGTATCAAAAGTAACAGCAATACCACTTATGCTTGGTTTAAACCTGATATCAAAAAAGCAGCCTTTAGTTGCCTTATCAAAGGTAATAGGGCCACAATTTTGAGCATCGCCAGTAACAGGAACAGGTACTAACTGTCCGTTAATGAGGTAGGGAACTGTTGCTGAATAGGTTAGCGAGTTGATATCCCAGCTACCATTGATGGTAGATTCTAAATCAGGAGTATTGGGTTTCTCATCTTTAGTACAGGACACAAACAACAAGGCTGACAAACCAAACATTAACAATTGCTTTTTCATGGAATTAAGTTTTCGTTCTAAAGATATTGAATAGAGTGACTTTATGGAACTGTGACAAAGTTAAACTTTACCAACCTCCAGAGGCGCCACCGCCACCTGTTCTTCCTCCGCCAAAACCGCCGAATCCGCCACCTCCAAAACTTCCACCACCACCGAATCCGCCTCCTCCAAAGAATAATGGTGGACGATAATTGTATCTACCGCCACTTCCAAATCCGTGACCGCCACCGCCAGAGCGTCCACCATACTTAATAATAAGATAAACTAATAGAATGACGATGATTAGGAAAACTCCTCCGGGGAATCTGAATTGTTTTAGATTTCTTTTTCTTTCTGACTTGTATTGCCCCAGTAAAACTTGACGGATGCTGTTTGTTCCAGCAGAAATTCCTCCTGCATAATCCCCTGATTTAAAATATGGCTTTAAATCCCGTTCGATAATTCTTCTGCATAAAGCATCTGTAAGTTTATCTTCGATACCATAACCAGTGGTTATGTTCATCTTTCGATCTTCCTTAGCAATTAAAAGAAGAATGCCGTTGTCTTTGCCTTTCTGACCTATTTTCCACTGTTCAAAAAGGCGTGTTCCATAGTCAGAAATGTCCATTCCATCTAAACTGCAAACTATTACAACGGCAATTTGGGAAGAAGTACTGTCATTATAGGCTAATAAATCTCTTTCAATGCGATCAACATCAGGCTGATTAAGCAACTGGCAAAAGTCGTTCAACAATCGAGCAGGAGAGGGCGGCGGCGGAATAGCACCTCTCAATGTGCCACCAAACAAGAACAAGCAAGTAAATAGACCGAAAAACAGCAGGGCTATGTTTCCAGTACGACGCTTAAGCGAATTACTGCTATTCATGGTCAAAGGAAATGGAATCATCGAGTTCGTTTCGGTCTTCATTGGAATAAGGGAAATGAGTAGAAAGTGCTTCGCCGGCACGCGAAATACCCTTGCTTAGCCCTTCCAAGAATTGCGATTGTGCAAAGTGAAGTTTCATTTCGCGAATAATTTCATCCCAGAAATCTCGCGGAACTTGATGATAGAGCCCTTCATCGGCATATACAGCCATTTTTTTATCTGTTGTTGCCAGAAAGAAAAGCACTCCATTATGCAATACAGTCTGATCCATTTTAAGGCGATGAAACACATCGGCGGCAGTCGCGATGGCATCGCCTTTACAATTATCCTGAATATGTACCCGAATTTCGCCTGAAGTTTGCTTTTCAGCTTCCTTTATTGCAGCAAGTAATTGCTGCTCAGCTTGCTGATCCAGAAAATCTTTCGCTTTCATCAAAGGTCAAGATTCACTTCAGGTGCTTTCTCAGTTCCTGCTTCCGCTTTGAAATAGACCATAGGTTCAAAACCAAACAGTCCTTTAAACATCACATTGGGAAAGCTTTTAATGCTAACGTTATAGTCCTGGACTAGCTCGTTGAAGCGTCGCCTTTCAGTGTTTATTCTATTTTCTGTTCCTTCTAATTGGGACTGAAGTTCAAGAAAATTCTGATTGGCTTTCAAATCAGGATATCGCTCAGAAACTGCAAGCAACCGGGCTAATGCACCAGTGATTGCGGATTGCGATTCCTGAAACTTCTTGATAGAAGCTTCGTCTAATTTGCTTGGGTCTATAGTAATAGAGGTTGCTTTAGAACGGGCTTCCATTACTTTTTCAAGCGTTTCTTGCTCGAACTTAGCGTAACCTTTAACAGTCTTAACTAAGTTGGGGATTAAATCTGCCCGACGCTGATAAGCGGCTTCTACATTGGCCCATTGAGCCTGAGAAGCTTCTCTTTTACTGTTCATCGAGTTGTAACAACCGCTCAAAAAGAATGGGAGAACGGCTAACAGCAAGTACTTAAAGTATGATTTCATGGTTTAGTTTCCTAAGTCTGCAATGAATTTAATGTGCATGAGTTTGAGGTCTTCACGGCTGAATTCCTGTTCGAATTCCTCAACCGCTTCATCGAGGTCGCCACTTTCGCTGCTTCTGAAGTATTCAATGATTTCATGCTGAATATCTTTATCGAATACTTCATTGACCTGATAGGTGATGTTGATTTTAGTTCCTGAGTTAACTATTGACTCAATATCGTTTAACAAGTGTTCGTATTCCATATTCAATGACTTGGCAATATCCCTGAATTGGAGTTTGCGGTCAATGTTTTTAATGACGTAAATCTTGTTCTTGAGAGTTTCCTCGGTGGTTTTAATGACGCTGATGTCCATCGGGCGTTCAATCTCATTTTCTTCCACATACTGGGCTATCAATTCTAAAAATGGTTTGCCATATTTAGCTGCTTTGCCAGGGCCAACGCCGTTTATTTTAATGAGTTCATCCTGAGTTATAGGATACAGCGTAGCCATCTCTTCCAAGGAAGGATCTTGAAAAATGATGTAAGGAGGAAGTTTTTTCTCTTTAGCTACCTTTTTTCTTAACTCCTTCAACATTTCAAAAAGCTGAGGATCAGCACTTTCTCCCTGAGCTCCCAGAAGTTCGTCTTCTCTAGAAGTTTCGTAATTATGATCTAAAGGAAGACTAATGCTATAAGGAGATTTTAGGAAGTTTTCTCCTTCATCTGAAATTCGCAGCAACCCATAGTTTTCTATGTCTTTAAGAAGAAAACCTTGAAGTAAGGCAAACTTGATTAACGATTTCCAAAAACGAGAATCCTTGGATTTGCCAATGCCAAATTCAGGGAGTTTGTCGTGCTGATAAAGCAGTAAATCATGCGTTTCTTCTCCCAAGAGGATGAACAAAATGTGCTGGGTGTCGAATTTCTTTCCAATTGCTTTAATCATCTCCAGCAGGGTTATCATTTCCTTGCCGGCTTGAGCACGCTCTTGGGGATACCTACACGCATCGCACATATTGCTGCAATTGCTATCATCGTAAAACTCTCCGAAGTAATTCAGAATCTGCTTTCTCCTACAAACAGCAGACTCGGCGTATGCTACAACTTCGTTGAGAAGTAGGTTGCTTATTTCCTTTTCGGCAATGTATTTATCCTTACTGAATTTCTGAAGCTTAATGATGTCATTCTCAGCATAAAATGCTAAGCAAATGCCTTCCATACCATCGCGTCCGGCTCTTCCTGTTTCCTGATAATAGTTTTCAATAGACTTAGGCATGTCATAGTGAATGACAAACCTGACATCGGGTTTATCGATGCCCATTCCAAATGCAATGGTCGCAACGATAACATCTATGTCTTCCATCAGAAATTGATCTTGATGCTTAGAACGCACATGAGCATCAAGTCCGGCATGGTAGGGCGCCGATTTTATTCCATTAGCTTGTAAGACAAGCGAAAGTTCTTCAGCTTTTTTACGGCTCAGGCAATAGATGATTCCGGATTTGCCATTATTGTCTTTAATGAACTTAATGATGTTTTTGACCGCCTCTACCTTTGGTCTTATTTCGTAATAAAGATTCGGACGATTAAAGGAAGATTTGAACAAGGTAGCGTCCCCCATCTGGAGGTTTTTCAGAATATCTAATTGCACCTTTGGAGTTGCAGTAGCGGTAAGGGCGATAACCGGGATATTCCCGATTTCGGCTATCATTTTTCGGATGTTGCGGTATTCTGGTCGGAAATCATGTCCCCACTCGGAGATACAATGTGCTTCGTCAACAGCCACAAACGATACAGGAACTGACTTCAAAAAGTCAATATAATCCTGTTTCCCAAGAGATTCAGGAGCCATGAACACCATTTTTGTCAATCCTTTGCGGATGTTGTCCATAACTTCCTTCACCTCCGTTTTATTCAGTGAAGAATTCAGAAACTCTGCTACTCCTTCAGAACCGGTGTAGGCGCGTATAGAGTCCACCTGATTTTTCATCAGAGCGATGAGCGGAGAAATCACTATGGCTGTGCCATTGAGCACCAGCGCGGGAAGCTGGTAGCATAAGCTCTTGCCTGCGCCAGTGGGCATAATGACGAAGGTGTTCTTGTTCTGGCATATATGGTTAATGATGGCTTCCTGTTGTCCCTTGAAGCCTTCAAATCCGAAGTACTTTTTAAGAGCTTCATGGAGCCTGGTACTGTCTGTCATAGGAGGATGCTGCACGTCAGCCGTTTTGTTACTTTTGTTTTCAATCTACGAAATTACGTTCAATTTGAATAAAAGCTCTGATATTTTAGTTTACGCCAGAAAAGCTCTTCAAACTGAAGGCCAGGCTATCCTCGACTTAACGCAATATCTGGACGATGAGTTTTCAGGAGCTGTTACGGCTATGTTAAATTCAAGCGGGCGGGTAGTTGTAACGGGTATTGGAAAGAGTGCTATCATCGGGCAAAAGTTGGTTGCTACCTTTAATTCTACGGGGCAACCTGCTGTATTTATGCACGCAGCCGACGCCATACACGGGGATTTAGGTATGATTCAGCCTGGTGATGTTGTGATTGCATTATCTCAAAGCGGAAACACCCCTGAAATCAAGGTTCTAATTCCACTAATCAAAGCTTATGGTTATCCAGTGATTGCTATTACGGGTAACAAGTCATCGTTTCTCGGGTTAGAGGCAGACTATGTCCTTCAGAGCACGATAAACGAAGAGGCTTGTCCACTTAATCTTGCTCCTACAACGAGTAGTACTGCGCAGTTGGTTTTAGGAGATGCTTTAGCAATTTGCCTTATCCGTTTAAGGGGATTCTCAGATGCAGACTTTGCCCGGTTTCATCCAGGGGGTGCACTGGGCAAGAAACTTTACTTGAGAGTTGCGGATGTTTCTAAGTATAATGCCTCCCCCTTTGTATTGCAAGAAGCCGATTTGAGAACGATTATCCTCTCTATCACAGAAGGATTATTAGGTTGCACTGCAGTAACCCAACCTGATGGTAGGATTTTAGGGCTGATTACAGATGGAGATATAAGAAGAACCATCAATCAAAACATTAATCATTTACTTCAAGTAAGGGCATTGAACATAATGTCGGAACAGCCATTAAGTGTAAAGCAGGATACTATGGCAACAGAGGCACTTGAAATCATGAAGTCGAAAGACATTTCGCAATTGGTAGTTACCGATGAATTCGGCATTTATCAAGGAATCATCCATCTGCATGATTTAATTCGGGAAGGCTTTATTTAGTGCGGTATATTTGGAGAAGATGCAGCGAACTTATGTGGTAATTCTGGCAGGGGGTACTGGTTCCCGACTTTGGCCTGCTAGTAAAGCAGCTAAACCCAAGCAGTTCCTGGACTTACTTGGATTGGGTCAGTCCATGCTCCAACTAACTTTTCAGCGCTTTGCGAGTTTTATACCAGAAAAAAACATCCACATTGTAACCAACAGGCTTTATCAAAAGATTGTCAGGGAGCAGTTGCCTCTTCTTTCAGATAACCAAATCATCACAGAACCGGTCAAAAAAAATACGGCTGCTGCAGTTGCGTATGCAATGTTTAGGCTAAAGTACATCGATCCTGGATGTACGGTTCTTCTCTCACCGGGAGACAACATGGTTTTTGATTTAGACAATTTTCAAGTTTGCATGGAAAGGGCAATAGCCCATGTACGGAAGCATGATGTTTTACTCACTGTAGGTAAGAAGCCTCATTTGCCAGATACCACTACCGGCTATATCCAGTATGTGCCTTCTGCCGACGGCATTGGCCATAAAGTCAAAACATTTCTTGATAAGCCTACCGCCGAGTTGGCTAATACCTTGTTTCGTTCTGGGGAATTTCTCCAATATACCGGCACGTATGCTTGGAAACTAGAAACAATCATGAAGGCTTATCGGGATGCGATGCCAGATTTGTATGAAGCTTTTTCCGAAAATGAATCGGCTATTGGTACTCCTGACGAACCCAATGTTATTGAGAAGGTTTTTTCTTTTGTTGAGAGTGTCTCTTTTAGATCCGGGGTTGTTTACAAACTCCCGGAAAAGGTAAGGGTCATGATATCAACGTATAAATGGACAGATTTAACTTATTGGGAAGAAGTCTGGAATGCACACGATAAGGATTACGTTGGGAATGCTGTTTCTGGAAAAAATGTACTTATGTACGATTCTTCGAACTGCTTGATACAGGTTCCCTCAGAGAAGTTGGTAATCTTAAAGGATTTAGAAAACTACATTGTTATTGATTCCGGAGATGTATTGTTGATATGCCCTATCGCAAAAGAGAGCGAGGTGAAAAGCATCTTAGCAGCTTCCAGAAAAATCAAGATAGAGAAGTATTTATGAAGTTGTGGATGGGATTGTTCCTGCTTCTTAGCTTGCAGGTTCAAGGCCAAAATTCAATTACTTTCCGCTTAGGAAAGGAAAACAGAATGATTATGGATACTCTGCTTTTAGCAGGTACAGAACGTTTTGTACTTGAAATACCTCCAAAATCGTATGGTGGAAGTCCATTAGCTTGGCTTAATGGAATTCCTGTTAATACACGTTTAGTAAAGCGTCAAGTTAATACCCTTCGTCCTCCTAGTTCATGGATGGAACTACTACTTGCAAATGAGGGGAAAAGCGTTGAGATAGAAGTAGATGAAGGAAAAGCTAATCTGGTAAGTTTTTCAGGGGTAATAATGCCTACCGAGAAGGAATCGTCTATTGTGATGCTGAAAACGGATAATCAGTCCTACGAGTTTATAGACATCAACAGAATAGTTCATTTCAATGGACCGAACTTGTTGGCTGATTTCACTAAAACTGAGCATGTAGGCGTATTGATTGAAATGCCAGCCCTTGTTTCACCTACTCCATTGACTATTAGCATTCTACTTAACGAAACTTCCGCAAAAACTCATTTGGTATTGGATACAACTGATGAAAAATTCGCCTTAAGCCTTCAATCCCAAATAAAGTTGCCGTGGGTAATTCCATCTCCTTCATCCAAATTTCTTGAACTATCTCTTCCTTCCGGAATAGTTAAATTTCAGGCAGATACATTAGGGCTTAGGCCTGGAGAACAAACAATTGTCTTCATCCCTGAATTAGAAAAGGATACGACAATCGTTTTTTGGAAACTAATCTTGAAAGGACAAGATCCATTTAAGCCTAATACTTCAACTGATAGCTATCCAGAACTCAGCTTGAACTATCGTTATTCGCTATCGAATTTATTGGAAGACCTGACGGTAATTCCCCGTTCATTCGACTGGTCAGTTAATAATTCCTCAAAAGGCACATTAAGTTTAGTTCGTTCTAAGCGTTCGGTTTACGCCACTGAACCCTTTCAAAATGTAGTTTCGATTAAAAAGAAATTCAAATGGCGAGGCAGTAAACATGAGCTTTTTGAAGTCTCAGGTTATGTACTCGTTAGGAATACAGAAACCGATACAGTAACGCTGTTTTTGGAACGGAAAGCAGTTTATGATAAAGCCAATACTGCAATAGCAATCCTTGACGATGAAGCACCTCCACTTGAATGGAGCTTGCAGGAATGGGTTCAAATACCACCGAAAAGCACAAAGCAAGTTCCCTATCGCTATTATTTGTTAGTTCCTTCTGAAACACGGTAGGGTCGAAGTGCATTAAGTACAACACTTAGTGAACTTAATGCCATAGCAGCACCAGCCCACATCGGGTTGAACGTTATACTCCAAGGAAGTAAGAGTCCTGCTGCAATAGGTATTGCAAGTAAGTTATACCCAAAAGCCCAGCCTAAATTTTGTCTTATTCTTCTCATCACAGCTGCTGATAAACCCAAGGCTTCCGAAATCAGCATTAACCGATTGCCCGTTAAAACAATGTCAGCACATTCTTTCGCAATATCCGCGCCTTGCCCAAGAGCAAAGCTAACATCAGCCAATGATAATGCCTCAGCATCGTTGATGCCATCTCCGGCCATTCCAACGACTGCATTGGGGTGTTTACGCTTTTCGCTTCTAATTACCTCTCCTTTAGCTGAAGGACTTGATTCTGCGAATACAGCACTTTGAGGAAGTCCAATAGCCTCAGCTATTTGCAAACTTGTTGATGCTTTGTCCCCGCTGAGTAAAGCAACTTCAATATTTTTTCTTTTTAATGCTTCTATAAGTTGCGAAGCATCCGGTTTCAGATTATCCTGCAATTTGCATAATCCAACTATTTGTTTTTCAATGCAGAACCAAACTTCCTGATCGGCATTTTCTGTAATTTTGGTATTGGGAAAAACTGCTTCTTGGCTTACCATTAAGTTTTTGCTACCAGCAAGAAAAACAAGGTTATTCCATCTTCCCCAAGTACCAGCACCAGGAATGCTTTCGGCATGTTCTGGACGGATTTCGCTTTTTCCCAAGCCTTGCCAATGCTTAGATAAAGATTCAGCCAATGGATGGTTCGACCTGTTCATTAAGCCAAGAAAAAGCGATGAAAGTTCTTCTTTGCTTAACTGCTCCGTGGGCCACCATTGTTCTGAAGTTACACTAGATTGCCCAGTAGTAAGGGTTCCGGTCTTGTCTAAGAAAAGGAAGTTTAATCGTGCCGCCTTTTCTAAAACCTCCCCATTTCGGATTAAAACGCCACGTTCGGCAGCAGCTCCTAATCCCGCCATTAAGGCAGTGGGCGTTGCTAATCCAAGCGCACAGGGACAAGCAACAACTAGAATTGAAAGAAATGCATTTAGCCCGGTTTCCCAACCTGTAATACCTCCCCAAATCCCCCAAATCAATAAGGTTAGAATTGCTAATAAAACAACAGCAGGAACAAACCAACCTGCAATCTTATCGGCAAGTTTTTGAACCGGGGCTTTTGAGTTTTGCGCTTCTCTAACTCTTCGTATTAATAAGGACAAACGGGTGCTTTCTCCTGTGGCCGCCGAAATCATTTGAAAAGCAATTTTACCGTTGATAGTACCAGCCCACAAGGGTTGCCCCTTAAGTTTGGATACGATAATCGGCTCTCCGGTTAAAAATCGTTCATCTACTAACGCCTCGTTATCTTCCAACCAGCCATCAGCAGGTATTTTCTCTCCAGACTTCACCCTTATTCTCATTCCAGGTTTTAATTCTGCAGCATGTGTTTTTTTCAAAGATCCATCACTTAGAATGACTTCGGCTTCGGATTGTTGAAGCTGCATTAATCCCCTTATCGATTCAGAAGTGCCCATTCTAGCTTTTTCTTCCAACCATTTGCCAGTTAATACAAACGCAACGACCATGCTGGCACTTTCAAAGTATAAATGAGGCATTGCCTCACCATTTAATAATGTGATAAAACTATAAATCCAAGAAGTGCCGGAACTTAAGGCTACTAATAAATCCATACCGGGATTTTTATGCTTGAGTTGTTGAAAAGCATTGCTAAAAAAATGCCTTCCCTGAAAGCCAAGTACTATGATGCTTAAGCAGGCTGAAACCCAATAGCCGGGTGCCCAATGCATGAAAAACATGCCTAAAACAGCGGTTGGCAAACTCAGAACTAAGGCACTAATCGCCAATATGCGGGCCTTTTTTAATTGTTTAGCTCTGAAATTCAATTCTTCCTGAAAACTGTCACCATCTTTTACAGGAAGCAGCATTCCAAAGCCTAATTGCTGTATTTCATGTTGAATTCCTTCAGGATCTATCAATTCTGGATTAAACTTAATCAGCAAAGAGTGATCGCTGAAGTTTACATGAGCTTCCTGAATTCCATTCAACTGGTTTAGCATAGTAGCTATACTTCCTGCACAGGAAACACAACTCATTCCAGTTAAAGGATAGCGTGCGTTTACTTCCAACATACTTTAAGTACGCCTTTTGAAAAACTTTAGTTTCCTCTTTCTCTGAACAATGGTTTGTCGGCAATGAAAGTCCCGAAAGGAAGGAGAGAAGCTAACATGGATAAAAAGGCCCATTTGAATGATTTTTCTTTACGCAACAAGAATCCTAAAACACTGAGGCTGTAGGCGATAAATAGAATTCCATGGGCCATTCCAACAACATAATTGGGCCCCTTAATTCCCATGAGATACTTCAGAGGCATTGTTAGTGCTAAAAGGAGGTAGCTCACGCCTTCGGCGAGTGCTATTTTGCGGAATACAGAAAGCGAACGAATCATTAAGGCCAAAAATCCTATATTCGCTCCATACATGAAACTGTTTACTGGAATTGTCCAAAAGCAAATGGTGTTTGTAACGTTAGCAATGTTCCTTTGGGAAATGCTCGTTGTGCTTATGGGCTGGGGAAATACAAGTGGAGGCGTATATGGGCCACTTATGAACAATGTTTTTTTAGTTTTTGGCTTGTTAGTCGCCCTGTTAAAAATAAAGAATTTTGAAAAAAGAGTAATGGTGAATTTTAAAGTAATGTTTACCAATGCTGCAATCATTACCTTTCTTATCAGCGCAACCTTTACCATTGGTAGTATTTTACTTTATCAGGTTGCAATTCCAGATTATGTTGATGCTTTAGCTCAGGAAAAGATGAATATGATGCTCTCTGACAGCAATATATCTCAAGATAAGATTCAAATTGAAGTAGCATCTATACACAAACGTTATAGTGTTGAAGGATTATTTTACCGAAATTTTATTGTCACACTGGGAGCTGGTATGATATCCTCGCTCGTATTGAGCGGTGTTTTTTCTCAGAAAAGCGTGGCTTAAACTATCAATATGAACGATCCGGTAGAGCCTAGAGCAGATGGGCTAGCCAACTTAGGTCAAAGAGTGGTAGCCTTTCTCATAGATGCTCTTATCATAACACTCGTCTCTCGTTTTATACTTGCTAAACTCAATATCAAGGCAGACGATAGTGATGCAATTGAGAAGTTTTCCGAAGAAGGGATACTCAACTTATTGCTTCACTGGCTTTATTTTGCCGGCTTGGAATCAAGCAGTTATAGAGCAACTTTAGGTAAGTTATCCATGGGCTTGTATGTAGGCACATTAAAAAACCAGCCACTGAGTTTTGCCAAAGCAACTGGCAGGTATTTTGGGAAAATTCTTTCAACCATCACCTTTGGCTTAGGCTTTATTATGGCAGCCTTTAATGATCGAGTTCAAACCCTTCATGATAAACTCTCCGGCACGCTGGTCTTTGTGAGAAAGCAGGATTAAACTTGATTTAGTTTCTAATCCCGTTAAAAAGGGGTTAGCTTTACGTCCCGAACATCAATCTCATGTCAGCAGTCAAACATGTTTTTGTGACGGGTGGAGTTACATCGTCACTAGGAAAAGGCATTATTGCCGCCTCTCTCGCTAGGCTTCTTCAAGCCAGAGGTTACTCAGTGACAATTCAAAAATTTGATCCCTATCTCAACATCGATCCGGGTACATTAAACCCGTATGAACATGGTGAATGCTATGTTACAGACGATGGTGCTGAAACCGATTTAGACCTTGGCCATTACGAG
>CALSBM010000031.1:0-34668 GCA_943373175.1 Chitinophaga pinensis | reverse complement strand
TAAATAGAAAAAAGACTGTCATCAACAGCTCTGCAGGACTTACCTGCAAAAGCTGTTGTGACTGAGAGATGGTGAGTAAAAAACTACCGGAAGAATCCAAAATAGGTATTTAGGTTACTCAGAAAGGAAGATCATCTTCTTCCTGAACTGCCTGATTGGCAGCATAAGTTGGCTTTTCAGGAGCAAGAGGGGCTCCGCCTGATTGGGCATATCCACCTGACTGCTGTCCACCTTCTGCATTCCGGTCATTGCCTCCAAGCATGACGAAATTGTCGGCAACAACTTCATAGACCTTTCTGTCTATGCCGTTGTTATCCTTATACATACGGGATTGTAAGCGGCCTTCAACAAAAATATTCTTTCCTTTTTTCAGCCATTTTTCAGCGATTTCAGCTTGTCTTCCCCAGACTGCAATATCAAACCATTCGGTTTTTTCGTTGCCATCACGGTCTTTGGAACTTACCGCTAAAGAGAAATTAGCGACTTTGTTTCCGGTGTTTTCAAATGTTCGGACTACTGGATCTTTTCCCAGATTTCCGATGAGCATAATTTTATTTAAAGATGCCATGGGTTTGTTTTTTTGTGTTGTAAGGAAGTGTTACAAGGATTGTTGAAAAGCTGCGGTTACATTCACAATCAACCTTGATTTAGGAAGATTTGCAGCTTGTTCAGCATCAACCCATTGATACCCTTCCGGCAATACGAAGGTAGGAAGAAAGACAGGCCCCCAAAAGGATACACTTAATTTTCTGTGAGACAGAATATGGGTAACTGGAGGAGAAAGTGTTTCAATAGGGGCATTCACACCGAGCATTCCAAGAGTAGTATAAATTGACTTTTCGACGAATTCAAGAGAAACCGGATTTTCGGATTCAATTCCAAAAGGCTCCCATAGCCCAGCCCAGATTCCGTTTTCAGGGCGTTTACGCCAAAGTTGCTTCCCTTGATGTTCAATGAGTATAAAGGCCATGTAAACGTGCTTCGATTTCAGCTTTGCTGATTTTACCGGGAAGTTCTGCCAATTGCCAGCCTTTTTAGCATAGCACCATAGTGCCAGCGGACATTCCGAACACTGTGGCTGGCGGGGTGTACATACTGTAGCTCCGAGTTCCATGATGGCTTGATTGAAATCGCCCGGGCGGTCTTCAGGAATTACATCCGTTACTATCGATTCAAAAAGAGTGAGTGTAGAAGGTTTACTTATATCGTCTTGCAAAGCTAAAAGCCGGGAAACAACCCTGAATACGTTGCCATCAACAGCCGGAACTTTCTCCCCGAAAGCTATCGAAGCAACAGCTCCAGAGGTATAACGTCCTACACCGGGCAGTTTTAGCCACCCTTTCTTGTTTTCAGGAAAGTTGCCCATAGCGGCAAGCAGTTTTGCTGCCTTATGTAAATTGCGTGCTCTGCTGTAGTAACCTAACCCTTCCCAAAACTTCAACACTTCTTCTTCTCTAGCCTCAGCCAAATCTTTGACTTCTGGAAATCGTTCAATAAAGCGTTGATAATAAGGCAGTCCCTGATCAACACGGGTCTGTTGAAGCATAATTTCGCTTAACCATATTTGATAAGGAGATTTTGAACCCCTCCAAGGCAATGTTCTTTTGTTTTGGTCATACCAATTGAGTAAAGCCTGAGTCCAGTTCATGCGATGATGTGGGTAAAATTAGGCTTTTGATTGTGAAGCCATTGAAAATGAAGTATCTTTGCCACCCCAAAGTAAATCGTAAACACTAATCAAATTTTTTTACAGTGACAAAAGCCGAAGTCATACAGGAAATCGCTGAGAAAACAGGCCTTGAGCGAGCAGACGTTTCAACCGTAGTAGAAGCCTTGTTTAATGTTGTTAAAGACAACATGAAAGAAGGTAACAATATCTATGTACGTGGATTCGGAAGCTTCGTTGTAAGAAAGCGTGCCCGTAAAGTTGCCCGACATATTCATGATGGTAAGCCACTGATTATTGATGAACACTTTGTTCCAAGTTTTAAGCCTTCGAAATCTTTCATTGAGGAGGTAAAGTCAAACGTAACTAAGCCAGTAGAAGCTTAATGAACCGTCAGCAGCTTCTTTTAATTGGTGGATTATCACTTGTAGGAGTTTCACTTTTCGTTTTTGGAAAGAAAACAGCTCTGCAAACAGAAAACAACACCCGTAAGGAGTTGCAAAAGGTCATAAGCGAACATGGCCTTATTACCGAAGCTAAAAGCAGTTTGCCTGCGGAAGCAAAAAAAGAAACTGAAAAGTTAGAGAAAACCTACTCTAATGCTAAATCTGTTGAAGAAAAAAGCCAAGCTCTTGCAGGAATTGCAGTTCAATGGGATCAAAATACCCAATGGGCTATAGCTGGTTTATACTACGACAGTGCCTCCAAAATTTCTTCCTCTTCGGAGTTGGCGGCCTTAGCAGGTACTCGTTTTTTAGCCGCAGCAGATATGACTGAGGACAGCACTATGCGTCCATATCTTTCTCAACGAGCCCTTCAATCTTTATTAAAAGCCACTGAACTTGCTCCTGAAGATTTGAATATTCAGGCGGAATACGGAAATGCACTGGCACTATTGGGTGAAAATCCTATGGCCGGCATTCAAAAACTGCGTGAGATTACTCAGAAAGATAGCCTTCATCTAAAAGCGAACTTTCATCTCGCGCAATTATCCATTCGTTCTGGACAGTTCGATAAAGCCATCAACCGTTTTAACCTAATCAACCGTACTTATCCTTCCTTTCCGGATGCATGGTTAGGCAAAGGAGAAGCATGGTACAATCTTCAGAATGTTCCGGAAGCGTTAAAAGCACTGGAAACGTACAAAGCACTGGTTAAAGACCCTGTTGTTCTTCAGCAAGTGGATGCTTTTATCAGTCAAATCAAAAAATCAAAACCATAACCTTTTAAATTTTCAACTATGCCCTGCGGAAAAAAAAGAAAGCGTCATAAGATCGCTACGCACAAGCGTAAAAAAAGACTAAGAAAGAACCGTCATAAGAAGAAATAAGGTTTCCTCTTTGATTGATTTTCTCCGCGGGAGAGTTGTTATTTATAGCTTTCCCGCGGTTAAGTTTAACAGGTTTGAATAAAACCCTATTAATTAATACCGGTCCGGAAGAGACCGTTATCGCCATTCTGGAAGAAGGCCGCTTGTCTGAGATTCACAAGGAAGAATCAGGTAAGGCTTTCGCAGTAGGCGACGTATATCTGGGCAAGGTAAAAAAGCTTTCGGGCTCACTCAACGCAGCTTTTGTAGATGTGGGGCACGAAAAAGATGCTTTTCTTCACTATTTAGACCTTGGCGAAAATTTCAGTAGCCTATCTAAATACACTCAAGAAGTTCGTGCTGGTCAGCATCGCAATGGATTATTCCGACAGTTTACACTGGAAGAACCTATTCCTAAAGAAGGAAAAATCACCGATGTTCTGATTAAATCTGATTTGATTTTAGTTCAGATAGTTAAAGAACCTATCAGCACCAAAGGTCCTAGGCTAACGTCCGAAATCTCCTTTGCCGGACGTTTTTTAGTGCTGATACCTTTTTCTGAATCAGTTTCTGTTTCCAAGAAAATTGCCTCAAACGCTGAACGCACGAGGCTAAAAAAGTTAGTACTTCAGGTTAAGGAGAAAAGTTTCGGTGTTATCATCCGAACAGCAGCAGAAGGGGTATCTGTTGAAGAAATTACAGAAGACCTCCTTCGACTCACTGGAGTTTGGAAGAATTTGGTCAAAGAAATAGCCAAAACATCGGCTCCTAATCGGGTATTTCAAGAAATGAACCGTACTCAGGGGTTGTTGAGAGACTTGCTTAACGATAGTTTCAATGAAATTATCACCAACGACGATGCTATTTTTAAAGAGCTACAGGTTTATCTGAATAGCATCGCTCCTGATAAAGTAGAACTGGTTAAGCAGTACAAGGGCAAGAAAGCTCTTTTTGATCATTACGACGTTGACCGTCAGATTTTAAACAGTTTTGGTAAAACAGTTGGTCTAAAAGGAGGTGCTTACCTGATTTTCGATCGAACCGAAGCCATGCATGTGATTGATGTAAATTCTGGCAACCGAAACAACAGCCTCAATCAAGAAGAAAACGCCTTCCAAACTAATATGGAAGCCGTTGAAGAAATTGCGCGTCAGCTAAGACTTCGCGACCTCGGAGGAATCATTGTTGTTGACCTGATTGACATGCCATCGCCGGTTTACCGCAAGCAATTGTTTGATAGGATAACAGATTTAATGGCTTCGGATCGAGCTAGGCATACCATATTGCCAATCTCTCGTTTTGGATTGCTGCAGATTACCCGACAAAGAGTTCGTCCGGAAGTTGTTTTGGCAACCCAAGAAATTTGCCCCACTTGCGAAGGCAGTGGAAGCATTCGTAAAAGCAAGGGATTAATAGATCAGATTGAATCTCAATTAGACCATTTGCTCAAAGTTCAAAACGAAAAGCAGCTTAAACTAGTCACTAATCCATATCTGGCAGCTTATTTATGTAAAGGATTGAAAAGCCCGAGAATACGATGGTTAATGCGCTACGGGCGTTGGATAAAGATTGAAGTTGCAAGTGAATACACGTTAAATGAATTTCACTTTTTCCGCAACAACGAGCAAATCGTAATGAATTAAAGCAGCTTATTACAGCTTTTCATTTTTATTCTTTTTCTTTTCAGCTAAGGGATTCTTTTCCAAATTAAATGGAATTTCCGTTATGTCTCTCATCACCACAGAGGCACAAAAAGCTCCAAATAGCGCTGGGATATAGGAAATAGTTCCCAAAATCGATTTCTTGTATTTTACACCTTCAATTTCTTTGACTTTGGATTTGTCGGGTAATTCTGAAGAAAATACGGCTTTGAATTTTCTTCTTTCTTGTTTGCCCTTCAGGTTTTTTCTCAACTGCTGTGCGAAAAAACAATTGTATGTTTCGCTGATATCTGCAATTTTGATTTTGGCAGGGTCTAATTTCCCACCAGCACCCATGGAGGAAACTAATGGGTACTCTTTACTCAAAGTCAGAAGAATTAGATCAGTTTTAGGAGAAAGCGTATCAATAGCATCAATTACATAATCGAAACGAACGGATAGCACTTCTTCCAGAATAGGAGCTGTCATAAATCGTTCAATGGGGTTAAGGTTTAAATCAGGGTTGATATCCAGCAGACGCTTAGCCATCAATCCTACTTTTGACTGCCCCTCAGTACTAACTAAAGCCGGCAATTGACGATTCCGGTTGCTCGCTTCTACAACATCTCCATCCACAATCGTGATGTTGCCAATTCCTGCTCTTACTAAGAATTCCGCAGCAAAAGAGCCAACTCCTCCAAGACCAACCACCAAGACATGCGCTTTGGATAAAGCCAGCATTTGTTCCGGATCCAACAACAAGGCCGTTCTACTTAGCCAATAACTGTTCATGACACGAAAATAAGTGAACTGATAAGAAGCACTAACCGAAAAGTTGGGGATGAAAAATCCTCAAAATGAAACGTGTAAAGGGTTTAGTAGAAGTAGCCTCTGCCAAAACGGTAACGGGTATGCGTTTTTCTCAATGCTCGAATTACCTTTGCGGACATGCAGCGCCAAATCATCATTGCTATAGATGGTTATTCTTCATGTGGAAAGAGTACTATGGCAAAAGCCCTTGCTCGCATGTTAGGGTATTCTTACATCGATTCCGGAGCCATGTACAGGGCTGTTACTCTGTATTTTATGAATAATCAGGTTTCTCTTGAAGACGAAAAAGCAGTAAGGGACGCGCTTAAGCAAATTGACATTCAGTTTAAGGTTAATGACCAGCTACAAAGGCAGGATACTTATTTGAATGACCAATGTGTGGAAGATGAAATCCGTTCTGTACGTGTATCTTCCATGGTATCTGAAGTATCTGCCTTAAAAGAAGTACGAAAATCCATGGTAAACCTTCAGCGAAAAGCCGGCAGAAATAAAGGCATCGTGATGGACGGCAGAGATATCGGAAGCCATGTATTTCCGGATGCTGAGTTGAAAATTTTTATGACAGCAGATCCTGATATTAGAGCCAAAAGAAGGTTTGATGAACTGACTGAAAAAGGCGAAAATGTTCACATCGATGATATTAAGGAAAACCTCGCCCATCGCGATCACTTGGATACCACACGAAAGGAAAGTCCTTTAATTCAACCGAAAGATTCTTTAGTACTCGATAACAGCTTCATGACACGTGAAGAGCAATTGGAATGGGTTTTATCTCATGCACGCAAGCTCAAAAAACTTGCAGATCAGAATCAGAACATATCAAATACCCTGAGCGAAAAGTAAAAATCGGCTCCATAAATATTCTTCATTCCAAGAAGCTCTCCGAGTCTGTCTGTACCAGCCGTAATAGGGCCTAATCTCAACATCACACCCATACCCGTTTCCTGGTATTCGTAAACATTGAAGGGAAAGGCTATCTCAAAAAATGACCAATCCAACCGTGGAACTAACGCAAGATGATTAATTCTCTTAATGCTGTTTCCGGAATTATCGAGCCGATGCATCCAGGAAAAACCTAGTGAACCCCAGGAACCGATGCGATAGTCTGCCTGAATGCTTATTCTAGTATTTAATAAAAGATTGAGGCTATTTAGATTGGTCAATCGACCGTTCTCAGAAAACTTCTTAATAAAAACTGAGTCAAGATTATTTAAGTCTTCACCAAAAACTCGTTCTCCGTTTTTATAACCGAAACTGGCGCCTTTTACTTCTTTTCCACGAACATCATCTGACATGCTTAGAGTGCCAATATCCAGCAAGGCAAAACCGGCCTTCCATCGGTAATCAGGGCGTAAATCCTTTCTTTTATAGGCTTTAAAAACATTGCGAAACGAGTAACAATCGGTTCTTCCTCTCTTTACTTTTCGTTTGGTTTTTAACTTTTCCCGCTCATCATCAATAGCAGCGATACTTATTCCTAAATCAAAACCAAGATTTATTGATTTGAACAAGGCAGTGTTATTCACAGGACCGGGAATACTGGCGGCATAAGACATATCAAGATTCTGAACGATAAGCGTATCCTCTCTTGGCACTAAGTAGCGTAAGTCCTGAATTGAGGCCCGATATCCACCGAGTGAGTTCATCAATTTCAATCCAACCCCAGCGGCAACCATCCACTCCCGATTTCGGATAAACATCCAAGAAGCCTGCAAATTAGTTTCAGACCAAATAGCTCCATTTACGTTTACGTCAGATATGGTGAGGGTAGAATCGAGGTAGCGAGAGTAGTTAATTCCTTCAAAACCATGTCTTAAACTCACAACTCCAAGATCAATAGAAGAGGCCACGACGTGAACCTGATTGGTTAGGCCAAAAGTCCACCGAGGGCCAACACTAAACATCAACCCAAGACCAGAAAGTGTGCTTTGAGCAAACAAATACTGATTTTCTCCATTTAGTGATTCCCTGATGAAACGATCAGCAGTCACTTGTTTGATCAAGGAACTTTCGTTGAGCAAATCTACTTTTATCCCTTTCATCAAAGCTGATAAACTGGTAGCATCAAGCGAAATCGCAGAATTTGTAAACAACACATTTCCGCTAACAATGTTAACATCCCAATTCAGCGGATTGATTGCCAGAAAGGATGGATTAAGGCCACCTGCTGCAATACCGCCATAACGGCCCGCTGCCGGTACTAAGGCAGACTGCCCTCTTACAGTTTGAGTTGCTAGAAGCAAAAAGAGGCATTTTATTAGACTAAAGCGCATCTGTTAAAAAACTTAAATATAAAGAAACATAAAAAGTGAAATGGAAGTATCAACTTTGTGAAATAGATGAAAAATTGGCTTCCTGTAATGGTTATTTTAATGGCCATAAGCACAACCTCAGTGCTGTCTCAATCTATTGATGTTATGTTACAACCGAGTAAGTCTGCATCTAACGCTTGGTTTACCGACTATACCCATGAAATTACTGGAAGAATTCAGTTGCTCAACCGCAGTCTCGTGATGAATGTAGAAGGCCAAAGCCTGAAAAAAGGATTTAGCCTGGAACCCAATACTGCAAACTCAGTAGGCATTAGCTTGGTTCATAAATGGTTAGGGATTTCTGTTGCCGTACCCCTTCCTAGGAATGCTGATTTGGGAAGCAAACGAGGATTTACACATGCGCTGGACTTACAGGCTTATGGTTTTACGCGTCGATTTCTTATAAATGGATATTTCCAGCGTTATAGAGGGATGTATATACGCACAACGTCACCAGATGAATTACCGCAAAATCCATCCGAGCTGTTTATCAAAAGGCCGGATATACGTTTTTTAAATATCGGCGTGTTAGCTCGTTATGTATTCAATTCCTCCAGGCTTTCTCAGCGTGCAGCTTATGTAGGCTCAGAAGTTCAATTGAGAAGTGCTGGTTCCTTAGTCTTAGTTCCTTCAATAAATTGGCTGACTGTTGACGCTGATTCAGCACTCGTAGGCAACAGATTTTTTAAGCCTGGAGAAGAAAAAGACAATTTGCAAAACGGTCGTTTTCTGAGTGTGGGTTTAGGAACCGGCTATATGTTCACCCTAGTTTTTTTAAAAAAATGCTATTTCAGTATGAATCTTACAGGAGGGTTAGCATTTCAGCACCAAAGTATAAATGCTGAAGGCAGCTCAAGTGTATTGGACAAAATTTCCTCTACTTGGAATGTTAGTACGGCTTTAGGGATTTCAGGCAGAAGGCTCTTTGCCGGGATTATGGCATTCAATAACAGCTATAACAACCGATTTCAGAACTTAAGCTATGTCAATTCAACGCTCGAAGCCAGAATTTTTCTAGGTTACAGGTTAGGATTGAAAAAACCGCTGCTACCTGACAACCCCTTGAAGTGGCATCGTAATTGAAAAATACCCTTGCTGCCAGATTTTACGACAATTTGGCAGAAAGAAATCCATTCATGAATAATACGCCATTCCAACACCTGAACGAAGACGATAACGATTTTCTCCCAGTTTTGAGTTATGAAGAGGAAAAAGAGGATGACCTCCAAGAGTCGTTGCCCAGGAGTTTGCCTATACTTCCTTTAAGGAACACAGTACTCTTTCCCGGAGTAGTTTTTCCAATTACAGTTGGAAGAGATAAGTCAATCAAGCTCATTCGCCAGGCTTACTCAGGAGATAAGCTCATAGGAGTGTTTTCTCAAAAAGATATGAACATCGAAGATCCCGGCTTCGATGACCTTCAATATGCCGGCACTTTGGCAAAGATTGTCAAGATGCTTCGCATGCCCGATGGCAATACTACTGTTATCATTCAGGGGAAGAAGCGCATAATTATCGCCGAGACCGAGAGTTCCGAGCAATTTCTTATGGCTCGCGTTGAAGCTTGGCCGGAAACCCGCCCTGATGAATCAGACAAAGAGTTTAATGCCCTGATTTCCTCCATGCGCGACATGGCTTATCAAATAATTGAACTATCGCCCAATATTCCGAGCGAGGCATCTATCGCACTTCGAAACATCGAATCTCCCTTATTTTTAGTCAATTTCATTGCTTCGAACCTCAACATTGAACTAAGCCGTAAACAATTACTCTTAGAAATTCAGGGGTTGAAAGAACGTGCTCAAGAAGTTCTGACTTACCTCACTCAAGAATTGCAGTTGCTGGAGCTCAAGAATCAGATTCAGTCGAAGGTAAAGACGGATATGGACAGACAGCAGCGGGAGTACTTCTTACACCAACAACTGAAGACTATCCAGGAAGAGTTAGGTGGAGCAACACCTGACCTTGAAGTTCAGAATCTTCGCGAGAGGGGAATATCGAAGAAATGGCCGGAAGCTGTAGCGAAAGCTTTCTACAAAGAGTTGGATAAGTTGCAACGCATGAATCCGGCAGCCGCTGATTATTCTGTAGTGCTAAACTATGTGGAATTGATGCTTGAACTGCCTTGGGACAGCTATACTAAAGATAAATTCGACCTCAAACGCGCTTCGCGAATACTGGACGAAGACCATTTTGGCTTAGAGAAGGTCAAGGATCGCATATTAGAATACCTCGCAGTTCTCAAGCTGAAAGCGAATATGAAAGCTCCAATACTTTGCCTTGTTGGCCCTCCAGGCGTAGGAAAAACTTCATTAGGCCGCTCCATTGCCAAATCAGTTGGCAGGGAGTATGTCAGAATGTCATTAGGTGGGGTGCACGATGAAGCCGTTATACGCGGACATCGCAAAACCTACATAGGAGCTATGCCAGGCCGGATTTTGCAATCGTTGAAAAAAGCTGGAAGTTCAAATCCTGTTTTTGTATTAGACGAAATAGATAAAGTTGGCCAGGATATCCGTGGTGATATCTCTTCGGCCTTGCTGGAAGTATTAGACCCTGAACAGAATAACACGTTCTTCGATCATTACTTAGAGCTGGATTATGACCTGAGTAAGGTTATGTTTATCGCTACGGCCAACTCGCTCTCTTCTCTCCAGCCAGCCTTAATAGACAGGATGGAAATCATCGAGATTAATGGCTATACGTTAGAAGAAAAGGTTGAAATAGCCCGCAAATACCTCCTTCCCAAACAGCTCAACGAGCATGGTCTAAAAACCGGAGACCTGAAAGTGCCTAATGAGTTACTTGCGAAGATTGCAGAAGAATACACACGCGAGTCCGGAGTTCGTGCCATGGATAAAAAGCTAGCATCGTTAGTAAGAGGCATAGCAAAACGTAAAGCATTGGGCGAGAACTACGACAAAAAGCTGAATCAGGAAACGATGGTAGAAATCCTGGGCGTTCGACAATTCGATAAAGACCGATACCAAATCAGTGAAAAACCTGGAGTAGTAACCGGCTTAGCTTGGACTTCTGCCGGTGGCGATATTTTATACATCGAGGCTTTGTTGGGCAAGGGTAAGGCTGGTTATTCAATTACCGGAAACCTCGGCGACGTGATGAAGGAATCTGCGGCACTGGCTTTAGCTTATGTAAAAGCCCACGCTGAAAAACTCGGAATCTCCGACGCCCGCATCGACGAAACTCATGTACACATCCATTTGCCAGAGGGTGCTACTCCTAAAGATGGCCCATCCGCAGGAATTACGATGCTTACTGCTCTAGTTTCTGCTTTTAAGAATAAACCTATCCTTCCCGGCATCGCCATGACAGGGGAAATTACCCTTAGAGGAAAAGTGCTGCCTGTAGGCGGAATCAAGGAAAAAATTCTGGCAGCTAAACGAGCAGGCATTCAGCACATCATTCTTTGCAAAGACAATAAGAAAGATATTGACGAAATCAAGCCGCATTATTTGCAGGATTTGCAATTCCATTTTGTTGAAGAGATGGAGGAAGTGTTAAGACTTGCAGGCTTGCTCGACGAATCGAAATAGGCTAACTAAACCTTTGTATTTTTCGGCCATGAAGAAGTTTTCCGGACTGGCCGCCATGAGCCTGTGTCTATGCTTTACCTTAACACAGGCTCAAACTAAATTCCTAACCATTGACGACGCTATCCTTAAAGGGCGAACGACCCTCGCTCCTGAGCGTCTTTCTCAGCTAGCTCTTGTTCCAGGGACTACAGATTATGCTTATGTAGGGAAAAAAGATGGAAAAGAAATTCTGATTCGAGCTAAAGCCGGAAGCGGAAAAAAGGATAGTTTACTCACTCCGGATAAAATTCTGAATTCGCTATTAAAACTTGATTCCAAAGTTGAGAAGTTTGGTCGATTCCCTTTTATAACCTGGAAAAGCAGCAATACTTTGGAATATCCTTATTCCGGGAAACGATACTTGTATCAAATTGACAAAGACGAAACTAGCCTGATTGCTACAGAACCCTCTGATGGAGCAGAGAACATAGACCGGCACGAGGCAAGCGGTCAGTATGTATACTCAAAAGGCGACAACCTGTTTATTCAACTTAAAACAAAGACTATCGAGGTGTCGAAAGATGGCGGTAAAGGCATTGTTTATGGAAAATCGGTACACCGCGAAGAATTCGGGATTACTAAAGGAACATTCTGGAGCCCAAAAGGTAATTTTCTGGCTTTCTACCGCATGGACGAAAGCATGGTCAGCGAATATCCCATTTACGACTTCTCGAAAAAACCGGCATCTCATCGCAACATCCGTTACCCAATTGCAGGTTCGGCCAGCCATCATGTGAAACTTGGAGTTTATCAAGTTTCAACAGGAAAAACGTGGTACGTAGAAACCGGAGAACCGGCTGAGCAATACCTCACCAACATTTCCTGGACGCCGGATGAAACCGGGATTCTAATCGCTATTGTGAACCGTGCTCAAAATCAAATGAAACTAAACTTGTATGAAGTAGCAACAGGCAAACTTATTCGCACTTTATTCGAAGAAAAAGACAATCGTTACGTTGAGCCAGAGCATGCCGCACTCTTTGTTCCCGGAATGAAAGATTGCTTTGTATGGCAAAGTGAACGCGATGGTTTCGACCATCTTTACCTATATAATCTGCAAGGCAAACTCATCCGACAACTGACCAAAGGCCCTTGGGTAGTTACTGCTTCGCACGGTTTTGACCCTACCGGAAAATTTATGTTCATAAGCGGAACAAGGGAAAGTGCACTCGAACAGCAGGTTTACCGAATAACCGTTGGAAATGCAGAAATCAAAAAGTTGTCTGCCGATGCTGGAACTCATTTCCCCATGTTCAGCGACAATAAAAGTCTTTGGATTGATAGCTGGAGTTCGACAGCAGTGCCAAGGGTGATTGTAATTAGGGATCAAGATGGAAAACTAATCGAGAAATTGGTTCAAGCCAGCAATCCGCTGAAAGACTATGCCATGCCCCAGGTAAGAAGCGTAACCTTAAAAGCAGAAGATGGCTTCGACCTTTATGGAAGAATTTTGCTTCCACCTAATTTCGATTCAACTAAGAAATATCCGGTACTTCAATACTTATATGGAGGCCCGCATTTGCAATTAGTCACCAATTCGTGGCTTGCTGGTGCCGACCTCTGGTTAGTTTTCATGGCTCAGCAAGGGTACATCGTATTCAGTGTAGATAACCACGGCTCACCTAATCGGGGACGCGACTTTGAACAGGCCATTCACCGGCAATTAGGTAAAGTTGAAATGGCCGACCAACTTGCTGGAGCACGTTATCTTCAATCGCTTTCCTATGTAGATTCGAAAAGGATGGCCGTTTATGGCTGGAGCTTTGGTGGATTCATGACCACCAGTTTAATGCTGAAATCTCCGGACACTTTTCAGGTTGGCATTGCCGGCGGACCGGTAATCGATTGGGGCTTGTACGAGATTATGTACACTGAACGCTACATGGATACCCCGGCAGAAAACCCTGAAGGCTATAAGGAGAATAACCTCCTCAACCATGTGGACAAACTCAAAGGCCGACTGCTTCAGATTCATGGCTCCTCAGACCCAACCGTGTTATGGCAACACAGTTTAGAATTTTTGAAAGCATCTGTTGCAAAAGGTAAATTGGTTGATTACTACGTTTATCCGGAACATGAACACAATGTTTCCGGCCCTGATCGGGTGCATTTGATGAAGAAAATAACTCAGTACATACAAGATCATCTTTAATCTTAGATGAAGCGGCTCATCCTTCTTTTTGCTTTTTTTATTTGTTGGAGAGCCAGTTCACAAACCGTTCCCCTTGTAGAAAAACCAGTTTATCCCCGCTATGGCCTAAGCTTATCGGGTGGCGGGGCTAAAGGGTTGGCTCATATAGGGTTGTTGCGAATAATCGATTCGCTTGGTATCCGCATTGACGCCATTACAGGCACCAGCATGGGTGCGGTAGTAGGCAGTTTATACGCAGTAGGATACAGCGGTGACAGCCTTAAGAATCTTGTTTTGAGCGTTCCTTGGGATCTTTTGCTTAGCAATAGGGTAAGGTTAGACCAAATAAATATTGAAGAGAAAGAGGAGTTTGGGCGCTACATGTTGGAGCTTCCATTTAAAAAGTTGCGCCCACAACTTCCGGCTGGTTTAATAGAAGGGCAGTTACTTGCAACACTTCTTACCAATCTTTTTCATCCGGTTCACGAGGTAAACGACTTCAACAAATTGCCAATTCCCTTCCAGTGTATCGCTACGGATGCGGCTTCAGGTGAAGCAGTTGTGCTCAAGTCTGGATTTTTACCTGATGCTGTTCGAGCGTCAATGGCTATTCCAACTGTATTCACCCCAGTAAAATTGCAGGGAAGATTATTGATTGACGGAGGAATAGCCCGAAATTTTCCGGTTGAGGATTTAAAGGCAATGGGGGCTACGCAAATTATTGGTGGTTATACCGGGTTCCGGTTACTTCGGGAAGAAGAATTGAATAATGCCTTCAAACTTTTTTATCAAACCCAGTCCTATTATTCGGCGGCTGATGCTCAAAAACAAATAGACCAATGCGAAATTTTCGTTGACAATAGCCCATACCTGGGCAACCTAAGCGCGGCAGACTTTGGCAGCGCCGCAGAAATTATCGCAGCAGGTGAAGCAGCAGCTCGCACTTTAATTCCGGAGTTACTTCTCGTAGCTCAGAGACAAAAAGAAGAGGGAGGCCCGGATTATCGAAAACCTGTCATAAAAAAATTCAGCCAATCGATTTACCTCCATTGCATCCGAATTGAAGGAGCGTCAGACGATAATCTTACTCTTATTGCTGGTAAAGTGGGATTAAAAGAAGGGTATCCCTATCAACTCTCCGATTTAAATGAAGCCATTGAGCGGTTGTTTGGAACTCGATTCTTTGAAAAAGTTAATTACTCACTCGAAGGAGATAGTGCCAATACAACCTTGGTTATCAGGGTTTATGAGGGTAAAAAAGGGAGCTTAAAGTCGGCCTTGCATTATGATAGCGAGCAATCTTCCGGCATAATCCTAAACCTAACCTATCGAAATCTGCTGCCTTCCTCTCGATTAGTCGCAACGTTGGACTTCTCTCAAAGACCGAAAGTAAACTTACATTGGTATCAGTTTGGAAGAAGAAAGCAAAAAGACTGGTTATCAATGCGTTATATTTACGAACAGCAGGCACAAAACCTTTATTACGAAGGCAGATTGAACCAAAATCTATACTCCGAATATCACAAAGGTGCGATAGGGTTAAACTCTTCACTCAATACCGCTTCTGCTATTGGAATTGAGGTAGATTATCAGTTCTCAGTTTTTCGACCAGATATTGACCCCAGAGATTTAAGTGAATCTATTGATTTAGGGTTGATTAACATTCGGATGAGAAATCTCGGGTTCAATTTCCGTTGGTGGAGAAACACTTTTAATCAAGTATTATTTCCAACCAGGGGTCACAGTAGTTTTTTTGAATTCAGAATTGCGGGAGAACAGAACTTCAGTTTAAATTTATTTTCGAAGGATAGCTTGATTCCGAATAACGAAATCAATTTTAAATTTTCTGAATCCAATCAATTCCGTTTTCATGCCGATCATACTGCACGCTGGAGTAAACTTAACTCAAAGCTTACGTGGATAACCCGAGTAGGTGCAGGATTAACCTTTTCTGCAAGAATTGATACCATTAATCCCTTCGAGACTTCTCGTCTTAATCTTTTAGAGAATTTTTATTTAGGCGGAAGTGACTGGCGGCTTCGATCCAATACTATTCCTTTCACTGGCCTCAGGCGAAATGAAGCCTTTATTCGGCAGTACATACTGGCTGGTTTTGGAGTTCAATGGCAGTTTGCTAAAAGTGCCTTACTGATTCCTTCGGTGAATCTGGGATTTCTGGGTTATGATTTTGGCGAGTTTGCAAAAAGCCTTTCAACTTTCGAGGTTAATAGGAACAATGTTCAAGACCAGAATGCCCTGATAATTTCTACTGGAAGCGAATTTCTAATTGGATATGGATTAACGCTTGGATTCAAAACGCTGGTTGGTCCAATCTTGCTCAATATTAGCACCGTTAACGACTTCAGCGTTCTACGCTCACACCTTCAAATCGGATTCAGACTTTAAACAAAGCCTTCTATTCCTCTTTCCTTGAGCAACAAGGCTACGCCTTCGGTTGCAGGCAACTGAAGATGTCGAAATCTGCTCTCCCCTATTTCATTCTTTAGCCATTCTGGAGTTTCTGTGGGGTCTATTAGCACTATTGGGCAATCGGATGGCACATATTCGTACAAACTTGCAGCCGGGTAAACCAACAGCGAAGTTCCGATTATCCAAAATTCACGGGCTTTTTGGGCTAAGGCAATGGCCTCTTCCATTAACGGAACAGCTTCCCCAAACCAAACGATATCCGGACGCAACTGAGAACCTCTAGCGCATTGGTCTCCAAGGTTCAATCCTTCTTCCTTAATAGGATAAATCAATCGGGGATCTAATGAACTTCTTGAGCGGAACAAACTCCCATGCAGGTGAAGAACAGCTTTTGCGCCTCCCCGCTCGTGCAAGTCATCCACGTTTTGGGTAACAATATCCACAACCGGAAGGTGTTCTTGCAGGTAGCCAATCAGCCGATGGGCAAGGTTGGGTTGAGCTAATAATGCCTGATTCCTTCGCTCATTGTAAAACCGCAGAACTTTTTCCTTATTCCGCTGCCAAGCCTCCGGGGTAGCAACATCTTCTACCCTATACCCTTCCCATAACCCATCTGACCCACGAAAAGTCTTTAGTCCGCTTTCTGCGGAAATACCGGCACCAGTAAGTACAAGCAATTGTTGCATAAGCGATAAAGTACAAGTTTATCAGGAAAAATTATTTTCTAATCTTTCCTCCCTTTAAATAATGTCTACGGTAATAGTCCTGGTTTAGATTGTCGATACGCACCCCTTTACTAGTGCTTGCATGTGCGAAGTGGCCATTTTTCAAGTACACCCCAACATGAGTGGGTTTACTCTTTTTGCTTATATCGAAGAAGACAAGATGACCTTCTTTTAGCTTCCGCTTTCTTACTTTTTTAATCACTTTAATCTGCTCAGAGGTGCTGCGAGGAATTTCTAATTTAAAAACATCCCGATACAAATTCTGAACATAGCCGGAACAATCGACTCCTTTCTTGGAAGTACCCCCTATCCGATATGGGGTTCCCCACCATTCATCTACATGGTGATACAACTTCCAAGATTGTTGCTCATTGATATCAGCTTCAAGCAGTGCCTCATACTTTTTAACCAATTCTAGTAGCCTGGCATTTTCAGCCGGGTCATCTACCAACTTTACTTTGCTTTTGCACGAGAAAAGCAGCAAAGCAAAAAACAACAGTCCAAACTGAAATACAGTAACAAGCCTCATTACTCCTCTCTGTGTACGGTATCAAGGCTAAAAGCAGGAATACAAATCGCCCAATAATGAACAGGCTCATCAAAGGGATTGCTGTAACGAACACGAGTGCCGGCTTTTATCAAGATGGTTTCATTAGGCCCTAAATCGAGCACTTTACCATCAATTTCAAACCGCTTAGTACCGGAAATTACGATAGTAAATTCATCAAACTCAGGTGTCTGAAACGGTTCTGACCATCCTGGAGGAGCTACCATTCTCGCCACACTATAATCGGGATTGGCAGTAGCGACCAAGCCATGGTGTTCTTCGATAAGTTTCCCGTCGGTAGTAGGAATCACCAACGGCTTTGAGCGTTCAAAAGGCATAAACTTTTTTTATTCAACATTCTGAGAAGCGGCATGTTTATAAAGACCTGAGAGGAAGTGGTTAATTCTATTCCTTCACAAAACGGAGTGTAGTGGATGAACTTCCCATTTGAATCCGTAACAAATAAAGCCCTGCATTTAGTGTGTGAACATCGATTGAAGATAAATGCTCTGGAGTTGTTAAAACTCCCGATGCCCTCACCCTTCCTTCAACATCCAAAACCTGATAAGTCCAGGAACTTTGAAAATTGGAATGGATAAAAAGCTGGTCCTGAACCGGGTTGGGATAAACCTGAAACTGAGCAGGTTCTATCAAGGTTGAAGTAAAGAAATTCCACCCTAAGCGAAGAAAATTACTACGCTTCGCTTGTAACGAAAGATTCCCGCTTTCTGCCTTAACAGTCCAGACATAATTTCCTGTATCTCCCGGATTTACCCCAATGGTGCTAAGTGCGTTAGCCATTTCCAAGTAGGAAATGCTCACTGCGGTGTCAGTTCCTGCCGATTTAGAAAAAAATGGATTTGAAAAGTTTCCTCCTAAAACATCAAAGTAGCAGAAATAAGTTACTGGACTGGAAGCAGTACTTCTACTTGATTCCCACTTTAGTTGAAAAGTAGTTGAGGGGAAGCCGCTAACAATAACAAGCGCACTGTCAAGAGGATTAAGCAGACTGAAATTAGATAAACTATCTGCAAATCGCCGAAGCGTTAACGTATTTGAGGAAGAAAGTCGATTCAAAGAGCCAACTGATGACCGCACAGCCCACTTCAAATTATAGGATTGGCCTTGAGAAACATTCAAGTTTGAAAGCAATGAATCTAAAAAGCCGCCGGTAATAGAAAGAACGGTATCTGACCCACTACTTCGGCTAAAAATAGGGCCGCTAAAGTTTCCGGAAAGAACATCGAAGAGCAATTCATAGCGCAGAGAGTCAGGAAAAGAGGCGGGCTTAGACCAACGAAAAGTTACAGAAGGAAGCGTATTTCCTACAAGTCTGGTAGAAGCAACCGAAGGAGTAATTGGAGAAAAAGTGCCGATACTATCCTGAATTCTCTGAAAAACAATATCCCAAGCACCATTAGCTACTATAAACTGGCCTCCGGCAGTTGCATCAATGGAAAAACGAAGCATGCGGCTAGCCCCAATTCCAACCCCAATATTTTGAAGCAATGCATTCAACTGAGCACTGGATAAAGCAAGTAAAGTATCATTGGTGATTTGCGTAATGAACAATGGCGCAGAGCCGACAACTCCTGGAGTATCGATTCTGATGGTATAATTAACTGGATATTGGAGCAGACTTCTGCTTTTGCTCCAAAAAATGCGGAAAGACTGGTTAGCCAATTGAGCAACCCGAATAATAGAACCGGAAGCAGGAGCAACAAAGCCGAAACTTGATAGACTATCGATTACTCGTTCTAAGCGTATGTATCGAATGGAATCTGAAAGCCTGTTAAGCCCACCTGCCCTGGCTTCAACAGCCCAATACCCTTCAACCACCTGATTTAGCGCTACTCCCGCAGTATCCAGCATGGTATTCCAAGTAGCTCTGTCGATAATTAGACTGTTTTGAAGTCCTGAATTGCCGGCTTCTAATTGCAATTTTGGCGACTGGGGATTGCCGCTAATAGGCCAGAATTTCCAACGGTAACGCATAGTATCGCCTATGCTATGTGCAGCAGGTTGCCAGATAAAAGTCTGGCTGAGTTGTCCGGTTTGAGGAATTCTAAGACTCAAAGAGTCAGAAGGGATAAGACTTGCATAAGTTGAGATAGAATCTTGCTTCCGTTCAAAAAAAATGAGGTTGGCGTTTCCGGATAATAATTGAGTGATTCCGTTTGAAGCTCTTACGGCCCATTTGTAAGCACTGCTTTGATTAAACCCGATGGAAGAGTTGATTAATCGCTGCCTGATTTGAGCTGTGTTTATGGCAATTTGAGTGTCGCCTTGGGCAACTGAAATGCTCAGCCAAGGCTGTGAAAAGTTTCCATTCAGGCTGTCAATCAGCAATGTTGACTGAATAGGGAGTGAGGAAGTAGGCACAGAAGCGGAGTTCCATCGGAAGTCAATAGACGTTGGGGTATTTTCTCGGATTTCTATAGCCTGTCCGAAAGACGGAGTAAGCACACTGAATGGCTGAATGGTTTCGTCAATTCTCGTAAACGAAATCATTTTTACAGAGGACGCCAATCCTGATACCGCGCACTGACTTGCTTCAACCCTCCAAAAAAATCTACCAAGTTGATTCAATGACAATAATCCTCCTGAAAGAGCCAACGAATCCAATCTGCCTCTTGACAGGGTTAAAAAAGTGTCGGTAGTTGTACCGAACCACAATGGGTTGTTAAAGTTAGAAGAGGTATCGAATTGAAGTTGGTATGTGGTAGGCGCGGGAGGATTTACAACATTGTAAAAAGCAGAATTCCAGGAAAAGGTGAGATTAATAGGAGTTATCCTCGTTATGTTTAAAGAAGAACTGTCAATCGGACTAATTAGAACAGCGTTACCAAGAGAATCTTGAACTGGTGATAAACCAAGAAAAAAATCAGACTCAGAAAAACGACTGAGCTTAGTGCTGTCGTTTTCGGCCATTACTTTCCAATAAACATTTGATTGCTGCCTAATCGGAACCCCAAGTAAGGCAATCATCACATTCAAAGAATCTTCGGGTATGGTTGCGAAGGTATCGGTGAGCATTCCTTGAGCAGGCCAAGTCCAGATAGGAGCAGTAGGTTGATTAAGGCCATAAAAATGCACTTTGTAACCCACCAGTGCCGGAACTGAGGGATATGAACGCTGCCAAGTAAACGTTCTGCTTGCGTTACAAAGCTGTGAGACTCCCCATGTAAGACTATCCGAGGGAGATTTCAGCACAAAAGCACTTAAAGTATCTTGAGCTTTTAAGTCCTTGCTAATCACCGTTAAAAAGCATGTCAGAATAACAAAAACGCCTATTTTGAACCACTTATTCATGGTTACAAGATAGCGTTAAGTCTGTTTAAGTAGTACAGTTACCAGCCAATGGCGGTATCGTCGCCACGAGGGTCTGCGCCACCTTGCATTCCCTTTATGCTATCAATCAAAATAGCATCAACTCTTCCAATAGGAGCACCGCGATCATCAAACTGATGACCCATTTCTCCAAGAATTTTACGATGTATCGTTTCAAAACATCCTTCTTCATAACGAATTCGGTCAGGAAGCCATTGATGGTGAAAGCGTGGTAAATTTACGGCTTCCTGCATGTTCATTCCACCAACTGCTACGTTCAAAAAAGTTTGCAAAACAGAAGTAAGGATTGTGGAACCTCCAGGAGAGCCAACGACCATCCATGGTTTTCCGGCCTTGAAAATTAGTGTTGGCGTCATGGTGCTAAGCATGCGTTTTCCTGCTTCTACCTGATTGGCCTTCCCTCCTACCAAACCATACGAATTGGGTACTCCGGGGCTGATAGAAAAATCATCCATTTCGTTGTTAAGAATAAACCCTAAACCCGGAACTACCGAGAAGCTGCCATAAGGGCCGTTTAGTGTAGTTGTAACTGCTATCAAATTGCCTTGTTGGTCTGCAATAGAATAATGAGTAGTTTCTTCTTTTTCAATAGCCCCCATTGGGCGACCTGGAGTAATCTGTGCAGAAGTAGAAGCGTAGTTTATCTGAAAATTTGCGAACCTGCTTGCCGCATAACTTGAATCTAGTAATCCCGTTTGAGGAACCCGAAAAAAGTCCGGGTCTCCAAGCCATCGCGAACGGTCAGCATAATACCGGCGTTCAGCTTCCACCAGTAAATGAGTCCAGCCTATAGTTCCCGGTTTCCAATCTGGATGTTGAGCCAGTTGTGGCTCTATCATCTCAAGAATTTGAACTAAGCCAATACCTCCACTAGAAGGTGGCGGCATTGAAATAAGTTGATAATCTCGGAATCTCCCTTCAACCGGTTTCCTGAATTGCGGCTTATATCGCTGCAAATCATTGATTGACCAACCGGTAAATTGGCAAAGCTGCTTAGCCATTTCACCCTGATAAAAAGCTTTGGCTCCCTGATTAGCAATTTGAAAGAGGGTTTTCGCTAACTCAGGAAGGTGCAGCGTATCGCCTGCTATCCACTCCGATTTATTGTTAGGATCGTACGCAGTTGGGCGGCCATTCACTTGACGGAAAAAGGGACGATTTCGATTGAGCAGCGAAGACTCTTTCGGTGTAAGCACTACACCCTGTTGAGCAAGAAGCGCAGCAGGCAACACAACTTGTTTCCATGGCAACTTCCCGAATTTCCGATGAAGTTCTTCCATTCCGGCCACAGTTCCGGGAATTCCGGCGGAGGAAGTGCCATGGGTGCTTTTCCCTGGAATTACTCGCCCGAGACTGTCGAGATACATGCGCGGATGTGCGGATGAAGGAGCAGTTTCCCGATAATCCAAAGTTCCTGAACCGGATTTCGGGCTAAAGTAAACTGCAAATCCACCCCCGCCAATGTTTCCTGCTGCAGGTAAGCAAACTGCAAGGGCAAACTGAACAGCTACAGCAGCATCGAACGCATTTCCACCTGCTTGCATCACTTCCTTTCCTATCCTGCTAGCCTCGGGATGCGCACTAACTACCATATTCCGGTACTGTGCAAACCCAAAGGCAGGCAGAAGTATGATTACGGCAAGTGTGCGTAACCGGAAAAAACAGCTATTCATGGGGTTTACTTCGCTCCGAACAACCATTCTAATGCAGCATCGCAGAAAATGTTGTTTTTCACTTCCTCCGAATAATTGCGCTCTTCAATGAATGCCCCAAGCTCAAGGTCACCGAGAGGAAAAGGATAATCAGTGCCAAAGGCAACACGCTTTGAGCCCTGAAGTTCGAGAACATAGTCGAGGAGGCGGCCATCGTGGGTAGCAGAGTCCACCCAGAAATGCCCGAGGTATTCAGAAGGTGCTTTAGGATTGTCGATAGCAACGAGATCGGGCCGACAATGATAGCCGTGCTCCACCCTTCCGAGAGTAGGAAGAAAACTTCCACCGGCATGAGCAAAAAGCACCCGAAGTTTTGGAAACTTCTCGAAAACACTACCGAAAATCATGGAACAAACTGCTCTACTGGTTTCAGCAGGCATTCCTACGAGCCATGGCAACCAGTACTTCTGCATATCTTTTTCTCCCATCATTTCCCAGGGATGAATAAGTAACGCCATATTCTCCGCTTCACAAGCCTCCCAAAACGGGAAAAACTCGGGTTCGCTCAAGTTTTTCTGATTCACATTGGAGCCAATCTGCAATCCATGAAATCCAAGCTTTTCCTTGCAATACTGCATTTCTTCGATGGCATGAGGAACAGATTGCATCGCCACAGTCCCCAATCCGTGATAATTGGTGGGGTGAGTAGCGATTTGCTCGGCTAATTGATCGTTGAGAAAGCGGGAAACATAGGCTCCGTCTTTCGGCTGAGCCCAGTAAGAAAACATTACCGGGATAGTGCAAACTATTTGTTCCTGAACGCCTTTAGAGGCATATTCTTGAATTCGAAGCTCTGGTTCCCAACAGTTTGGCTCGATGCGTCGAAAGAATTTTCCATCGTCCCGAATCATGTCTGCAGAGCCATCTTCATTAGGCTTTAACTGGATAAAACCACCGTATCCGAACTTCGACTTAAAATCAGGGAGTGAAGAAGGGAAGATGTGGGTATGGCAGTCGATTTTCCTTCTGCTCATACAAAACGAGGGTCAACTGGCATTACTTCACCTGTTTCAGGGCAGGTGCGAAGTTTTTCATCGGAATAGAAGCGCTTGAAAACCGGAATAAAATCCTTTTCAATATTCTCAAGATGAAAATACTCTTCATAGAGTTTGGCATTGGCTTTATCGCTGAACCACAAAAGGCCGTCTTTGTGCTGAGCTTCTCGCTTTCTTTCGATAACCAAGCCCACAGTTCCGGCGGGTCTATTGGGAGAGTGGGGTACCTTGCCAGGAAGAAGAAACATTTCACCTTCTTTAATTTCCACATCCACCGCTTTACCTTCATCTTGAATGCGGACAACGATATCGCCTTCAATCTGATAAAACAGCTCTTCGGTTTCGTTATAATGATAGTCCTTACGGGCATTGGGGCCCGCCACAATCATAACGATATAATCGCCCGACTCAACGTAGAGATTCTTATTGGCCACCGGCGGTTTAAGCAAGTGGCGGTTATCCTCAATCCATTGCTTGAGGTTGAAAGGTTGACGTATTGCCATGCCCTAAGTTAACGAAAAGAGAGGCGTTATCAAGGGCTAGTGTTTCAAAAACCGGCTAAGGCCGGAAAGTGTTACGGGAGTTGAACGTAGCGAATCGTTTTCAAATCCTGCCCAGCTTTCACTTTTACGAGATAAGTTCCGGGAGTCAGAGAAGTTGAAAAAGAAGATCTTCCGACAGAGGCATATTCACTCCAAATCAACTGACCAGAAACATTGAAAATTTCTACTTGATCCACGTCGCGGCTGAATTGCAAAACCCCGGAACCCGGATTAGGCCAAAGTTGGATATTGGCAGATTCGATTTCTTGAGCAGAAGTTGATGTTGTTGCAGAAAGTTCGATGTCATCGATACCAATCATTGGGCGAGCACCAGAAACGCCAACAGTAGGAATTGCGTAATATTTCCAACGAATTTGCGCAAATGGTTTTCCGTACAACGAAGAAGGAAGACCAGTTGAAAAATTCGTCCAAGTGTTTAAAGAGTCCACGACGTATTCAATCGGCTGCCCAGCCAGATTCACAACATCAGTCCAAGTAGCCATCGTATCAGGGCGTGCTTGAAGGCGAACAGCATAGAACCTAAAATTTCTAATCCAAGTTCTTGCCTTGAAGGAAATAGCAAGGAAATGGTTGTTTGGGTTGAGAATTGAAGAATTAAAAGAAAGAACAGCCGCGCCGATATACCCACCATCTCGTGCAGTGCTGGTGTTTATAAAAGAAAACCCATCAACACCTCTACCAGAGATTCTGGTTTGAGTAGTAAGGTTATAAGCTGCCTGATAGTTCTGAGTCATTGGCGTATCCAGACCCGGGTCGAGGATTGAGGCCATCTGAAACATCATATTGGGAGGATACGAGAGTGCCGCCTGAGTGGAGTCCCAATTACTTAAGCGGTATGTTCCACCAGTAGTAAGAGGCGTTTGAAACACAAAAGGAGCAGGATTGGTTTGGGCTTGAACAGCTTCAATTCCAGCCATTACCATTACGAACAAGAGTATTTTTTTCATCATAGCATTAAAACATTAGGACTAAGCCCACTCTGATTTGGTCATCTCTGCGGAGCAACAAGGAGTTATCCGGGTCGAGACGGTGAAAATAGTGAACACGAAACACCGCTTGTGCATCAGTAAAAAAGTAATTGTACATCAAGCCAAGAGTTTGTTCAAAATTACTTTGAATTAGGTCGTTAGGAGAAAAGTTATCATAGCGGACAGACAAGGAACTGTTGAGCGGCTTATTGAAATAGTTAAGCTGTGCAACAAGACCACCGGCTCTGAAATAATCGGTGTTTTTGCCTCTTAAACGTGCAGTATCGGGGCCTTCAGGTCTAAAAGACAGAATATGGCTTTCAATTAAAGCAGAAAAACCCTTGTACTCTGCGACAAAGTCAAAACCGGCAGCCGATCTAGCACCTTCTACAATCTTCAAATCGTAATCTACCAGGCCAGGAATACTGCGTAGCCGTTTAACATGGCGAGCATTGAGTCCTAGCGAAAAGTTGGGTTCATCGGAGACTCTGGTGTCTAATACTTCGTTGTATTTGTAAACACGAGGCCAAGAAATATCCACACGGCCCACGTATTCTAACTGCCCGGACGGGTCATTGTCTCCTTCGGTAACGCCGGTCATAATGTATTCACCTTGTCCAGTAAACGCCCCGACTTGAACGCGAATGCGATCGCCCCAGAAGCCTTTAGAGAGTACCACCCCGGCATCACGGCGCGAAAACACATTTCCTCGTGCTATTTCAGCACGTTGCCAATAAACTTCCTTTTTAAAAGGAGTCAGGTTTAGGCGAGAATAAGGAAGTTTTTGGTAGCCAAAAGTGATGTCGAATGCTTTAAACCCTTTGTAACGAATCCAGCCATCGGTGAGTGCTGGAAATTCTCCAATATTCTGCGTTTGGCCTAACCTTGAAAAGTCCACTTGTAGTTCGTACTCCCACCGATTGCCAATTCTGCCTTCCCACTGTACGCGAAGGTTATTCAAAGCAAATGTGTTTTTCTGATAATCGAGCTGACCCGTTGCTGGGTTGTTATTCAAATAGTTTCCTGCGATGTCTGGATTTAAGAACCGATGGTTGTAATAACCACTGATTAGCCCACTCATTTGGAGACTATGGTTGCCGTTAGTTAAAGTAAATTGTGCCTGTGTTTGTATAGCAAACAAACAAGCTATTGCGAGAAATGCTAATCTCATGGTTGAACAAGGTTAAAAAAACTAAGAATAGCTGAATCGTCGTTGACAATAGCGAACCTGCTAGGAGAAATAAAACACAACCCTTCCGGAGTTGTCGCTTTGATTTTCATTCGGTTTATTTCCTTTAGATCTTTCTTAGAAAGCTGAACTACTTTACGCTCTTCATCGCTCAGTAGCCACAAGCTACCTTGATGTTCTGCAATTGCGGATACATCTGAAAGACCAGACCATTCTACAGACTTCAACAGTTTAAAGTTTCGATCGTACTGCTCTATGAGAATGGGGCTTTTCTCTGTAACTAACCAGAACACCTCAAGTGACTGATCCCAACAAATGCCCTCATAACCAGAATTTCTAGGCCCCTGATGATGCAAAGTCCATGATTTTACTTCTTGTAAGTTAGCACTATCCAGCAAAGTGACTTTTCTAAAACGTTCATCAACTACATAAACCCCTTCCGGACCTAGGCTTATTCCTTCTAAGTCTCCACCTTCAAAAGGCGACTTGCGTAAAGTTTTTCCGGATAGATTGAATTCATAGACACTACCGCCGTCGCTCACTCCATAAAGGGTGTTTTTGGAAGAACGAAAAGACAAATCGGAAGGCTCCGGAAATCCAACCTTTACTTGAGTATCGGGTTGAAGTTTAGGAATGCCTGCTGAAAGCAACCAAGAAAATAATACAAATAAAATCATCGGTTTGAAGCCTCAGCCGTTATCTCTGTCAACTGAATAACGCTTCCGGCACCATTAGGCAATCGTCCAAAACTTACGCCTGATAATGCCCCAATGGGTGGAGTGTAAATAAGAGTGTCGATAGCAATGAGTGGAGAGCCCGGCGATTTCCGGTAAAAAATGCCCAAATCTTCGCCGGCAGAACTTAAGGAGAAGTTGGTAGTCGGCCTTAGAGTTGACGGGGTAGCTCCACCGCTACAAACAAAAGCGAAAAAGCCTTTAGCGGGAATTCTATATCGGCTATCCACCGGAATATTGTACTTATCTGGAACGGCTAAATCATCGGTAACAAACCACTGGCCGCTACCAAGATTAATCGCACTATCTCCAGGATTGTAAATCTCAACCCAATCGGTTGAAGAACCCAGCAAAGCACTTACGTTAGCTGGAGTTCCTCCGGTCATAAATTCATTGACCCTTAGGCGGCCATAGATAATTGAGTCTGGGACTGTAGGCGAAGTAAATCGGGGTTGAACGTCACGGAATTCTAAACAACCGGACAACAGCAAAAAAGGGAAAACAAATGCGGCAAATAGTCGCTTAAACATCACGCAAAAGAATACAGGCTTAACTAAATCATCGTTAAGCCTGTATTATCAACCTGTTAATTAGATTATTTTAATATGCTGACGATACCGGAAAAAATTCGGCCATCGCCAACATCAACTTTGTAGATATAATCTCCTGGCTCTAAATCTGTCGGAGAGTAATCATTCTTATAATCGGTCTTAGAAAATAACCTAACTCCCCATCGATTAAAAAGTTCTGCTTTGTTACGGGGGAATTTATCAATGTTTTTAATGGTAAACAGGTCATTTTTACCATCACCGTTTGGTGTTATCACCGTATAAACTTCCAAATCTAAAGGAGGAGGAAGCGGAACATTGTAACGCAACCAGTTCGATTCCGAAATTAATCCTGTAGTATCATCAGCGGTTCTTACTCTCAGCCAGTACGTACCCGGACTTCGCTTTACATACATTACCGAAGTATCGGAAATAGTCCTCGAAGAATCTGCACCTACCGGACTCCACGAAGCTGGAGTGCCTTCAGGAGTCCATTCTAAGGTGTATTTGGCCGGAGTCCATTTCAAATAGCTTGTCCATTTAAGCACGGTAGAATCGACTTCTTCCTTGTTCAAATCACCGGAAGGAACCGTAAGCAATATGTTGGAAACCGAATCAGAGTAAGGAGTTTCAGGGTTGTACTTAACATTCATCGTTACTTTGTAAAACCTTGAATCTTCATTCACCTGAATAATCGAATCAATGTAAACAGTATCATTGATATCGTCAAACGTCATAAAAGGAAAGAAATCGACACCATTAGACCCAAACTTATACAAGGTATAGCCTTGGAAGAAATCTTGCCGAAGCGTATCCGGTTTATGCCATGAAATCCGAACGTGTTCGTTGTTCTCTACCGTAACATTCTCCATAACAAGAGGAACGTTGTACGTGTAGCAATTCACCACATTGAGGTATCCAACAGAACCGCTGTCCACAACCGTTTGTCCGCAAATACCATAAACAATGTCTCCATCACCACCAGTAGTCATCAGAATCTTATAGCGTCCGGGTCGGAAAAGCTCATAAGCAAAATGAACATAAATAGAATCAACAAGCGAATCTGGAGTTATGGTATAACTCACTCGTTTGATTGGCAACTGAAAATTACCATCGAAAAAACGAAACTCAGGAACTACCGTATCAATAGAAGCCGGAATAATGGGTGAATCAAATTTGATTACAAAAACGGAGTCATAACAATTAACGAAATACTCAGGTAACCCTACGCCAGGCTGCTGATTCACTAACTTCATGGTTTGATCGGGAGTATATCTCAGAATAGAAAATGAGTCAGTAAAGGCGATAGCATCCCGGATAACCGTAGGGTTTGTACGGTAATTTCTGCCGAAATAGGCAACAGTTCCTGTAGAATCGATAATAGCTTGAGTGCCTTCTCGCGATCCACCCGCTGCGTTATCGGTACAAGTAGGCTTATGAATTAAAATATTCTCAATCACCCCGTTTTCCCAAAGAATAATTTGGAAGGTACCCTTGAGGGTATTACACTGCCCACCAAAGAGTGGCTGAAGGGAGTAATTAACGACAAACTTTCTATTAGGACTTGCCCCAATGTTGTAATAATTGACACTTCCGCCTCCACCTTGCACGCCTGGATCCCAGTCCATCCAGGGGCCAAGAATTGCGTTTCTAGGCAAGGTATTGTCAGGGTTTGGGCCTTGTAGAGGATCAACTACAAAACGGCTGAACCCTGTTCCTCCACTAAAATTAGGAGGCTCTTGAAACTGTACAATTCCATTGGTTGAAATGTAGCACTGGTTATATACATTCCCCATAAAACAAAAACGGAAACCGATTGGAAAAGGCCCGAACCAACGGTCATCGGCCAAGTTTGGGTTTACTTCTAAACCTCCTACATAAGGATAGTAAGGGAGATATGCGATAGTATCAATTTTGTAAACCTTGCTTTGGGCGGAGGTATAAGTTGTTGGAAGTAGGAAGAGAACCGCTAATACTAACGTGAAAAGTAACGCGTAGAGACCGCCGGAAATCCGTTTAGACATACTCAAAAATAGAATTGTTAAGGGTATTTTCGACCACAAGGGTTGAATTTAACGTTTAAACTTCCCTAAAACGCTGATATAAAAAGCAGTATTTTCGCGGACTCATCATGAAAAACATCCGGAATTTCTGCATTATCGCCCACATTGACCACGGAAAAAGCACCTTGGCTGACCGATTGTTGCAGATTACCAAAACTGTGGACGACCGGGATTTGCAGGCTCAAACTTTAGACGATATGGACTTGGAGCGTGAACGTGGTATCACAATTAAAAGCCATGCAATCCAGATGAACTATACCTATAAAGGGGAAGAGTACATTCTAAATTTGATTGACACGCCAGGGCATGTGGACTTCAGCTACGAAGTATCCCGTTCTATTGCCGCTTGTGAAGGTGCTTTATTAGTTGTGGATGCTTCTCAGGGCATCGAAGCTCAAACCATCTCCAACCTTTACCTCGCACTCGATCAGGGCCTCGAAATCATCCCTGTTCTCAATAAAATGGATCTTCCGGGTGCCAATCCGGAAGAAGTAAAAGACCAGATTGTGGACCTTATCGGCTGCGACCGAAACAGCATCATGCCCGCTTCCGGAAAAACTGGTCTCGGCGTGGACAAAGTGCTCGAAGCGGTAGTAGAACGAATACCAGCTCCTAAAGGCGATCCCGACGGGCCACTTCAGGCTATGATCTTCGACTCGGTTTACAACAACTTCCGAGGAATTATCGCCTACTTCCGAATTCTTAACGGTTCTATCCGCAAAAACGACCTCGTTAAATTCATGAATACCGGTAAATCGTATTATGCTGACGAAATCGGAATTCTGAAAATGAAAGGGCAACCTCGCGATTTAGTTACTTGTGGCGATGTAGGCTACATCATCTCTGGAATCAAAGAATCTAAAGAAGTAAAAGTTGGGGACACGCTCACTCATGTAGATCGCCCCTACCCAGAGGCAGTAAAAGGTTTTGAAGAGGTAAAACCCATGGTTTTCGCTGGAATTTATCCTGTTGACACCGATGATTTTGAGGAGCTTCGCGAATCCCTGGAAAAACTTCAGCTTAACGACGCCTCCCTGGTCTTCGAACCTGAGTCGTCGGCAGCACTCGGCTTTGGCTTCCGTTGCGGATTCCTAGGCATGTTGCACATGGAAATCATTCAGGAACGCCTGGAACGTGAATTCGACATGACGGTTATCACCACCGTCCCCAACGTTACCTACTTCGCATACACCACCAAAGACGATAAAATGGTGGTTAATAACCCATCTGACTTACCTGATCCCAGTAAAATCGATTTCATAGAAGAGCCCTATATCTCTGCTCAGGTCATCACCAAATCGGAATATGTCGGCAATATCATCGCACTTTGCATGGGTAAAAGAGGGATTCTGAAAACTCAGAATTACCTCACAACCAGCAGGGTGGAACTCGTTTTCGATATGCCGCTGGGTGAAATCGTCTTCGACTTCTACGATAAACTTAAATCTATTTCTAAAGGTTATGCCTCATTTGATTATCAGATGATTGGCTACCGGCAGTCTAAATTGGTTCGGATGGACATCCGCCTCAACAGCGACCCGGTGGATGCGCTTTCTTCGCTCATTCACGCCGACAAAGCATACGACCTCGGTAAAAAAATGTGCGAAAAACTTCGCGAGTTGCTTCCACGCCAACAATTTGATATTGCTATTCAGGCGTCTATCGGTGCGAAAATTATTGCCCGTGAAACCATTAAAGCACTCAGAAAAGACGTAACCGCCAAGTGTTATGGTGGTGATATTTCCAGAAAGCGGAAACTGCTCGAAAAGCAGAAAAAAGGGAAAAAGCGTATGCGCCAGATTGGCAATGTAGAAGTGCCGCAAAACGCCTTCCTCGCCGTTCTTAAACTCGATTAATCTTAGAACCTCTTAAGTATATGTTACTACTCGATGGCAAGTCTTTATCGGTAAGCTTAAAGGAAGAAATTCGTCTTGAAGTTGCCAGCCGTGTTGCTGCAGGGCATCGCCCTCCACATTTGGCTGCCGTCTTGGTTGGAAATGATGGTGCTTCTGAAACCTATGTAGCTTCTAAGGTGAAATCTTGTGAGGAAGTAGGATTTAATTCCACTTTAATTCGCCACCCTTCCGATATCAGCGAGGCGGAGTTGCTTGAAATAGTTGCACAGCTCAATGAAGACGATGCCATCGACGGATACATCGTACAACTTCCCCTGCCCAAACACATCGACGCTGATAAAGTCACCGAAGCCATTCGACCCGACAAGGATGTGGACGGATTTCACCCCGTCAACCTTGGGCTGATGATTCAGAACAAAGATTGTTACCTTCCTGCCACTCCCAAAGGTGTACTCACCATGCTTGAGCGTTATGAAATAGAAACTGCAGGCAAGCATGTGGTGGTGATAGGTAGAAGTTTAATCGTTGGCTCACCCATGAGCGTTTTGATGGCTAGAAACAGCTATCCCGGAAATGCCACTGTCACTATCTGTCATAGCAAAACTCAAAACCTGCAAGAATTCACCCGCCAAGCCGATATTCTCATCGTAGCGCTCGGTAAACCTGGCTTTGTTACCGCCGATATGGTAAAACCCGGTGCGGTAGTAGTGGACGTAGGAATCACCCGCGTAGAAGACAGCAGTAAAAAATCCGGATTTCGCATTGCCGGTGACGTGGATTTTGATAGTGTAAAGGAAGTAGCTGCGGCACTCAGCCCTGTTCCAGGCGGAGTTGGAATAATGACCATCGTTTCGCTTCTTCAAAACACCCTCAAAGCGCATCAGCGGATGTGTTGAGTTAAGAGTATATCTTTTAATTCTATTCATTTTCGATAACCTATTAATCATTATGGTTTGAATGCTTGTTTGAGCATCCCCTAACCTGTTGATGCAGAATTAATTCTTTTCAAACAACGCCTATACGTTTATAGGGATTGATAAGGAATACCCTCAACATCTTGTAGTAGTTAAAAAACTGCCAATATGAACTTTACCACCTCAAGGCCATTCTAACGACAGAACAGTTATGCAACTTCACCTTGATAATATAAAAAAACTCATTGATAGCTTTGACGAGGATACACGGAATGCACTAAATGAGATAAGTTCTACTAAGATGTACTCAAAAGGCGACTACTTGTTGGAAGCAGGGAATATTTGCAATAAAAGTTATTGGGTTGAGCGTGGGATTTTAAGGAAATTTTATGTTCACAACGAGAAAGAAGTAACGACTGCTTTCTATTTTGAAGACGACCTTGCAGTATCATTTGATAGCTATACGCTGCAAAAACCGAGTAGAGAATATATTCAAGCATTAACAGAGGTAACAGTAAACGAAACAGATTATCTTAGTTTTCAAATGAAAAAATCAAATCACCGCCCTTTAGTTGAATTTGATTTTTTAATGACTGAGTATTACGCCTTATGGCTTGAGGAAAAAGTGTTTGAACTGCATACACAAAATGCAACACAACGGTATCAAAGCTTATTATCAAAATCTCCCCAGATAATTCAAAAAGTTCAACTGACCCAAATTGCTTCGTATCTCAATGTGTCCTTAGAAACATTGAGTAGAATTAGAGCTAAGAAATGATTTATTGACTTTACATCAAATGTTTGCTGCAATTCTGTTTCAACCTTTGTAAAACAATTTTAACAGAGGGAAAATATGAAGCAACGAATAATTGGATTTGATTTGGCAAGAGCTTATGCCATTTTCGGGATGTTCATAGTGAATTTCAATATTGTGTATGGAAACTACCAAGACCATAGTTTGGCTGGTCAATTCCTTTCTTTGTTTAGTGGTAATTCAAGTACAGTGTTTGTTATGCTCGCAGGAATGGGCATTGCTTTAATGACCAATCGCTGGAACGAATACACCATAGAGGATAAAAATCGCTTAAAATCAATAATAAATAAACGGGCCTGGTTCTTATTTGTGGTTGGCTTGGCACTTTATACTTGGTGGCCGGCAGACATTCTACACTTCTATGGTGGATATATGCACCTTGCTGCATTTCTTCTATTTATAAATAAAAAATACTACCTCTATGCGGGTTTTGTTGCAATTGCTGTTTTCCATTTATTGCTTTTAATTATTCCGTATGAAACCGGTTGGCACTTTGAAACTCTTCAATACAAAGACTTTTGGACAATACAAGGATTTTTACGGAATACCATTTACAACGGTTGGAACGCCATATTTCCTTGGTTTGCTTACTTTGCAGTAGGAATGTACTTAGGTCGATTGGACTGGACGATGTTAAAAACGCAAAGGAAAATGTTTTTAATTGGTCTTTCTTTATACCTGACAGTAACAGGATTGCAATTAATTATCAATTATTTACCAGTAAGTGAAGACATCAAGTTTTACTTTAATGCTGACTACTTGCCTCCATTTTTACCTTTTGTACTAAGCACACTGGGCTTTGGAATGATGCTAATTTCAGCATTTATGTACCTGAGCAAATTTGTAAGTAACAGTAAGCTTGCAAATGATTTAGCAAAAACAGGACAAATGACACTTACCCATTACATTTCACATTTAACCATCGGGATGTTGTTGCTTGGCTTGTTATCTGGAAGAGAATACGCTTTAAGAATGAATGAGCAAACGCCTCTACCTCCTATGCTGATTTTCAGTTTTGCCTTGGCTTACTTTGTTTTCAGTTTCTACATAAGCAAACTATGGGCAAAGAAGTTTAAAAATGGCCCATTAGAACTGTTGATGCGAAAAATATCAGGCTAACAAAAAAACTGCTCCTACCCTTTTGCCTATTAATCGGCCTCTCCTATGTTTGAGCCTTATTTGATTTATTTTTTCTCGCTAAGGCGCTAAGTCGCAAAGGGTTTCTTCTTGAATTTCTGACTTTCCATCTCTGCGTGAGACTTATTTGATTCATTTTTTCTCGCTAAGCCGCTAAGGCGCAAAGGGTTTCTTTCTCACTTTGCATCGTTGCGTCTCTGCGTGGGACTTTTTTGATTCATTTTTTCTCGCTAAGGCGCTAAGGCGCAAAAGGTTTCTTCCTCACTTTGCATCTTTCCGCCTTTACGTGAGACTTGTTTGATTTATTTTTTCTCGCTAAGGCGCTAAGGCGCAAAGGGTTTCTTCTTGAATTTCTAACTTTCCATCTCTGCGTGAGACTTGTTTGATTTATTTTTTCTCACTAAGGCGCTAAGGCGCAAAAGGTTTCTTCCTCACTTTGCATCTTTCCGCCTTTACGTGAGACTTATTTGATTTATTTTTTCTCGCTAAGCCGTTAAGGCGCAAAGGGTTTCTTCCTCACTTTGCGTCGTTGCGTCTCTGCGTGGGACTTTTTTGATTCATTTTTTCTCGCTAAGCCGCTAAGGCGCAAAGGGTTTCTTTCTCACTTTGCATCGTTGCGTCTCTGCGTGGGACTTTTTTG
>CALSBM010000030.1:0-34798 GCA_943373175.1 Chitinophaga pinensis | reverse complement strand
TTTGCCCAAGAAGACTAACTTGAAATCTTCTGGGAGCATTATGCTCGATAACGATTTTATCAGTGCTGGATAATCGCGCCGAGCTAACTCTAACTGACCAGGAATTACTACTCTGAATCCTTTTTCGGATTTTGGAAACCGTGTAAGATTGTCAGGAAAATAGACGGGATAAATAGCTTCTAATTTAACATTAGTGGATTTCTTTACATGCTCCTTAACATGGTCACTGAGTACAATATAGTGCCTGACCCAGTGAGAAATTGCGGCTTGACTAAAACTGCCTTTCAATTTTTCTGCATTATGCAAGACTCCAGTAAATTGAAAACGCTTACCGGCTATTAGCAAGAAATCCCTAACCAAGGAGCCGGTGGCAGTATTGAACAAAACTTTTCGTATGCCAAGGCTTTTTAACTGTTTTTTAAGTTGAAGTAGGAAGTGGAAACGCCCTGAAGCCTTTTCGGGTAATTCTAAAGGAAAAACCTGAGCTCCTGGAAGGATTAAGGAAGCTCTTTTCGCTATAGAAGGATGTACAAAATAAAGAACTTGAAAACCTGTTTGTTCAGCCAAGCATTTCCAAGACCAAAGGCATTCGTCGTGAGAGGGCGAGAACTCAATTATTGCCAGCATGGCTAAGATTAATTGAGTTTCTTCTTTTTCTTCTTCCAGAAATCGCCTCTTTGCAATGCTTTTACAAACTCTGCCCATGCAATAGGACTTAGCAAAGTAGAAGGAATTGGTACTGCATTAGGGCCACCTAATTGAGCAAAGTTCATTTGACCTGCAAAATAGGTTTTCTGTATTTCGTTTTGAATAAAGTTGCGTTGGTTCTCATAACCATCCATACTTAGATTTCCTGAAAGTTCAGCGAGTAGCTCAGATTCCAGGTTACGCTTAGCAATTTCGGCTTTTTCATCAGGAAGCTGAGCAGCCATAAATTCTTGCTTAAACTGCTCCCGGTTCGCCCATGGCCAAACGCGAATTGGTTTAAGTGTTATCGGATCTGCTTCCATTGGCTGTACAACCGACCAACTGGTGCCGGATATCGTGTCTGGTATAACCAGATAAGCCTTTTTATAACCCAGACTTGAGAACCGGATAGTGTCGCCAATGAGCGCTACGAATGAAAAAAAACCACGATTATCAGAAATAGTCCCTTTCACCCTGTTCTTTATCAGTATGGTAACAAAGGGCATTGGCTGACCAGTGTCTTCATCGATGACCAAACCACTGAATTGAATAGGCCTTGGAAGGCTATCCAACTGACGAAGAAAAAGCTGTGCTTTTAAGGGTAATGCCCCTAACAGCAAAAGGAAAGTTAATCCTAAGAGCTTAGTGTGAAGAAGGGGCCTGGAGGTCACTACCTTGGATGAAATGGGTATGGACATAAGCATTAACAGCCATTATTTCATCTTCTGACAGGAAGGTTCCGAATCCTGGCATTCCATTCTTGCCTTGCTCAATTATAACACGGCTCTCATCACGGGTTTTGGTGCTGGCAGAAAGTTCTTTTGCGCCGCTTTTCCCAAGTTTACCGTCAGACCCATGGCAAACCTGACAGTTTTTAGCGAACAAGGCTGCGCCATGTGCTGAAATATCGTAATTGTCTTGACCTGGAACCATGTTGGCGGCGTTAGCATTAACCTGAACATTTCCTGCTAAGCCTTCGAAATAAGCTTTCTTGTTCATGGTCGGGCTTTTAGTTTCAGATATACCATAAGAATAAGCCAACAACAGCCACGATAACAATGCTAAGCCTTTGTTTTTCTTTTTAAACCCGATGATTGCCAACGGAATCGAGGCGAAAACAGCAATAAGTTTTACCCATAACCATGAACCAGCGGTTGATGTGCCGGAAAACACGGCCAGGTATATTCCGGTTGCTAAGAACAAAACTGAGATAATCCGGTCTGGAATTGCAAACTTCTTTGTCAACTTATCCAAAGCATCGTGTTTGTTCATTAATAACAAAACGGTGCGAATGAAGTAGTAGATTAAAAATAAGCTGACAACCAGCTTATGGGTGTGTAGTATTCCGGTGTACATGAAGTTATTTCAAGATTATTGATGAAACACCGCAAAATCCATAAAGTTGTTCATAGCTGCAAGTGTTCTGTCGTATTCCTCGAAAATACCCATATGACCACTGTTTTCAAGAAAGTCTATTTGAAAGGAACTCTTGCAATGTGCAGCCTGAGCATAAATGACTTCCGTGCTGATCAGTGGGTCTAATCGTCCGGGTAGAAATAGCAAAGGAGTTTTAGTTGAAGTTAACAAGTCAAGGCTGTTCGGTCTATCCCTCATGGCAATAGTCTGTGCTGCAAGTCCAATAGCGGGAATTGTTTCTGCGTCTTGCTTAAGTTCGTCAATCACTTTTTGAAGCTGAGTTACATTCGCAGGAGCAAAAAGATTGGGTATAAACGTGTTCAAAAAAGAACCACTGCCTTTTTCTCTTAACAGTTTGGCAAGTTGCGTCCGGTTGTTCTTCTTTTCATCTCCATCAGAAAGTGCGGTTGACTGTAACAAGCCCAATCCCATAAGTTGATTAGGGAACATTCTAAGCATTTGTAACGCTACATATCCGCCCATAGAATGGCCAAAAACAGTAAAATGGCTCATTCCGGCTTCTTTCGCACCGTTCATTACCGATAGTGCCATTGACTCCATGCTTAAACTACTATCCTGAAAATCAGGATTGTTCCCGGATAATGAAGGAGCAAAACAGCGATGGCCGGCAGACACTAATCGCTCTTTCAGCTTCTTCCAGATAGTTGGAGTTTCCGTAAATCCGTGCAGTAGTACAATATCCATTTACGTTGCAAGTTAGCTCCTCCGATACAATGACGTACATTTGCTGCGCTTTATGAACAGACCGCTTCTGCTCATCCTACTTTTTTTGCTTGCAACCGCAGGATGTCGCAAGCAATCCTTTGATTACGCTCCGGATATAGGCCTGCGCTTTTCAACGGATACGCTTTTGTTCGATACCGTTTTCAGCAATGTTGGTTCTACCACTTCGAGGATTGTGATTTACAATCCATCAAACACGGACTTACTCATCCCAGAGATTTTTTTAGCTGGTAAGAAGTTCACAGGCAACAGCGATTTCCGACTAAACATCAACGGTGTTCCTACCAATAGCTTGAAAGACGTAGAACTTCCCGCTCGTGATAGTATTTATGTTTTTGTGGAAGTTACAGTTGAACCCAACAACGCTCAGAAACCATTACTGGTTCGTGACTCCTTAATGATTGACAAAGGCAATGGGCGTTTTCAGCAGGTTCAGTTGGAAGCCATCGGGCGTAATGCCATTTTCTATAAAAGCTTTGTTCTTCCTTGTAATACACTCTGGACAAGCGACAAGCCCATAATAATTTATAATTCAGTTTTGGTTGACTCGCTTTGTGAATTGAAAATAGAAGCTGGTTCTGAAATCTACTTTAATCGAAACTCGGCACTGTTTGTCCTTGGTTCGCTTAAGGTTGAAGGCCGACAGGGAGTCCCGGTAACATTTAGGGGAGACCGAATCGATCCGTTTTATCGTGATTTACCTGGAACTTGGCAAGGAATACACTTTTTGAGAGGAAGCACCGGAAACCGAATTGATTGGGCCGACATCCGAAATGGATTAGTGGGAGTTCGGGTTGACAGTTTACCTGCTGATGGTTCTACCAGAAATTTGTTAATTCAAAATACCCGCATTCAAAATATGAGTCTGGTTGGATTACTGGGTTACACCGCTTCTATTGAAGGTGAAAACCTGTTGGTAACAGATTGTGGGAAGTATTGCTTTGTTGGCGACCTGGGAGGTAGGTATGTTTTTCGACATTCTACATTTGCCAACAATGGAGGCGGATTCAGCAATCCCGAGGTCGCTTTTGCAGTTACAAATGCCAATAACCGATCTGTTGTGAATAACCTGTATGCAGAACTATTGAACTGCATTGTTTGGGGAAGCAAAGATGAACAGATTGCATTGGAAAATACAGGAATCGGAACCTTCACCTTGAACTTCCGAAACTCAATTTTCAGAACCCGCCAAGGAACTTTGAACATCAATAACAACAGGTTAAACCAAAATCCATTGTTTGTAAATCCCAATGATGGAAATTACCAGTTAGACTCACTCAGTAAAGCGGAAGGATTGGGTGAAGATTTACGCAGTCAGTTTCCGGGTGTTATCCGTGACTTAAACGGCACTTTGCGAAAACCCGTACCGGCAGCCGGTTGCTACGAGTATAATTATCGATAGTCCTTTACAATGGCAAGCATAACCTGGAGGAGTATTCGGTTTTTAAGTAAACGGTATTGGTTTTTTGACCTGCCAGCAGGACTTTCTGTTTATTTGGTTGCTTTACCGTTGTGTCTCGGAATTGCCTTGGCCAGTGGGGCGCCGCTTTCTTCCGGATTATTAGCAGGAATCATCGGCGGGTTAATTGTACCGTGGATTAGCGGATCACCACTTTCGGTTTCCGGGCCCGCAGCAGGACTTACAACCATAGTTTCTTCCGGAATCTTGTTATTCGGCGATTTTCAGCATTACATCTGGTGTGTTTTTATTGCCGGTGTTATGCAAATCGCTATTGGGCTTTTCCGCCTTGGTGATCTTGCCCGTTATACTCCAGCTTCGGTTATTAAGGGGATGCTTGCAGCTATAGGGATATTGTTGATTGGAAAACAAATCCCACTGGTTTTAGGGCTTAATCAGCCTGATTTTTGGTCCGATGACTTTATACGGATGCTTTCTTCTGTCAATTATGGGAATCAAGTTTGGCAGCACATGAGTATTGAAGCAGCTTCTATCGGGTTAGCAAGCCTTCTAATTCTGATATTGGCTGAAAATCCCAGGCTTAGAGCATACTTCCCACTTCCTCCTTTTTTACTTGTTGTGATTATGGGTTTGGCTTACCAATGGTTAAGCCTCAAGTACCTTCAGGAAATCGCATTACCAGAAACTTTATGTGTTTCTGTACCTAATAATGTGCTTACTCAATGGAATGGTATCGACTGGAACCAGACGCCTTCTTGGAACAGGGCGTTGAGAGAAGGCGCCATTCTGGCCATTCTCGCTTCTCTTGAAACGCTGTTATGCCTTGAAGCTGTTGATAAGCTCGACCCTCAACACCGAAATTCACCAGTGAATCGTGAATTGGTCGCTCAGGGAGTTGGGAATTCTCTATGCGGCTTAGTAGGAGCACTTCCCATCACAGCAGTTATTGTTAGAGGAGCTGCCAATGTTGAAGCCGGCGCTAGAACGAGGCTTTCTTCTTTTACTCATGGAGTTCTTTTGCTTGTATCAGTTGCCTTTGTTGCTCAATTTTTAAACCTGATACCCTACGCAAGTCTTGCCGCAATTTTGTTTTTGACGGGTTATAAGCTCGCTAAACCATCGATTATTAAAGCAGTTTATGTGCAAGGTTTCAAGCAATTTCTCCCATTTGCCCTAACAATCCTCATGATTTTGGCTATCGATTTACTAATCGGAGTTACTGTTGGGTTGCTTATTGCGGTTTATTTTGTTCTTAGAGATAGCGTTCAATCCGAATTTGAGCTAACTCAAAAGTCTGAAAACGGACCTTCCGATTTTTCGTTACGGTTGAATGCCAGTGTCAGTTTTTTAAACAAGGTGAAACTTAAGGAATGCATAGAAGGAATTCCGGCAAATGCTAACCTTCAAATAGATTTGAGCGACACCCGGTTTATTGATCCTGAAGTGAAAGAAGTATTAAGAGACTTTTTACCTCGAGCCAAGCATCGCCATATTGTTTTGGAGTGGAAAGGCTCGGATGAGTTGATTAAAGCGATAATCGGTCAATAGGAGAAGCGCAAACTTCGGTAAGCTCAATTCCGGCCTCAACCAAGGACGACGAAACAAACTCTTGAAAATGGTAGGCTATACTTCCTGCAAGAACTATCGAATTACATCGATTGGATTGAGCTGAAGGAAGTACAACATTCAATGCAAAATCTTTAAAAACAGGTTGAATAACTTGCTCAAAAACAGATGAATCAGAAGATAACTCAAGAATCGTAGGGGCAAATGAAGCGAGATAACGATTTGGCATGGGCTGGCGATAAAGCTTGTCGAGAATAAACGGCAGTGTTAAATCGGGAAGCTCTTCCAAACGCGTCAATGCATATCGACTGAGTCTTTTTCTTGTAAACGCCTTAAGGAGTGCTTTGCCTAAACTTACTCCGCCACCTTCATCGGCTAGTGCCCAACCTAACGATGGAATGGTATAATGCCAGGTACGGTTCTGTGGTTGGTAATATCCAACATTCGATCCGGTACCCAGAATACCTACTAACCCTTCTTTATTCTTTAGCAAAGCAAGAGCTGCGGCTTCCATATCCGATAGTATTGTCATTTCTGCTTTTGGAAAATATGGCTGAAGCAGCGAAATCATTCGAACTGAAGCTTCATCAGGACCGCATCCGGCACCAAAAAAAATAAGTTGCTTACCTAATCGAGCGGCTTTTTCCAACTGAGGAACCCCTTCTATAGCTCCGGCAATCAAGGCTTCATCAGCCAGATAAGGATTTAATCCTATTGTGTTGACCATTGTGCCATCAGGCAACTTCCAGGTGCATTTTGTGCTGCCTGATTCAGCGATGATGGATTCTTTCATTTTATAATTTAATTTCTTTTTCTCGCAAGTATCACGAAATTAGCTTTCGTAACCCTTATGCGAAGAAATAAAAACTTTTATACTACCGGAGCTATTGTTCTATTCGTTATCTGGAGCTTCATTGGGCTTTCCAACCACGCTAACCGACTTTATGGGGATGTTGCGTATTACCTCAATGAAATGATTAATACTAAGTCTTTCTTCATAGCACACACTCGCCCAGGGGCGGTTTTGATTGAATGGCTTCCCTTGCTTATGATTAAGCTTAACCAACGGTTAGACTTGGTTGTTTGGAGCATGAGTTTGGCTGAGCTTGTTTATTTGGCAATAATGGTTGCTGTATTCTTTAGGCTCAATCGGCCAAACTATGCCTTTTTTATGCTTTTATCGTATTTGATAGGGATAAGGTGGAACTTTTTCAACCCCGTTAGTGAGCTAATTCTTGCTGCTCCTTTAGTCTTTTTTTTGCCAATAATTTGGGAATATATCGTATCGAGCCGAAAGCCTTGGATTTGGTATGCTGTCTTGTTCTTGCTTTCCCTGTTTCTCATTTTTAGTCATCCATTACTATCGATTGTTGTACTCTTACAACTTGCATTTGTATTCGTAGAAAACGTTAAAGACAGTAAGTGGTACATCAGTTTTTCTATCGTTGTATGTATTATGGCTTTGAGATGGCTCATGTTAGACCAATATGAAAAAGCACCGCTTAAAGGATTAGGCGAGTCAGATACCTTTGAATCAATGCTCAGTCGTTTTATTAATCTTTCGGCTATTTATGATTTAGTAAAAGCCTATGGAGGTACCATGATTATACTAATCATAGCATTGGTATTTGGACAATTCAAGAAAAAAAGCCTGCAACCTTTTCTTTTGATATCATTTTGTGCTGGCTGGGCATTATTGGTTGTTTATAAATTCAGTTATCTCTACCCACAAACATTTGAACCTTTTGAACGGTATTTGTTTATTGTGCCCCTTGGTATTTGTTTGATAGCTTCGCAAATAAATATAGCGTTAAATAAGAGGGTTATAACCTGTTTTGCCTTAGTAGTCGCTTTTCACACTTTCACGTTGGACCAATACGCAAAATTTGTCGAATTTCGTTATGGTTTTTTAGATGTCGCCTTAGATAATATTAAGGATTGGCCTGAAAAGAAGGTTTATTTCAGAAAAGAAAACTACTTTCCAAGCGTGGCTGAACCAAGAATTTATGGCCACGATTGGATACTTGGAAATGAAAGTTTAGTAAGGAGTTCAATGAATGGCCCATTAAGTACAAGACAGATATTCATTAAAGAAGTCCTTGATTCTCTCCATTTAGCGAGATTGCTTCCGGTTGACTATTTATATACCTATCAATACGGTGCTAATGTCAACACCCTTAATACAGATTATTTTAGGCTTCCAGCCGATAGTTGGTCTTGCGCTAATACAGACGGTAGTCAACAGCAGTTAAGCATGATTGGCAAAGACCGTGTAACTGCAAGATTTCTTACGCCTACTTCAGAGTTTGGAAAGAATAAGAGTACCGTGGATATAGAAATTCTTAATCGATCGGGCGTAGTTTTCCATTCTGGGCATAAACAGGAAAAGCTGTTTATCATTAGTGAATGGACAGATAAGTTAGAAAAGAAAATTTTGAGTTTAGAAGCTTGGACTCCTATGATTATGGACTTAAGAAGTACGCTAAGGCAAAAAATAATAATCAAACAGCCTCTTTCCAAAGGTACATTCAAAGTTAGAATTGCCTTGTTGAGAGAAAGAGATCGTTTTTATTTACCAATAAGTAATTTTGAAACAATAGAAATTTAGTATGGATTTAAGCATTATAATTCCCGTCCATAATGAGGAAAAAAATCTGCCAATTCTTTATGAACGTTGTGTTTTAGTATTAGAAAAGTTAAAGGTTCAGGCTGAAATGATTTTTATTGATGATGGCAGCTTTGATAAGTCTTTGGATATCATCCTAGAGCTTTCAGATAAGGACGAAAGAATTCACTATTTCTCGTTTACAAGAAATTTTGGTCATCAAATTGCCCTTTCCTGCGGCTTAGAACATGCTTCTGGAGCAGTAATCGTTACAATCGATTCGGACTTGCAAGATCCTCCAGAGTTGATTATTGAAATGTATGAAGAATGGAAAAAGGGGTACAAGTTGGTTTATGCGAAAAGAAGAAAACGTGAAGGGGAGGGTTTTTTCAAAAAAGCATTTTCATTTTTATTCTACCGAATACTAAGTCGTATGGTAGGATTTGATATTCCTTTAGATACCGGAGATTACAGGTTAATGGACCGACAAGTAGTGGATGTACTACTTAAGCTAAAGGAGCATCAACATTACCTCCGCGGACAAGTAGCATGGACAGGGTTGAAATCGACCTTCGTTTATTTTAATCGGCATGAACGAAAGTTTGGAGACTCTTCTTACCCATTTAAAAAACAATTGCGTTTAGCCTTGGATGGAATTACTTCTTTTTCTTCTTTTCCATTAAAACTAGTAGTCTGGGCAGGTTTTTTGGTATTTCTTATCGCTTTCATTTTAATAGTCTATACCCTATACGTAAGACTAATTGGCAAACACACAGTTGAAGGATGGGCTTCATTAATGATTTCTTTGCTCTTTTTAGGAGGTATTCAGATGATTTCCATTGGAATCTTAGGTCAGTACATCAGAAGAATAGATGAAAACGTAAGAGATCGTCCCAATTATGTTCTTAAAGAAATTTTTAAAAATGAGTAATTTTTTCTTTACAATTTACTATAAATGTAAAAATCATCCTCTACTTTATTTTGTACTATGCTTACCGGCTCAATATACTATCCTTAGAGAGGGTATTCATGCATACTCACCATCAAGCGTATGAAGCTGTATTAATTTTTGCCCCTGGTTTTCTCGGGGTAATGTACTTTATACTAATTGCTTTTTTGGTAAGGGAATTACGGAGCGAAACTCAAAAGAAAGTTACTTCTACACCAGTGAGTTAGTTTAAGCAAAAAAAGAAAGATTAAACTTTTTTAAGCCTCAGAAATCGATTATTGAAAAGCAAACCTGTATCAAATTCAGGTCTGCTTTTCAATCCTTTTCTTTCAACGCTGCCAGACTGGAATCCAAATTTTATCCTGCTGTGCATGGTTCATCCAGTCATCAGAGGCTCGTCCTCGGTTTATCGCCCAATTGCCAAAGGCTGGGTAGGCAACATCGATTCTTGTTCTTGATTTTGGATAAGCGAATGGAGTCCAAGTGCCTTGATTATTGGGATTTCCCATGTTCGATGGCCCGAATTGCAAGGGTGCAGCAAAAATTTCCATTCCCCAAGGCATGCTGTTTTTGTCTTTGTACCAAGAACCATTTCCGGTTCGGTCTGCCAAGCTGCCAAATAATTCCTGATTAGCAGCAGAGGTTGCAGGACGACCGCAAACGTGGATTTCAACAGATCGGTCAGCCTTATTCGAGGCATCATCGCCTCTAAGAAGGAAAAAGTCTGTTCTGATAAATGCCGATGAAGCCTGACTTAACCCAAAACTATAACGCAATGTATCAGGTTTTCTATTTGGGCCAACATCGTTTAAATTGGTATAATACGATTTAAGTGAAGCACTCAAATGGTCAGAAACTATTGCGGTATTGGCAGCTCCTGCTGGATCTTCAGATAAATGACCATTCAAATTTCCCAGTAAACCAGCCGGCAGCGCTAGGTAATTCTGATTTACAGGATGATACTCTAACAATTGCATCGCTAATCCATTGGGTAATCCTGCACCTTGTGCTCGAACAACCAATTCGCCATTCGCCTCAACACGCTCTTGCTTACCGTTAAAAATCCAGCGAATCCGATGATCAAGAACTAAATCGTTGAAATCATAATCTCCTTGACTCGGCCAAAGGTCTTCAAAAGCATAGGTGTTGTATCCCCATGCAGGCTCCATCATGCTAAATGCTCTCGCTGGGTCTAAAGGAAACTCGTCGAAATCGTCATCAACGCCATCCTTGTCAAAGTCTCTGTTGTTAGAGCCTCCTTCAGGGCGTGAATTGAATGCCCGATGAAAAACTTCTTCTTCCGTTACTTGCTTTATTGCCTGAGCGCCCATTGAAACATTATACGGCTCGAAAGCAAGTGCTTTTCTGGACTCATTCAATTGGAAAGGAAGCTGAGCGCCCGTTAATGGGGAAACTAACCAGGCTTGACGTGCGATTGCCGGAACACGAATATCGAGCGTTACTCCATTAGGATTGATAAAAGCTCTTCCTACGTTTACACGAGCACCTTCTACTAAAATCTGTACATCTACTGGTGTGCCCATCATGGGTTGAATACTTAACCCATGTGTCTCGAAACTTACCTCAAGAGCTATTGTTCGGTCGGTTGAATAATCAAATTTACCTGAGTCTTGAACTGTTGAAGGAGGTGAAGAAGAGTCGTCTTTGCGGCAACTACCTAAGCTTAGGGATATTGCCAACATGGACAGCCAAAGTTTATACATAATCTAAAGTATTGGATAAAATTAATAGCACACGTTTTTCGTGTAAATTTTACAGAATTTTAAGAAATTACCTCAGGATTAACTCTTAACATCATAACCAAACCCATAACGCTACATGAACAGGCTTTTGAAACGACAGGTAACCCGCTACTTGCCCGAAGTTGACCTTGAAGACCCTCGCTACAAAGCGTTCTTGAATGCAATCGATGATGCCTATGGCAACTATGAAAATCAGTATGCCCACATTGAACGTGCCTTAGACTTATCCTCAAAAGAGTTATTCAAGAAGAACAAGGCACTCGTAGAGTACAATGAAAGCTTAGAAAAGCTCGTAGAAGAACGAACCAGTCAAATGAAACGATTAGCACTGGTAGCACAGAAAACACAAAATGCAGTCATAATTACGAATGAACGCGGAGAGGCTGTTTGGGCAAACGATGCGTTTACTCGGATTACTGGTTTCGAGGTTAGTGAATTGATTGGAAGAAAGCCCGGCCAATTGCTTCAAGGGCCGAAAACTGATCCGCAAACTATAAAAGCTATCAGAGAAGCGTTAGATTCCAAACTTCCTTTCGAAGGAGAAATTTATAACTATTCCAAGTCTGGAGGTGGATACTGGTTGAATCTTTCCATCGCGCCAATGATTGGAGATAATGATGACTTTCAGGGTTTTATTGCCATTGAAACTGACATCACCGAATCCAAAATTCAACAGGAGAAAATAGAAGAAAGCGAAGCACGATACCGATATGTAATCAACTCCTTAAAAGAAGTTGTTTTCCAAACTAATCTTGAACGTGAGTGGATATTCTTGAACCCTGCATGGGAAGAAATCACTGGTTTTACTATTGAAGAATCATTGTACGATCCTGTCTCTTCGTTTTTGTTAGAAGATGACATTCCAAAGTACAATTCCATTTTCATGGAATTGATTGAAGGGAACTCAGAGTATGTTAGAAGAGTGGTCAGATTTCGTCATAAAAGTTCCGGCTTCCGATATGTAGATGTTTTTATTAGGCTTACGATTGGGCTTGATGGAAAAGCATCAGGTTTTTCTGGAACATTGAACGACGTTACCGAAAAAACGCATACTGAAGAACAGCTTAGAGAAACACTGCGTTCTCAGAATGCTATTCTAGACGGCATTCACAATGGAAAAATCGCCATTAACATCGAAGGGCAAATCAAGATTTTCAATAAAGGAGCCGAACAAATGTCCGGATTTAAAGCACCGGAATGGATTGGGTTAAAATCAATCACTGAGCTTTTTATTGGGATGAAAATTAAGCATCCAAAACATAAGCTTAAAACAAACAATGTTCATGAGTTAATTGCGCAGTTGGAACTGATGGCAAATGATGCAAGGCTGGAGGATTTGGAACTTCAATACCAGGATTCCTATAACCGTAGTCGTTGGTTAAGCCTTACAATTTCTCACTTATTAGAGGAAGACTTATCGGTTTCCGGATACTTGCTCATTTTAACCGATACTACCGAAAAGAAGGAAGCTCGAGAGCAGTTATTGCTTACTCAATCACTCATTGATCATTCCAGCGATGCTATTCAAATTTCAGATGAAAAAGGCTATTTCATTTTCGTCAATAGTAAATCCGCGGAAGGGCTGGGCTATGATCGTCATGAGCTATTAAAAATGAACATTAGTGAAGTAGAAAATTCATTTAGCGAACCCGGTTCGTGGGAAAAACATTTGACTGAGCTTAAACGAAACGGAAATGCGTTAGTTGAAGGCCTCAACAAGCGAAAAACTGGGGAGCTTTTTCCGGTAGAAGCCAATGTTCGATACCTTAGCCTAGAAGGCAAAGGCTATGTGATGGCTATTATCAGGGACATTACTGAAAGAAAGAAAACAGAAGAAGAAATTTTGAAAAGGCAAATGCTTCTAAATGAAGCACAAGCAATTGCACATATCGGAAGCTGGGAGTATTACCTTCATAATCAAAAGGTTATTTGGTCTGATGAGTTGTTTAATATTTTTGGATTAGAGAAAAAAGAAGTTACGCTTCAGGACTATTTTTCCATCATTTATCCTGATCAATTGCCTTTGTTTAAATCGACTATTGATTTGGTATTTAAAGAGCGAAAAGAACAAGCTATTGAACATCGGATTATTACCCCTTCAGGGGAAGAAAAGTACATCCTTGGTATTGGAAAACCTGTTATTAATGAAGAAGGTAAGGTTTATGCCTTACGTGGTACTGCTCAGGATATAACGGAAAGAAAGAAGTTTGAAGAACATTTGCTTTACAACGAAAAACTGCTTCAAACGGTTAATAGCATATCATTTACACTTTTAAATAGCCAAGATCTTGGAAATAGTGTCGAAAAAGCACTGCAATTTGCCGGTGATATAGTTAGTGCAGACAGGGTGTATATCTTCGAAAACAGAGAAGAAAATAGAGTTTTGTTAAGCAGTCAGCGATTTGAATGGGTTAAAGGGGGAGTTTCTGTTCAGTTAAACAATCCCGATTTGCAAGACCTTCCAATGTCTGATATCGGTTACCATCGATGGATGGAAGCCTTTACAGAGGGAAAAAGCATAAAAGGCTTTGTTAAAGATTTTCCGGAATCAGAACGTCCGTTATTGGAAGAGCAAGAAATACTTTCTCTTTTAGTACTTCCAATATTTGTTAGCGATTTATTATGGGGCTTTGTTGGCTTTGACGATTGTTCTCAAAACAAGGTTTGGTCAACGGCAGAAGAGAGTATTCTGAGTAACTTGGCTAATTCGTTAGGATCTTCGTTAGTTAGAGAAGCATCAGAAGCCAAATTGGCCCAAAGCGAAAAACGTTTCCGCTCTTTGGTTCAGAATTCTTCCGATATCACCACAGTTATCGCCCCTGATGGTACGATACAATATATGAGTCCATCTTTTTACCGCATGTTTGGCTATGAAGAAGGAAGCCTTCCGGGTAAAAATGTGTTTGAATTTGTTCATGTAGAAGATGTTGAAAAGGCCATGGGTGAATTCAACTATGGCATTCAATCAGGGGGCGTTTCAGATCCAATCAATTTCCGATATAGAAAAGCCGATGGCGAGTATTTGTACCTCGAGGCCGTAGGGAACAATTTAGTTGAAGATGAGAGTGTAAACGCGATCGTAGTTAATGCCCGAAATGTAACGGAGCGCGATAAAGCTCAGAAAGAGATTTTAAATAATAAAGAGTTTTACGAAAGCATCCTTCACAGTATTCCTTTGGATGTGGTGGTTTTCGACCTCAACCACCGTTACCGATTTGCAAATTCTACTGCAATAAAAAATAAGGAAAAAAGAGATTGGATTATTGGGCACGATGATTTTGAATATTGTAGGCATAACAACCGCCCGATTGAAATAGCTGAGAAAAGAAGAGCCGAGTTTAATGAGGTTATTTCAACCAATCGTCATTCTGAGTATGAAGAGCTAATGGAAACTCCCGCTGGAGAGCAGGTTTGGAGACTTAGAAGGTTGTTTCCTGTTGAGGGTTCTGATGGCCTGATATCGTATGTGATTGGTTATGGAGTCGATATCACCGAAAGAAAAGTTAATGAAGAGAAATTACGGATTTTAAATGACCGAATGCAGCTTGCAACTCAGGCTGCAGGTTTTGGTGTTTGGGATTGGAATGTTAAATCTAATGTCTTAGTATGGGATGAAACGCTCTACAACCTCTTTGGCGTTAAGCCCAATCAGTTTACTAGTAATTTTGAAGCATGGGCTGCAACCCTTCATCCGGATGATAAAGATATTGCCTTTGCAGATGTTCAGGAAGCGTTAAGTGGCAACAAGGAGTTTTCTTCAGAGTTTAGAATCGTAAAAGGAGGTAACGAAATTCGATATATAGCAGGCAAAGCCAAGGTTTATCGTGAACCCAATGGAATGGCTTTTCGCATGTTGGGTGTTAACTGGGATGTCACAGAATCCAAGGAATCCGAATCAAAACTTAGGGAATACACCCAAGATTTGGAAAAAATTAACCGAGAACTCGATCAGTTTGCTTACGTGGTATCCCATGACTTAAAAGCGCCGCTTCGTGCCATAAATAACTTGTCACTTTGGATTGAAGAAGACATTCAAGATCAACTTTCAGGCGAAACTAAAGAACAGTTTAACATGCTTCGGGGCAGAGTGCATCGTATGGAAAGCTTAATTAATGGAATTCTTAATTATTCAAGAGCAGGAAGAATGCGAACCAGTCCGGTAAAAATTGAATTGGCGGAGTTTATCCCAGATTTAGTCAATCTTCTTGCACCTCCAGCCAATTTTAAAGTGGATATTCAACCCGGTTTTCCTGTTCTGAATACCGAAAAAGTGTCCTTAGAACAGGTTTTCTCCAATTTCATCAGCAATGCGATTAAGTATAATTCTAATCCAGCCCCTGAAATCCATATCCATTGGCATGATGAAGGAAAATTCTGGCGCTTTGGAATTTCTGACAATGGTCCTGGAATAGATAAAGATTACCACGAAAAAATATTTGTCATTTTCCAAACCTTAAATGCTCGCGATAAAGTTGAAAGTACTGGAGTAGGCCTAGCAATTGTCAAGAAAATTATTGAAGACAAAGGTGGAAAATGCTGGGTAGAATCTGAACTCGGACAAGGTTCGACTTTTAACTTCACATGGCCGAAAAACGCATGAATTCAAAGATAATCCGTCGATACTATATTCTAGCGTTGTTTTCTATCGCTCTTATCATGTCTGTTGGGCAGTTAGTTGTTTACTACAGCTTATCTACACAAGCCTCAGATGCAGCTTTACTTAACCTCGCCGGACGTCAGAGAATGTATTCGCAAATGCTGAGTAAAGATTTATTTCTTCTTGCGGAAATTCAATCTCATAAAGAGTTTAATAATGTTTCGAAAAATTTTGTATTGAAAGCCGATACTTTTTTTACCATTCATCGTGCTCTAAGAAAAGAACGTCTTTTTCAGAATATTCGAATGAATGGAACGCGAGAGACTAGGACTTTGCTCAAGGAAGCTGATAAGTATATTTCAGTAATGAGTAACATAACGGATTCTATTCGCTTCATAAACCAGAGAGGGTTATTGAAAGGAAATTTTACTACACTAAACCGATACAAAAAGCAATTTGCAGAAACTTCTTTTCTTTTTCTGCCAATTATGGAACAGGTAGTTTATCATTTTCAAAATAAGGCAAATGCAAAATTGGAAAGAACTCGAATGGTTTCTATCCTAATTTTAGTGATAGTATTAGTGCTCATTTTCGCAGAAGGATTTCTGCTTTTTAGGCCAATGTTAGATAAGCTGGATAAAACACTGCTTTTTTTAGAAGACGCAAATCGGAAAAACAAAGAGAAAAATGCAGCTTTACTAAACGCAAACCAGGCACTAATTCAGAATGAAGCCTTACTGGAAGAACGCCATGATGAGTTAAAAATGCTGAATAAGACCTTAACCAGCTATTCTAACCGGTTAAAGGAATCCAACAAAGCGTTAGAGGGAGCAAACTCCTCGTTGATGGAAAAGGAGCAACAGCTCAATGACCAGAATACAACTTTATCCGACCTCAATCATACCCTTACGCTGTATTCAGAGAAGTTGCAAATGTCAAATCTGGAATTGGAACGATTTGCCTACATTGTTTCCCATGATTTAAAAGCCCCGTTAAGAGCAATTTCTAACCTTAGCATTTGGATAGAGGAAGATTTGGAAGGCCAAATGACAGAAAGTATCAGGAAGAATTTTGAGCTGTTAAGAAACAGGGTTGCGAGATTGGAAGCCCTAATAAATGGAGTTTTGGCTTATTCAAGAGCTACTAGGCAAAACCCTGAAACTGCCTCAGTTACGTTTCAATTTGGAAAAGCAGCTCGTGATGCCGTTAATCAACTTGTAAATAGAGACGAAGTTAGTATTGAAATTTTAGGAGAAGAAATAGAGCTTTTTGGAGAACCGATAAAGTTTGAACAAATTCTAGGTAATTTACTCAGTAATGCAATAAAACATAACAACAAGCCAAATCCTGAAATTAAAATGATAGCCAGAAAAACAGGAAATCATTGGGCCGAAGTTCGGATTATGGATAATGGCCCTGGAATTCCTAAAGAGTATTTTGATAAGATTTTTGAAATGTTCCAAACACTGAAATCGCGGGATGTCGCAGAAAGTACTGGTGTTGGTTTAGCTATTGTGAAAAAAATTATTGAAGAAGTTAATGGTTCTATACATGTTGAATCGGAAGAAGGCAATGGAAGCAGTTTTCTTTTTACATGGCCTTTAAATGCTAATCAGAATGCGTGAATATAAACGAATAAGAACCATTTTTTTGTTCACTGCTATTGTATTTGCCTTATACATTATGGGTACTTTCTGGATGACTAAAGCTGAAAAGAAAGCGTGGGATTTGCAGTCCGATTTTATGGTAAGTGTAAGTAGGCAAAGAACTTCTACTTATAGGGTTGTCAATATGTTATTGTCTATTCCTTACGGGGTAGTAAGCGCTGAACAAAAGGCGGAATTAAGTGCTACTATCCGAAACGGTCAAACAACCTTGAAACGGTTTTACTTAGAAACCAAAGAAGAAGGTAACCCGTTTTTTGCCTCAACTTACAGAGTAGTAGAATCCGTTTATAAGCACGCACTACTAATGCTTCAACAGGAAAGTTTTAATGACGACGAAGTCAAAAAGTTGCTATTTATACACAAAAGTGCACTTGATCAACTTGATCAGTTGCTATTTGCAGAATTACAAAAGACTGCCGAACGAGAAGCGAAGCTAAGATTTCAACATAAAGTAATTCTTTTTATCAGTTTGCTGTCAGTGTTGGTGTTATGGTTTCTTGTTTACCGTCCATTCAGCCTAAAGTATAAAAAATCACAGGCATTGCTAGAAAAGCAAACGGAAGAGTTACTTCTTAAAAACAAAGTTCTATTGCAAACTAACCGTGATTTAGATCGCTTCGCTTATGTAACCTCCCACGATTTAAAGTCACCCCTACGCGCTATCAATAACTTGGCAGAATGGATTGATGAAGATAAAGACTCCCAATTATCTGATGAAGCAAAACGCTACTTCGAAATCCTTAAAAACAGGGTACGTAGAATGGAACGATTAATCAATGGAATTCTGGAATATTCCAGAATTTGCAGAACCGAAGAACCGGAAGAAGTAGTTGCACTTAACCCGTTGATTGACCAAATCGTTCGAGGACTCAGAAAATCCTATCAGTTTGAATTTAATACAGAAGTTAATCTCCCTGCATTGCGTACACATTCAGCCATGCTGAGACGAATCTTCGAGCATTTGATTTATAATGCCATTCAGTTTAATCAATCCGAATCACCGCGAATCTGGATTTACGCAGAATCATCTGCCGAAGGAGTAAGTGTTTTCATACGCGATAATGGCCCCGGAATAGAAGGACGTTACCATGGTAAAGTCTTTGAAATTTTCCAAACGCTAAACAATAAAGACGAGGTAGAAACAACTGGAATAGGGTTGGCCGTAGTAAAAAAGGTTATGGAGCAAATGGGCGGTCAAGTAAAATTGCATGTTCCAGAAGAAGGCGGAACATTGGTTGAGTTAAGTTTTCCTGAATCAAAAGTGATTTCGAAAAAAGCCAGCAAATAACTGGATTAACCTCAAATATTCAGGGTTTTTTAGGGTGTAAGTCCCTAAATTCGCTTTCGAAAACTTAATCCTTTTGAATGCCATGATCTTTGACCTTGATATGATCAAGGCGGTTTACAGCCGAATGGGAGAGCGGGTTTCCGCAGCTCGTCAGTTGGTAGGCCGTCCACTTTCCCTTACCGAAAAAATCCTTTACAGCCACCTTTGGGAGTCTCTTCCTTCCAATGCCTTTGTACGAGGAGATTCTTACGTTGATTTTGGCCCAGATCGCGTGGCCATGCAAGACGCTACAGCACAAATGGCACTCCTTCAGTTTATGCAAGCGGGCCGCCCGATAGTCGCAGTTCCCTCAACCGTTCATTGTGATCACTTAATTACAGCGAAAACAGGGGCGAATGAAGACCTGAAAGCTGCTAACTCTGAAAGTGAAGAAGTCTTCAACTTCCTTTCATCCGTATCCAACAAGTATGGAATCGGATTCTGGAAACCTGGAGCTGGAATTATTCACCAAGTAGTACTTGAAAATTATGCGTTTCCTGGTGGAATGATGATTGGAACCGACTCGCATACCGTAAATGCTGGTGGCCTTGGTATGATTGCCATCGGTGTTGGAGGAGCGGATGCCTGCGATGTTATGGCTGGTCTTCCATGGGAACTTAAATTTCCGAAGTTAATTGGGGTAAAACTCACAGGGCGTCTCAATGGCTGGACTTCTGCAAAAGATGTTATCCTTAAGGTTGCTGGCATTCTCACCGTGAAAGGCGGAACCGGAGCAGTTGTAGAATACTTCGGCGAAGGCGCAACTTCCATGAGTTGTACCGGTAAAGGCACCATTTGCAATATGGGAGCTGAAATTGGGGCTACTACTTCCACTTTCGGATACGATGAAAGCATGGCTCGCTATCTACGCGCTACAGGTCGTGCTCAGGTAGCCGATATGGCAGATGATATCCGTGAACATCTTACTGCTGATCCAGAAGTTTATAGCAATCCTGAAAAATATTTCGATCAGGTTATCGAAATCAATCTCGACACTCTTGAACCTCATCTTAACGGCCCATTTACGCCAGACTTGGCAACGCCTATCAGCAAAGTCAAGGAAGTAGCCGAGGCCAATGGCTGGCCAACCAAAATTGAAGTAGGACTCATTGGTTCATGTACCAATTCTTCCTACGAAGACATCTCACGTGCAGCTTCACTTGCTAAGCAGGTAGCCGATAAAAATCTAAAAACTAAAGCCGAGTTTACCATTACGCCTGGTTCTGAACAGGTACGCTACACCATTGAGCGTGATGGCTTTATTAGCATCTTCGATAAGATTGGTGCTAAGGTTTTTGCTAATGCCTGTGGTCCTTGCATTGGCATGTGGAGTCGGGTAGGGGCAGAGAAAAAAGAGAAAAACACCATCGTACACTCGTTTAACCGAAATTTTCAGGCTCGTCAGGATGGTAATCCTAACACTTACGCGTTTGTAGCTTCTCCTGAATTAGTTACTGCACTAGCTATAGCCGGTGATTTGGGCTTTAACCCACTCACCGATTCGTTAATAAATGAAGATGGCGTTTCTGTTATGTTGGATGCCCCAACTGGAGAAGAGCTTCCGGCACGTGGCTTTGCAGTAGAAGATGCTGGTTACTTGGCTCCTGCTGCTGATGGTTCCGGTGTGGAAGTGAAGGTAAGCCCCACTTCTAACCGTCTTCAGTTGTTGGATCCTTTTGCTCCATGGGAAGGCACTGATTTGCATAATCTCAAACTCTTGATTAAAGCAAAAGGAAAGTGTACTACCGATCACATTTCCATGGCTGGCCCGTGGTTGAAATTCCGTGGTCACCTCGACAATATCTCCAACAACCTCCTAATCGGTGCTACAAACTTCTTCAACGAAAAAGCCAACAGTGTTAAAAATCACTTAGATGGTTCGTACAATGAAGTGCCTAACGTTCAGAGAGCATACAAAGCTGCTGGAATTGGCTCAATCGTAGTTGGAGACGAAAACTACGGTGAAGGTTCTAGCCGCGAACATGCCGCTATGGAACCTCGTCACCTTGGTGTTCGGGCTGTGTTGGTTAAATCTTTCGCTCGTATCCACGAAACAAACCTTAAGAAGCAAGGGATGCTTGCGCTCACTTTTGCAAATAAGGACGATTACAACAAAATACTGGAAGATGATCAGATCGATATCCTTGGATTGACTTCTTTTGCTCCAGGACAATCATTGAATATCGTCTTGAAGCATTCGGATGGAAGCACTGATACTTTTGAAGTATTACATTCCTACAATGCGCAACAAATCGAATGGTTTAAAGCCGGTGGTGCACTTAACATTATCAGAGCTTCTGTAAAGTAGGTTTATTTTACCTCGAGTCTGTTTATTTAGTTATCAGACTTCCGCCCAATGAAAAAGCCTGTCTGAATTCCAGACAGGCTTTTTAGTGTGCGACTATTTTAGTTAACTATTCTCCTCCACCCTGGATGAAAGAGTTTAAATCATCAATAGATGCTTCAAAAGTGAACAAATCGTTGATTTGAGAGTAGTTCTGCTGATCGATGCACCGGCTATAAGCCGCTTTCGCTAAATCTAACTTAGATTGCTCAAAAGTAAAACCTTGAAGCATTTTTTTAATTTGAGCAGTTGTCAAGCAGTTCGACCGAAGCAACTGTTTTGCCATAGTTATTTTGGTATCTTCAAACGAGCGCCCTTGAATAGAATTTAGGGAATTGTTGAAATCAGTAGAACTCATTGGCCGCCCATTGCAACCAGAAGGGCCTCGATAATCGTCTTGATCGCCATTTGAGCGAGGACGCTTTGAACGACCGGTTACATTAACTTCTTCTTCTGTATCAACGGGTTGTCCGTTAACAGTGCTGCTGCGGGTGGTAGTAGTAGTGGTAGTGGTGGTGCGGGTAGAATTGGAGCTGCTTCCAGATTGAACCTTGACATTTGCACTTTTTGGTGCTTTGATTTTCACATTAGCATTACCGCCGTTTCCTCCGTTGTCATCTACTTTCACATCCATTCCAAAAGATTCACCACCAACATTGACGTTCATAGAAACTGAACCTGCATTTGATTCGTTTTCGGGTAAGGCCTTGTCTTGACCTTGCTGTTCTTCAACTGGAAGCTCTCTTACTGGTTTAGGTGCCGGACGTGTTGTGCTGGAAGATTTGCTGGTTTTAGTGGAGCCGGTATTCGCGACAGTCTCAAGATCCTGAGTAGCAGGATCCTCTGAAACTGGGCTACTGGTATAGAAGCGTAATACATAATTGCCTTTGGCTCCTTTTTTCAAAACAAAGGTTCTTTCTTCGGAAGGCTCCAGAAAAACGATGTTACTCGAAACTGGGAGGATTTTTTTATCCTCGAACTCAATTCTAACTCTTGAAGCATCAGCGGTGATGTTTCGTGTTTTTACCCTTGTTAAAGGCACTTTGTTGATAAGCTCACCATTTAGATTAACGGTGAATCGTTCTCCTTTTTCGGAGAAGATGACTGCATGGCGCTGCGCCATCACTTCAAGGCTGCTGCACGAAAGCAGTAAAAAGAGTAGTTTTTTCATGGTTTAAGGTTTTGTGCGGTTTCCCAACCTTCATGCCAAATTAGTAAATTTTAATCTTTTGTAGAGGTGCTGTTAAATCCGGGAAGGTATAATCCTCCTGCTGAAATCGGCTGATGAGCTCCTGTAACACTGGTAATGGTATTCGGTTGTTCCTGTAGCCGTTTCATGCCTAACCAAGCAAAGACTAAAGCCTCTTTAAAATCAATTAATTCTTTTCCCGGTTTTTCAACCTGCCAGTTACTTAACTGACCAATAAGTGCCATCAGAAGGGTATGATGTGCCCCCCCACCCGTTACTAATATTCGTTGGTCGCGTTGTTTTCGTGAGTTCATTAGTGTTTCGCTGATAACTCCGGCCAAATGAAGTACTGCACTGGCTAAAAGATTTTCAACTGGATGGGAGATAAATTTTTCATATACCGGCCATTCAAATTCTTCAACCCACTCCCTACCCAAAGAAGGTTTTACTAAAGTGGGCTGATAATGGGGCAGTTTTCCTAACTCGTTGAGCAAGGAAGGTATCGGCTGTCCGGTACGTGCAATTTTACCGTCCTCATCGAATGGAAAACCGGCTATGTTGGCCAGTTTGTTAAGAATCTGATTGCAAGGGGCAACATCGTGTGCTCTTAATTGCCAATTGTCGTCGTAATAGGTAAGATTGGCAATTCCGCCCAAGTTAAGCCAAGCCTGATATTGAGGAAACAGCATGGGCTCTGCCGCAGGAACTAATGGTGCACCTTGTCCGCCGAGGGCAACATCTCCTTGCCGGAAATTTCCTACCACCGGAAATCCGGAATGAGCGGCTATTACAGCCGGATTGCCAATTTGGAGGCTTAAACCTTGAGCAGGTAAATGATGAACTGTATAGCCGTGTGAAGCTATAAAGTCGGGTTTGTAGGACTGATTTTGAATAAATCGAAACGATTCGTTTGCCATCCAAGCACCATAATCAACGTCTAATAGGGATAATTCTAACCCACTTAACCGGGGTGCGTCAACGAGTCGCTGACGAAGTGTTTCAGGAAATGCTACTAACTGGCTTGCAAGGATGCGATAGCGCGATTCGTTTTCAAATCGAACCAAGGCCAGGTCGAGGCCATCTAAGGAAGTCCCTGACATCAGTCCCAGACCGATAACCGGGTAAAATTCCATCAAAACTCCATTTTGATAAGCGCAAACACTGCATAATTCAATATGTCGCGGTAATTGGCAGCAACTCCTTCCGAAACCCAGGTTTCACCCTGATGATCTTCGATTTGTTTGATTCGTAGAAGCTTCATTAAAATCAAGTCAGTTAACGAACTGATGCGCATATCCCTCCAAGCTTCGCCATAGTCATGATTTTTATCGGCCATCAACTGCCGACATACCGCCAGTTCTTGGTCAAAAAGGCGAACTGCGTCTGTAGCCGGAAGTTCTAACGGGAAGTCTTCATTCAACTTTTCCTGAATTAGTGCAATAAGGCAATAATTGATGATGCCGATGAATTCGGTGCGCTCGTCTTCTTCTACTTTTCTGTTTTGCTTTTCCTGAATTGTCCGGATGCGCTGGGCTTTAATGAAAATCTGATCGGTGAGCGAAGAAAGCCTGAGTACTCTCCATGCTGTTCCGTAATCTCTTGTTTTACGCTGAAATAAGTCGCGGCAGGAGGCTGTAATCGTGTCGTATTGAAGAAAAGTAAGTTGAGACAAAGCGGGTGTTTTGTGCGAAGATACAGGCTCTGTGTATCTTGTGCTTGATGAATGTTCCTGATTTACAAAGCACGGTGCGAAGCCTCAATTGTGGGGGGCGTTTGCTTACTTTAGAGCACGCTCGGGTAATGGGCATTTTGAACCTAACTCCTGATTCATTTTATGAGGAAAGCAGAATAAGAAACAGCAGTGATTTGCTAAAATTTGCTGAATCTATGCTGAAGCATGGAGCTTCTATTCTTGATGTTGGTGGTCAGTCAACTCGTCCGGGAGCAATACGTGTTACTTCTCAGGAGGAATATTCACGTGTTATTCCCGCAGTAGAGTTATTGGTTAGGTATTTTCCTGAAGCCATTATTTCTATCGATACATTCTATGGAAAAGTGGCAGAAGATGCTATTAAAGCTGGAGCCACTATTGTGAACGATGTTTCAGCCGGCCTGATGGATGATACCATTTTGGATGTAGTCAGCAGGTTACAGGTACCTTATGTTTTGATGCACATGCAAGGAGAACCTCAAACCATGCAACATCACCCTCAATACAAGCTTGTATCCGAAGAAGTACTTCGTTTTTTTGCACGCCACCTCGCAAAACTTGCAAATCAGGGTATTTATGATGTTATCATCGACCCGGGATTTGGGTTTGGAAAGGCCCTTCAGCACAACTATTCGTTACTTAAAAGCCTAAAGGATTTTAGATGGACGGGAAAACCAATTTTAGTAGGACTTTCCAGAAAGAAAATGGCACAACAGGTTACCGGAAGCGAAGCCCATGATGCTTTGTATGGAAGTCTAGCTTTACAGGTATTGGCATTAGAGCGTGGTGCTCATATTCTTAGGGTTCATGATGTTAAACCGGCCATCGATGCCATTAAAATAGTCTATCAACTTGAAACTGTTTGATTTAGGATTTCTAACTGTAGAACTCAGAGACCTTATTGATATCGTGCTGGTAGCATTTTTAATGTACCGGCTGTATAAACTCATTAAAGGAAGTCTGGCAATAAACATCATCTTGGGGTTAGTATCTATTTATATAATATGGATAGCCAGCGAAGCTTTTCAGTTGCACCTCTTTTCAGCTATTTTAAATCAATTTATTAAAGTAGGTGTCATTGCCCTCATTATCATTTTTCAGCCTGAAATGCGTCGCTTTTTATTAATACTTGGTAAAAATGCCGGTTTGAATAACCGATTTCTAAAGAAATTCTTTGAAGGCCAACCGATGTTTGCGGAGAAAAGTGATCGTGCTTTTCAGGAAATAGCTGAAGCCTGTGCCTATTTCTCCAGCGAAAAAATCGGAGCATTGATAATTTTGGCTAACACTTCAGAATTGCAATTCTATGCGAATACCGGCGTAATTCTAGAAGCCAAGGTTAGCCGTCGGTTGCTCGAAACTGTATTCGAAAAAAATAGTCCGTTACACGATGGTGCTGTGATTGTAGCTAATTCCAAAATAAAAGCGGCCAGTTGTGTGCTGCCGGTATCGGAAAACCCTGATTTAGACCCAAAATTCGGGTTGCGTCATCGTTCAGCTCTCGGATTATCGGAGCATAGCGATGCATTGGCCATTGTAGTTTCAGAAGAAACAGGCAGAATTTCGGTGGCATTTGAAGGGAAGATTCATCCGATTGAAACTGCCGATGAATTGATGATTTGGTTAAAGCCAGAAAGCAATAAAAACATAGTTTATCCAGTATGATGGAGCTTTTGGAACAAACCTACGCTCAGAGAGCTTTACTTGCAGCAATACTAACCGGGCTTCTATGCGGTGTATTGGGGTGTTTCATTCTTCTGAGAAACATGTCCCTGATAGGTGATGCACTCTCTCATGCGGTTTTGCCTGGTGTAGTCGGTGGGTTTTTAATTGCCGGCCATAGTATAGTTGCATTCTTTACAGGGTCTGTTTTGGCAGGTCTGCTTTCCGCTGTGTTAATTACTTGGTTGCAGCGGAATGTGAGAACCAGAGAAGACGCTGCAATAGGCATTGTTTTCTCCGCCATGTTTGCTGCCGGAGTTATGGGTATCAGCGTTGTAACCCGTCAAGAAGGCGTGCATTTGGATATGAAGGATTTCCTTTTTGGGAATATTCTGGGTATTGCACCTTTGGATCTTGTATTGATGGGAAGTGTAACCGGATTTACTCTGATTTGTGTCATTTTCCTTTATCGCTTTTTCTTTGTAACGACATTTCAGCCGGTTATGGCTACTACCTTGGGCATTTCAGCCTCGGTGATACACTATTTTCTTATGTTGCTATTATCCTTTGCAGTAGTGGCAAGTCTTCAAGCGGTTGGGGTAATATTGGCCGTTGCTATGCTCATCATTCCTGCTTCTACAGCATACCTAGTCAGTAAACGATTATCGACTATGATTGTGTTATCTGCCATTTTTGGGGTTACAGCTTCAGTAGCCGGTTTTTTTATTTCAGTTGCACTCGAAACTACTCCCGGCCCTGCAATGACGCTCACTGCCACTGCGCTTTACTTAGTAACGGTAGTTTTTGCACCTGAAAGAGGTGTAGTTCCGAAATTCTATGGAAAGTGGTTGGCTAAGAGAAGTCAGAATTCTGAGGACGTGCTGAAGGCTATGGTTAAAGAAGAAGACAGCTTTGCTGGAAGGCCGGAAGCTTTGGCTCATTTGCTAAACATTCCCATTCGCGATGTAAAAATTCGCTTACGCTGGTTACACAGTCAGGGATTAGTGAAGAAAGAAAACGGCTTATATCAACTTAGCGGAGAAGGAAGGCAAAGAGGTTTTCAACTTATTCGGGCGCATAGGCTATGGGAGTCTTACCTTGCTGAAAAAGAAGGACTTACGCCCGAACAAATTCATGATCAGGCGGAACATCTCGAACATCACCTGCCAGAAGGAATGCTCAAGGATATAGAATCAGAACTGGGATACCCCAAGTTCGACCCACACGGGTCTGTAATTCCACAAAGAGCGCATGCCGGGATGAAGGTATTAGGCGATTTGAAACCCGGAGACCGCGCACTATTTTTAAGCGAACAGCCGGGAGAAGCTATTTCTGCTGAACTCTGGCATTTTGGTTTAGTCCCAATGAATGCCGTTCAACTAATCCGTGCAGGGCAAAGCGGTGCTGAAATTCAACAGAATGGCCGAAGAATCGCTTTAACTCCAGCCCTCAACAAAGCGTGGGTGGTTAAGCTCAACGAAGGCAACGAGATTTAACGTCTTCAGGGTTTCAGTTTGCTATGAAACACCTTTTTAAACTTAACCAGCTTGGGTTGAACCACCATGCGGCAATATGGCTGCGATTGATTATCGTTGTAATAGTTCTGATGGTAGTCTTCAGCTTTAAAGAATTCCTTTAGCGGACTTATTTCAGTCACTAAAGGATTACTATAAGCTTTTTCTTTATTCAAGGCTAAAACAACTTCTTCTGCAATTTTTTGCTGGGTGGCATCGGTATAAAAAATTACAGAGCGGTATTGAGTGCCCACATCGTTGCCTTGGCGGTTTAGAGTGGTTGGATCGTGTACGGTAAAGAAAACTTCCAGAATATCTTTGAAAGATACTTCGCTGGGATTGTAAGTGATTTTAATAACCTCGGCATGGCCGGAATTTCCTGTACATACTTCCTTGTAAGTAGGATTTGGATACTTCCCACCACTGTAACCGGATTCAACTTTAGTTACTCCCTTAAGCTGTTGATATACTGCTTCAACACACCAGAAACAACCGCCCCCCAGAACTGCTACCGCTTCGCTACTAACTCCTGTGGTTGCAACCGATTTAGTTGGATTTTCCTCTTCAAACCCAAGAGAAAGTGAGTTAACGCAATAGCGAAGGCCTGTTTCTGTTGGGCCATCTTCAAAGACGTGACCAAGATGTCCATCGCAACGAGCACAGACGATTTCGACACGATCCATTCCAAGGCTAGAATCCTTGATTTTTTTGATTTTTCCTTCTGCTTGCTCCTTGTCAAAACTTGGCCAACCACAATGTGAATCAAACTTGGCATCACTGGAAAACAAGGGAGCTCCACAACCTGCGCAGGTATAAGTACCTTTCTTTTTATGGAACAGAAATTTGCCTTTGAAAGGACGCTCGGTTCCTTTCTCCCTCAAGACGTAATACTGTTCTTCACTCAATTTAGCTTTCCATTCTGAATCGGAAAGCTGTATTTTTTCCTCTTGGCTCATTGTTTTGACTTTACTCTCAACAGGTGCTTTAGCACTTTTGCCAGGAGTCTGGCCACATGCGGTAAGCACCATCAAGTATAAAGTAACAACGCCAATAAGCAGTCGAGGTTTGAGAGAAAGAAGTTTCATTACACTTTAACAGAAATAGTATGCTCGGTGTTGTAATCCTTAGCAAAACCTTTTAGTTAATGATTTACTAAAGTTTTGTTTGAACAGCCCAGCTATGAGGTTCTTTCACGAAAAATAAGTCAGCAAACTAAAAACCTAAGTGGTTCGCAACTACAACACTAAGTTGAATAATACTATAAATAAACGCTTTCCCAATTCCGGATATCACTTCTAGGTTGGTGGGATTAATTAGGGTAAAAAAAATGAAAGACAGGCAGTTGTTTATAAATACAAGTAGATAAAATAGTAAACAGGCATTGACAATACGCCACCTGTCATCATTACTTTAAGCCACGTGCTAGCTTTACTGAATCCACTTTTGTCCTTAGCCTTTAAAACATGCCAGGAGGTGAGCAAGCCAGGAACCATAACGGCAAACAACAGGTAAAGAGCAGCTAAAGCACCGCCTCCAGTTGCCTGAATATAAAACAAAATTAACAAAGCTACCTCGACTAAGCCTATAAGACCTACTATCAGGTTTTTGGTTCGGCGAGTACCTAAGATAATCGGAACAGTTCTACAATTCGAATCGAAGTCTCCTTCCAAATCTTCAGCATCTTTTATCACCTCTCGTATGAAAGTGGTGAGGTATGCAAAAGCAGCATAAACCAAAACAGCCTTAACAACATAAGCTGCAACTTCGGGTTGAATTCCATTTAGGCGAATCATGGCTTTAGTTTCAAAAGCGAGAGGAAGGATGACCACAATAGCAGTGAGTAAAGCAATCATCAAGTTTCCACTTAAGAATCTTCGTTTGTAGTTCTCACTGTACTTATAAAGGAGCAATGCGGCTATTGCATGCAGAAAAACCAATCGAGGCATTCCAACCGACCATGCTACAAGAAAGGCTATCAACAGACCAATTGCACTAATGCCTATGTGCAGGGCGAGGGCCATTCTCCGACGAAGGATTTTTCCAATCATTACCTTGTCGGGTTTGTTGATTTGGTCTATTCGAATGTCGTAGTAATCGTTGATGATATAGCCTGCTGCTCCGATAAGTACAGTTGATAAACAAAGCAAGGCGAAACTTTGGTGTGTAAGTGCTGGCTCTACAAATGCAGACTTGATGGCTGGTTTAAGAAGACAGTAATAGACTGCATATTGAGTTAGTGCCATGATGAGCAGGTTGGCCCATCGAATCAGACGCAGAAAGGCAAACACTGACATTTAATAGTTGATTTTATTGGTGGTTTGCCAGTGGCCATGCAAGCGCATCACTTTTTCAATAAATTCCCGCACACAGCCTTCGCCTCCTTTAAAGGAGCTTACAAAATGTGCTATTTCCAACACTTCATGAGCTGCGTCTGAAGGAGCTACTGCAACACCTGCATGCTTCATCAATTCAAAGTCGGCTAAATCGTCTCCCATGACAAGGCATTCATTAAGAGAAAAACCCAGTGATTCACCCAGTGATTTGGCTAGCGACAATTTATCCTTGCACTGCATGTGTACTTGAGTAGCACCCAACTTCTCCATTCGTTTTACCACGCCTTCACTACTTCCTCCCGAAAATACGAGTATGCGATAACCACAATCAGAAGCCCATTTGATGGCCAGACCATCTTTAGTATTCATGCTTCTTAGCTCTTTTCCTTCTTCTGTGATGAGTAGCCGACCATCGGTTAGTACGCCATCAACATCGAAGATGAAAGTGGTGACAGCATTAAGCCTCGCATAGGGGTTTTCCATGAATGGCTCAAAAATAAGCGCATTTTAGGCTTTAATGCCAATTGTTCTCAAACACTAGTTTGGCTACACCTTCGCGAAGTGCGTTATTGGTGCAAATGAGCATACTCTCTTGAGGAAAAAGAAGCATAGTTTCTTTGATTAGATAAAGTGCGTAGGGGAGGAGTGAAGCCCTAACGGCAATCATTTCAGGATATTTAAGTCGTGCTTCAAGTGAATCTCCTATAATTCTATTCGAGATAACCTCAAGATCAGACTGGTTAATGGGAGTGAAAGCATAATCAGGGTTAAATGCAATTTTATGTTGATGAGCATGTATGGCGGCCAAAGTATCGAAACTGCCTGCTGCTCCAATCAAATCTGAGGGTCTGTATTGTTCGATTGCTTCTTTTACTTCATTTAAAGCAGGTAAGAAATAATTGCGCAATTTTTCGGTACGATTCGCTTGAAAATCTTCATTGGTGAGAGCCAATGCTGATGCTCTGACCATTCCAATTTCGAAGCTTTTTTTCCAGAACACTTCTTCCTTTTCTGCAATGATAAACTCACAACTTCCGCCACCAATATCCAGAATTAGCCTTTTGATTTCCATGCAGCCAGAGGCAACAATACCTTGATGAATCAGAAAAGCTTCCTCACTTCCGGCAATAACTTGCAATTTAAAACCGGTTTCTTTTTCTAATTGAATTTTAAAACTGGTAGCATTGGATGCTTGACGCAAAGCAGAAGTTCCAATTGCAATTCGTAGATCAACGGAAAACTGAGTTGCCAAAACATCATAAACTTGCATAAGTTGAATCGCGTCGTTGAGCGCATCCGGTGAGATAGTTCCGTTAAGTCCGTTGTTGCGTCCTAATCGACTTTCCCTTGTTTCTTTCCCTAAAACAGAAAAGCCGCCTTGCGGCCGCTTTTCTGCTATAATTAGGTTAAAGGTATTCGTGCCTAAATCGGCAACCGCTATCCTTTGTAGGTTACCCATTTCAGGATTTCTTTAAACGTGGCTTTCTTGCCGTACATCAGAATTCCTACACGATAAATTCTTGCTGCCAGCCAGGTCATGCCAAAGAAAGCACCTAGCAATAAAGTTATTGAAAGTGCAAGTTCCCATGTTGGAACCCCATAAGGCATTCTGGCCATCATTACGATGGGTGAGGTAAAGGGAATCATGGAAGCCCAGAACCCGACCTGATTTCCGGGATCACTGGAAACCATTATACCCAATAAGTAACCAATTAGTAGGGGAACCGTTACCGGAAAAAGTAACTGTTGAGAGTCTGTTTCATTATCTACTGCAGAACCGATGGCTGCAAAAATCGAAGCGTAGAAAAGGTAGGCAAGAGCAAAGTAAATCAAGAATACCACAACGTTCTTTCCTAGATCCAAGGTTTCAAGGGCTTTCATCATGGCAGGTTTAGTCTGTTCTACCATTTTGCTTTCAACCGCTTTTTTAGCCTCAGGACTCATGTTTTGAACCATACTAAGTTCTTCCTTTGAAGCTTCCGGAACTTTTATAAAGGAGGATGCTGCAGTAAAGATTCCCATACTCAGCATTATCCATAAGAGGAATTGAGTCAAAGAAACAGCTCCAATCCCCAGAATTTTACCCATCATAAGCTGAAAAGGTTTAACTGAAGAAATGATGACTTCAATTATCCGATTAGTTTTTTCTTCTACAACACCTTTGAGTACTTGCATCCCGTATAAAAGGATGAACATATACATCAGAATGGATGAGCCGAAAGCAACAGCATTGCTTGCGCCTGAACTGGAGTCTTCAAATCCTTTATCACCAAGTTTAAAAGTCTTGATTTCCACTTCTGTATTTAGTGAATCAATAAAGGATTTGTCTAGACCTTTCATGCCAAGTCGTTCACTATCAATTTTTTCAGAAATGGCGTTACTAATTCGCATTTCCTGATCAGCAGAAAGTGGATTCTTGCCAAAATACTCGATGCCTTGCGGATTTCGGGTGCTGAATTCAGCAGGAATTACGAGAATTCCAGTATCCTCCAAGGTATCAAGGCCGGATTTAAGTGCATTAGGAGATTCCTTCCGAACTTCGAACTTAAGTTTTTTCGAGTCTTTAAAGGCATCGCTAAATTGTCCACTTTGATCGGATACAAGCACTGTGTGCGAGTCAGAACCATAAAGCACCAGTAACATAGGAATCACCATCAACGCTGAGAAAAGCAGCGGGCCGATAAGGGTCATGATGATGAATTGTTTTTTCTTTACCCGCACCCAATACTCGCGTGAGGCAATTAGCATGATTTTATTCATGGGACGAGTCTTTTACAGTTTTAATGAAGATGTCATTGAAGGTGGGAAGTTTTTCCGAGAAGGAAATTAGCTCTAGGTTATCGTTAAGTGTGCGAATCAATTCACGACGATTGCCCAGAGCTTTAGGCCTGATAAGCGCTTTGCGAACATCTGCTTCTTGTACATCATCCAAAACTTCAGCCTGAAGGGATAAATCAGGCAGACTTCCTGAATAAATCAATTCGAACGTATTGTCACGAAACTGTTGCCTGATAGCATTTTTTTCACCATCAAGCACTTTTTTCGCTCGGTTTATCAGCGCAACATGGTCGCACAACTCTTCTACAGTTTCCATGCGATGGGTAGAAAAGATAATGGTTGCCCCTTTTTTTCTGATTTCAAGAATTTCGTCGCGGATAAGGTTGGCATTTAGTGGGTCGAAGCCAGAAAAGGGTTCATCTAAAATAATCAACCGGGGTTCGTGAACCACCGTTGTGATGAACTGCACCTTTTGTTGCATTCCTTTCGAAAGCTCTTCAACTTTCTTTTTCCACCAGGATTGAAGTTCAAATTTTTCAAACCAAAACTTGATTCTTTTCGTAGCTTCCTCTTTATCAAGCCCTTTGAGCCGGGCTAAATACATCACCTGTTCACCCACTTCCATTTTCTTGTAAAGACCTCGCTCTTCTGGCAGATAACCAATTTCATTGATGTGAGATTGCCTCAGCGGATGGCCATCAAACAACACAGTTCCAGAGTCTGGCGCGGTTATCTGGTTGATGATTCTGATTAGGGAAGTTTTTCCGGCACCGTTTGGGCCAAGAAGTCCGAAAATGCAGTTTTCGGGAACAGATAGGGATACTTGATCAAGTGCAGTGTGCGCTGAGTAGCGCTTGCTTACTGAATCTATTTGCAACAATGGCATGGCTCTAATATAAGTTACAGTTGGCAGGGATACCCAACATTTTTTGATGAAAGGCTGAATGAAGGTATGAAGATGAACTAACTAAAAGCTAAATCCACGAATTCCAAAACCTCTTCTATGGTATTAGTTCTTCCAAAACTGAATCGGTATGCGTTTTTTACTTCTATTGGGCTTAAACCTAAAGCTGCCAATACGTGCGAGGATTTGCCCTGAGCAGAAGCGCAGGCCGAACCTTGAGTGACACATAAGCCAGGAGTTTTGTCCCTAATGTTTTCTATAACCTTATCTGGGAGTATAACCATACTTGTATTGGGAAGCCTGAGATTTTCATCTCCAATTATTCTTGCTTCCGGAATCCTTTGCAGCATTTGAGCCTCAAAAACAGCTTTCAATCCTGAAAGATGTAAGCAATATTGTTCCAGATTTTTTAGGGACATTTCTGCGGCTAACCCTAATCCAACAATTCCCGCGAGGTTTAAACTTCCAGGTCTAAAGCTCTGTTCTTGTCCTCCTCCAAAAACTAAGGGTAAAATGTTGAGCCTTGGACTTTTTCGGGTAAAATATAAAACCCCGGTTCCCGAAGGGCCTCCTATTTTATGTCCTGAAAAACCGGCCATCTGGATGTTTTCGGATACTACAGAGACAGGCATTTTACTAACAGCCTGACTTAGATCAGAAAACAACCAATCACCGTCCCGTAACAGTTGATGTCGGCATTCTCGAAGATTAAAGATTCTACCGGTTTCATTTTGCGCCATCATCCGGCACAGCACAACCAATCGGTCGTCTGATTGAGATAATGGTAAAGTTTTCGGAGTAGCGAAACCGGTTTCGAAGCTCAGAAATGAGCTTTGTTGGTAGTACTTTTTCAACGCTTCGAGGCAAGAACCAACAGCAGGATGTTCGTCCACAAATCCTGCAATCAAGGTCGGAGTACTTGAAACTTCCAACAAACGGGTTAACCCTTGCAACCCAAGATTCAAAGCCTCAGTAGCACCGGAGCAAAAAATGATTTCTTCTTCATCCCGAGCGCCGATAAGATTTGCTACTTGTTGCCGGGCGTGAGTCACAGCCTGAGCTGCTAACTTGCCCTGATGATGCTTGGCACTTGGATTGGCCCATTTATCGGGAGAAGACCACTTTTGCATGATGTCTAACACTTCCGGAAATGGAGGAGTACTGGCATTATGGTCGAAATAGTAGTGCTTCATTTACTTTTGGTTTTTGCTTGAAATTCGCCGGACTTGAGTTGTTCGGCTAATTTCAATGCCCTTTTCACCTTCGTGTCAACAGACTTTGCAGAACTAATCCAATGAATTACACCCCGTTTTTTTCCGTCCGTTAAGCGGTTGTAGTGTTTTTTTGCTTCTTCATCCTGGGCTAAAACTTCCTCAAGTTCAACGGAAGTCTGAAATTGCAAAACCGTATCATCCGGTGTAACGCTTACGCTTATTACACCGGAATCTTTACCACCTTGTTTGAGGTGAAGTTTCATCAGGGAACTGCTGAACATCAGATAACGGCCCAAAGTTTTAGAATTTTGAAATGCCAAATGCGCTACTGTATCACCGATTTCAACTTTGATTCGCTTTATTCCTGCATGAATAAAATGCACTACTTCTGATTCTTCCAACAAGAGC
>CALSBM010000029.1:0-35702 GCA_943373175.1 Chitinophaga pinensis | reverse complement strand
TTAATTAGTAGTTGTAAAGAAACATTAAGCCCTATCGTTGGGGTTAACTTAATGTGGGAAAGGCTGCCTAAACAAGCCGTATCCGATAATATCGAATAGATGGAAGGATTACTTGTACTTTGTTGAATAGACGAAACATTGATTGGAGTATTTGAAAGTGCACTTGAAAACCCATTAGTATATCCAATACTCGATCCTGATGATTGCCCCCCAACTCCTCCAGATAATGCGGCAGAAATCAAGTTTACACCTTGCAAATTGGGTTTACGAAGTAAAGATCCAGCACCACCACCACCACCGCCGCCGCCACCAGGATGTGTTCCATTGGTTGCAGCACCCCCATTCCCTCCGTTCGCCATAATCGTAACTGGTGATAACAAGTGAGATACATCTAAAAAAATCTGTCCACCTGCCCCACCACCTCCACCCGCATCATCGGGAGCATTCTGACCAGCTACTCCGTTAGAGACGATTCGATGTCCATTTCCTTCGAGTGTATCAGCAATGATTAAAACAATTCCACCCCCATTTCCACCTTTTCCCAAGGCTGTTTCATTGGTTTGTCCACCACCACCTCCGCCACCCATAAACAACTTTGAGGCAGAGTAAGTCAAACCTATTCCACCTTTTCCTCCTATGGCAGACCATTGAACGGAGGTTGGATTCCCACCTCCATTACCACCTGATCTGGATAGGTTGCTCCCTCCTCCTCCTCCTCCATTGTGAGCATTTCCTCCACCACCTCCATTAACCAATGGCCCATAACCTTGAATTCGATTGTTTCCGACTTGTACAATTCCCTCACCTTTATAACCATTGTACGATGTGGATGGATAAAATGCATTGGGTTGTGGTGGACTTGCTGAATTTATAATAGATTGGCTGCCACCACGAAAGCCGTAACCATTCATACTTAGTGAATCGTTTAACGAAAGCTTTCGGGCTTTTATAGCTAAAATACCTCCTATTGAGCCATTCCAAGGTTGTCCAGTTAGTGATCCAGAAACTATGGCATGGCCATATTCTGGAACTCTAACCAATTGGATATGCCCATTAACTTGATACTGATTTTGAAGCGCAAATTGGAAGTAGATATAACCATTGGATATTTGTGATACCCTTGCCAACTCACATGTTCCGGCTGATTGAATGCTAACAATATTTCCAAAAGATTGGCCGGTAGAAATACTATCAATTAAAGCACCTTTCGCCTGATAAATTAACACCAAATCGCCAACAGCGAGGCTTCCCGGATAAGAGGTTACTACAAAACCATTACACGAGTTAATTGAATCAACTGAATGATAAGTGTTGACTACAGAGGAAATAAAACTCTGGGCATCTACATGATTAATTAGCCGAAGTAGTAATAACAATAGAAAAAATAGCCTTTTCATAACCTTGTAATTTTATTCTTTGAATGCGATACAAACGTAATTCATCGTATTGTTGTCATCATAAAACTTATTGTCAAGATACGTAAAAATACTATTGTTTACCCAACGAAATGGTTTTCTATTACTAATCCATTTTGGTAATGTATGAATTACTACTTGCCCTAAAAGTGCCCATTTACCCCCATTGCTCACAACTTCAACCTTTGTAAATCCATTACTTTCTAACATATACCTGAATCCATGTTTGGTATATCGATAAAAATCATACGGTTCTTCATGCAAAGGCCAATACATTGGCCCTGTTATAATAAACACGCCTCCTTTTTTTAGAAGTCTGCTGGCTTCATTGACCACAGCAAAAGGATTAGGAACGTGTTCTATCGTTTGCGTACAAATTACAGTATCGAATGTTCCATCTTCCAAAGGGATATTTGAAGCGTCACAAATGATATCTACTTTACCCAAATCAGATTGTATGATATCAGATCCTACATATTCATTAACATGAGGTGCAAACAAGGTCTCATAAGGTTTGTTTCCACAGCCTATGTCAAGTAGCTTTCCATTAGCATAAGTTGATGCTGCATTGGAAAGTGCCTCAATCATACTAGAAAGCTCAAGGTAGTAGGCATCAGTTTTTTTGATTTGGTATCCTGATAACCGCTTTAGTGCTGCTTCTCTCATGCTAATTTTTGCTCTTCCTAAAAAAAAGATAGGTTTCGTTTACTTTCAAGTACTCAAATTCGTCCCCAATTAACTGATGAATCTGCTCGACGGTTCCAAATTCTTCATGAATCTCAATTGCGAGAAACTTCACCTTTTTTATCCAATTAAATGAAGTCTTTAATACTTCGAACTCAGAACCTTCAATATCTATCTTTAACAAGTCGATAGTTGGAAATTTCACTTTCTCTATTAGCTCCTCTATTCCATAAGCCTGAACACTTCCATCCGGATTTTCAGCCACAGAAAACGACCAATCTCTTCCATCCCGAAAGTCCTGTTTCACTTCTAGATTGCAGGATTTGCTCCATAATCCTCCATTTATTACAGAATTTGCAGAAATCCGATTTGATTCAAGGTTTTGTTTCAAGGATGCAAAATTTTTGTCCTCTGGTTCAAGAGCACAAATTTGAGCTTCTGGGAAATATCGATTAAAAACAAGGCTCGCTAGGCCAATATTTGCCCCTGCATCTATGATGTATTTTAGATCTGCCTTAAATACTGTTTTCAATAGATTCATCAACCAATCATACTCTTCTCCAATGATTACCTGGGTAAAGGTGATAAAATCTGAACTTTCATGCCGAAGTATGAATGACTGTTTATACTTCTTGATATAAATACAGTCTTCATTTGTTCCAGATTCAATCTGATATGAAAGCTTATGGTGTTCGAGTAGTCTTAGCGCTTGACTTCTTTCCTTAATCCATGACTTTTGCAGCTTACTAAGTAAGTGTATGAAAGTTGTTGCTATCCGATGAAGCATAAAAAAAAGGGATGCTAAAAGCATCCCTTAAATATTTCTGCAAATTACTACCAATTCAGCTTCATCTCACCATCCTTCAAGGCAAAAATTGCAAAAGGTAGCTCTTTAACTACGTTACTCTGGTCCGGTTCGATATGCCAAGGGTCTAAATCGGATATAGGCTCGATAAACCGATAATCTTCTTTGTTGATCTCTAACACTTGATCATCAAGCTGAACATTAAGGCTTTCATCCCCAAATCCATGGAAATACACTTTTGCATGGGTAAACTTGCTCGTATAGCTACCTTCTACAGCGCATAAACTGAAGCTGCATGCTTCTCCGTTAAACTTCAAATGACGACGGTAATAATTCCCTTGCTCGTACTCGTAGGTCTCTCCGTCGTCTTCAAAATAGAGAAAGTCGCCTTCTGTTCCGTTATACAAATGAATCTCCATCGTGGGTTCAGGCTTCTCCTTCGTGTGGTTAATCTTGTTCTGCATCAACACTACCCCTCCTCCTCGCACAAACACAGGTAAACGGTCTTTTGGTGTTGGCACAAAGTACTCATGGTCTCCGTTGAAATACTTATCGGTGTACAAATCGTACCAATCGCCTTCAGGTAAAAATACTTTGATAGTCTGACGGGTCGAAGCTACCGGTGCTACCAGAATATTCGGCCCGAACAAGTACTGATTCTGGAAGGCGGAAGAAAATACGCGCTTATCGTGCGGATAATCAATAGCCAAACTACGCTGAATCGGCATTCCTGACATGGCCGTTTCGTAGAAGCAGGAATACAAATAGGGAAGTAATCGATAGCGAAGGTTGATGTAGTTCTTCGAGATTTCTTCTACTTCTTCCCCAAATGCCCAAGGTTCTGCATCTCTACTGTTAATCATGGAGTGCGCACGGTAGAACGGCGAAAATGCCCCAATCGAAACCCAACGAGCGAAAAGTTCGTTCGAAGCTTCTCCCGCAAATCCTCCAACATCATAGCCGCAAAATGGAATACCTGAAAGTCCCATGGCTGTCAACATTCGGATTCCGGCCATCATGTGATCGTCGTTGGCAATGTTGTCGCCAGTCCATACTGCTGCATAACGCTGAATTCCGGAGAACCCAGCCCTGCTCAACACAAAAGGACGACGGCCATTGAGCTGCTTGCGAACTCCTTCGAAAGTGGAACGCGCCATCTGCATACCGTAAACATTGTTCGCCTTACGAATAGTCGCTTTATGGCCTTCATATTCAAATTCAACAATGTCCGGAATACGCTTTCCCCAGGTTGCTGGCTCGTTCATGTCGTTCCAATAGCCTTCAATGCCATTGTCAACGTGGATTTTGTAACTCTCTCCCCACCAGTCACGGGTATTGGGATTGGTAAAGTCAGGGAAATGACACCACCCCGGCCAAACTTTCGCAGTATAGTTAGTTCCATCGGGATATTTAGCGAATAAATCTCCCGCAAGTCCTTCGTCGTAGTATTGGTAGCCTTCTTCAACCTTAACACCGGGATCTACAATCAGGATAATGTTGAATCCCATTTCTTTCAGCTCCCGTACCATTCCATCGGGATCCGGGAATCGCTTATTGTCCCAAGTAAATACCTTGTACTGCTCCATGTAATGGATGTCGAGGTAGATAACATCGGCAGGAATCTCACGCTCACGGAAGTTTCGCGCAATGTTCATCACTTCCTTCTGCGGGTAATAACTGTATCGACACTGCTGGAAACCCAAGCTCCACAAGGGAGGAAGTTCCGGACGTCCGGTGATGTGCGTATAATCCTCAATGATTTTTCCTATTCCGGGCTGATGGATGAAGTAGTAATCCATTTCGCCATCCGGTGCTGTAAACGATGAAAAACGATCGTTGGAGGCGCCAAAGTTAAAGACCGAACGGTAGGTGTTGTCGAAGAAGATGCCGTAACACAATCCACTGTGAATGCCCATGTAAAATGGCGTGGAGAGGTACAACGGATCTTCATCATGGGCATAAGCAAATGAGTCGGAATTCCAATGTTGGTAGGCTTTACCGGCACGGTCTAAGTTTCCGGTTTTCTCGCCTAACCCAACAAAACGTTCTCCCGGTTGCAGCTTACGATAGCTTCCTACCTCATGCCCAATCCACATCGTTCCAAGTTGTTCAACTTCTTCGTTGATAACTTCACCACCTGGAGTCAGAAAACTAAAGCGGACATGCGCTTTATCAATCCGAATGGAAAGCAAAGACGTGGTTAACGTGAGGGTGTCGGTGGTATCTTCTACCGAGAACGATATTTCAGCCGGGTGGGCTACTACCGCATAAGAAAAAGAAACATCGTCGCTGTCTTTTTTCCTTGCACGAATTCTTACACTGCCTTCCGTGTAAAACGAAACATCTACCAGTTCATCATCGGTGCTGATAGCAACACCGGTGGTTGTTTTTTCATAAGAACGCAACTGCCCAATACGCTGCGGCAGATGGTCTTGACGCTTAATTGTCATTTCCGTTCCAAAGTTTTGCGGCAAATAAAAGCGAAAAACCGCTTTTCTGACCTTTAAACCTTGAATTGCTTCGACGAATTCAACGAAAACAACATGGCCTGCAATTCTCGAAGGAAAAGCAGGCCATTATTAGACTATTCGCAATTATTACTTAGATAAGATGAAGGATTAAATCAGGACGAAGACCCAACACTAAGGCTCCTGTAACGCACAAAATCAATACAATCTTGGTAGGCAAGCCTACTGGGATGTGTTCTGCGCCTTCGTTTGAGGGCATAAAAGCTAAACTTAGGCTTTTTAAGTAATACCACGCTCCTATTATTGAAGCAATGATTGCTACAATGACGATGTAAAACAGATTGGATTTCAGTGCGATAGCAAACAAGTAGTACTTGGCAAAGAATCCTGCCAAAGGTGGAATTCCTGCCAAGGAAAACAAGGCAATAGCCAGAATAACCGCCAAAAATGGGTTGTTCTTCGCTAAACCTTTGAATTTAACCAAAGCATCAGATTCCTGGGCTTCGCTTACCAACAACATTACCGCAAAAACAGCAATACTGGCTAAGGTATAAGATGCGGCATAAAGCAAAACTGCACTACCTGCTTGTTTATTCAACGTAAGCATCGCAAGAAGCATATATCCAGCATGTGCAATGCTCGAATAGGCCATTAGTCGCTTCATCTTAGTCTGGTAAAGCGCGGTCAAATTTCCAGCTAATAAAGTTGCTGCGGTGATTCCCCATAACGCCTTAAACCAAGCAGACTCCTCGCTGATAAACGCAGTAGAAAAAAGCCGGAAAAATGCAGCAAAGGCAGCAGTTTTCACAATAGTGGCCATGAAGGCTGTAACAAGTCCGGGTGCGCCTTCGTAAACATCGGGAGCCCAGAAATGAAACGGTGCAGCAGCAATCTTAAACAGAAATCCACAAAGCACCAGCAATACTCCAACAGTGAACAATGGACTTTGTACAGTAGGCCCTAAAAGTGCCATCTGATCAAGGTCGAGTGTTTGAGTCGCCCCATAAACTAACGCAATCCCGAAAAGCAATATGCCACTTGCAAACGAGCCCATAAGGAAGTACTTCAAGGCCGATTCATTCGAAGCACTTAGACGACGGTTTGAGCCTGCCATGATGTAAACCGGAATAGATAAAATTTCCACGCCGAGAAACAACATCGCCAGATTTGAAAATGCACTTAAAACAATGGCGCCTACAACAGAGAAAACCATTAATCCATAAATATCAGCGATGGAGCTGCCTGCCTCTTTGTAATGGTCCATCGATAAGGCCAGAATCATGAGCAACGCGGTGATAACAATGCCACTGAAAGCCAATGAATAGTTATCAAAACGAACCATGTTGTTGTACCAACTTATGGAAGTATTCCAATCGGCAAAAAGAGTAAACATGACTCCGATTAACCCAAGAAATGGCACCCAAACTGATTTGTTGCGAAGTTTGTAAACCCCGGCAAAAAGAGTCGCAATGCCAATAACAGAAGTGAGTATTAATGCTTTCATCAGTTCTGGCTGCTGTAGTTTAAGTAAACAGAAAACAATTCGCCGAGTTTCGCACTTGCTGGTCCGGTGATTTGCAGAATAACACTTGGATAAACTCCCGTAACTATGACAATTCCAGCCAGTGGAAGAAGTATAAGTTTCTCTCTGAGCGTGAGGTCAGAAAGGGTGAAAGTTTCACGTTCAACGCCTCCAAGCATCGATTTTTGAAAAGCTCGTAGCATATACACTGCTCCGATGATTACAGTTGCTCCGGTTAAAACGCCTAACCACAGTTTATACCCTGCAATCGCTCTGAGCAACATAAACTCTCCGATAAATCCGTTGGTCATTGGAAGACCGACTGAACCAAATAATAGTATCAGGAAGAAAGAAGCCAAAATAGGGGCAGAAACCCGTAAGCCTCCCATCAGTTTTAAATCGTGGGTTTGCATACGCTGAAAAAGAATTTCAGCGATGAAAAATAGTCCAACTACATTAATCCCGTGTGAGAACGATTGGAACATAGCGCCTTGAATGCCTTCTTCCGTAAAACAAAACAAACCGGCGACAATTAACCCAACGTGTGAAAAGGAAGAATAGGCCAACATAGTTTTTATGTTGTCCTGGCGAACTGCAATCCAGCCGCCATAGAGCACGCCGATAACACACATGCCGAGGACAACGTCGCCCCAAATCCAGGCTCCAAGTGGAATTATTGGGAAAATCCAACGCACTATGCTGTAAACCGCCATTTTAAGCATTACACCGGAAAGCAACATGGTAGCAGAGGTTGGTGCAACGGTATAAGCAGGTGCCTGCCAAGTATGGAAAGGAAAAAGAGGAAGTTTTATGGCAAACGCTATAAACATCAGAATGAAAATCAAACTCTGTTGATTACCTGATAACTGAAGCGTGTAAAGCTGATCAATGTCAAACGTTCTTGCTGGGTTGTTAAAGTACAGTAATAAAATGCCGGCAAGCATAAACAGAGAACCGGCTAACGTGTAAATAAAGAATTTATAGGTTACTACTTTGCGGGAATCGTCGCCCCATATTAACACTAAGAAATAAACCGGAATCAAAGCCATCTCCCAGAACAAGTAGTACAGAAATGCATCCTGGGCAACAAAAACGCCTAAAAGCGCGGATTCCATCATCAGAATAAGTCCGTAAAAAGAGCAGGAACGCTCTTGATTATAGGAAGAAGCAATAATCAATGGCGTTAAGATGGCCGTGAGAATCAGCATCAGAAGGCTAAAGCCATCTACGCCCATTTTCAGGCTAATGCCTAAATCGGGTAGCCAGGCTTTCTCATATACAAACTGTCTTCCCAACGCCGGATCAAAAGCATTAATCATCATCGCGACCAAGGCAAGAGCCAACAATGAACCTCCGAAGGACACCCAGAACGCTATTTTTCGTGGGCTAAAAAATACCACAACCGACACCAGCAACGGTAAAAAAACAAGAAGTGCGGTCAACATCAGAAAATAAGGTTATAGGCTAAAACAAGGATTACACCCACTGTCATGGCCAAAAGGTAAGTTCCAATACGGCCATTATGAAGTAAACGAAGCATTCCTGACAGTGTCATGGCTAAACTCCCCATTGCATTTACAATACCATCAATCACTTGAGCGTCAATCAACTTTCCGAAAAACTGGGAGATGGCATTGAATGGAGCAACAAAAAGGAAATGATACAACTCATCAATCCGGTATTTATCTGCAAGTAGTCTAAAGAATGGATTGGTTTCTTCCTCGGCAGATACCGGAACAACTTTGCCCTGTCCGTAAACCCGGAAAGCAATCGCAACCATAACTAAAACGGCTGTAACTGAAACCCCCATAAGCGTTAACTCTGTAGCGTGACTGATGCCATGAGGATGATGAACCGGAATCAGCTTTCCTAAGAAATGATTTAACCAATGTCCGTGTTCAGAAAAAACAGCAGGGATTCCAATTAATCCTGCAACAATGGAACAGAGCGCCAGAATGGCTAAGGGCATTGTCATTGTCCATGGTGATTCATGGATATGAGATGCCGAATGCGAATCTCCCCGATAGGTTCCATGAAATACTAAGTAGTATAAGCGGAACATGTAGAAAGCAGTTAGCAGTGAGCCTAAAAGAGCAACTCCCCAAAGCATCGGATTTTTAGCATACAAATGGGCGAGAATTTCGTCTTTTGAAAAGAAACCGGCAAATGGTGGAAGTCCGGCAATCGCAATAGTGCCAATTAAAAAGGTAATCCAGGTTAATGGGAGTTTCTTTTTCAAACCACCCATGAATCGCATATCCTGTTCATGATGCAATGCATGGATAACCGAACCTGCTCCAAGAAATAGTAATGCCTTGAAAAAAGCATGGGTAAACACATGGAAAAATCCCGTTGCGAAGGCTCCTGTTCCCAAAGCAATAAACATGAACCCTAATTGAGATACGGTAGAGTACGCCAGTACTTTCTTTATATCATTCTGGCGAAGCCCAATCGTAGCGGCAAATAAGGCTGTTGCCAAGCCGATGTACAAAATGAAATCAAGAGTAGCCGGTGTAAGGCTGAAAAGAAAGTGAGTCCTTACGACGAGGTAGATACCAGCCGTAACCATGGTAGCTGCATGAATGAGTGCAGAAACTGGGGTCGGCCCTGCCATCGCGTCTGGAAGCCAGGTAAACAACGGTATCTGAGCACTCTTACCCATTGCACCAATGAACAAACACGCGGTCGCGGTAGTTAGATAGGCATCACCTGTTTGCACTCCTGCTACTGCATTTTGCAGGGCTTCAAAATCGAAGGTATTGTATTTGTTGACCAACATGAATAACCCTGCTAACAAGCCAAGATCACCAATACGGTTCATAACGAAGGCTTTTCTGGCCGCCAGGTTATAGTCGTTGTTTTTATACCAAAATCCGATAAGCAGGTAAGAACAAAGGCCTACCCCTTCCCAGCCGGCAAACATAACTACCATGTTGGCACCAGTAACCAGCATTATCATGAAGAAAACGAAGAAATTAAGGTAACCGAAAAATCGGTTATGCCCTTCGTCTTCGTGCATGTAACCTGCGGAGTATAAATGGATTAAACTTCCTATTCCGGTAATCACCAAGAGGAATAATGCCGTAAGCTGATCATAACGAAAAGCCATATCCACATTAAGCTTACCGGCTGAAAACCAAGTGAATAAATTAATCTTAAATGCCGCACTTTCTGCACTGGTTTGCATGAACAACAAGAGCGCTGCTATAAAAGAAATGGCGATAAACGATACACCAAACACTGCTGCTACAGCTTTGGGTAAACTTCTTCCCAAAATAAGCAATAAGCCTGCTCCTGAAAGTGGAGCTAATAAGCAGACTAACAATAGAATTTCAGTTGTACTCATGCTTTACCATTTTAGGGTTTGAAGAGCCTCAGAATCGGTTGTGTTTTGATTGCGATAAATCATGACTAACAATCCAAGACCTACCGCCACTTCAGCCGCTGCTACTACCATCACAAAGAATACAAAAACTTCCCCTTCAGGTTTATTGGCATAGGCTGAAAAGGCTACAAAAAGCAGATTCACGGCATTTAACATCAGTTCAATCGACATGAACATCACGATGGTGTTCCTACGAAGCAAAACACCCATCACACCAATACAAAAAAGGAGTGAGCTAAGCCAGATATAGTGCTCTATTGGCACCAATCGGACATTTTGTAACAATTCTTGCATGATTAATCAAGTTCCTTTTTACCGAGTAATACCGCTCCTACCATAGCAGAAAGAAACAATACTGAGGTGATTTCAAAAGGGAGGAGAAAGTCGTTGAATAAGACCTTACCTAAGTTTTTCACTAAGCCTATTTCTGATTCTGAAGGACTAACCGAGGGGTTGAGTTCCGCTTTTTTTAAGGCAGTAACTAACACGAGAAATAGTAACCCGCTGGCCAATGTTGCGGATAATTTCGCCAACATCGGCTTTTTAGGCTCTGATTCTGCGTTCATGTTCAATAACATCACCACAAATAGAAACAGAACCATTATAGCTCCTGAATATACAATGATGTGAACAATCGCCAGGAACTGAGCATTTAGCAGGATGTAATGTCCGGCAATGGTGAAAAAGCATAATATCAAATACAATACGGAATGAATCGGATTGCGTGCACTAATCACTAAAAGTGCCGTAAGTACTGATACAAAAGAGAGAAAGTAGAATATATATTCCGTCATGGCTGGGTAGAATTAAGCCGGCGTTACATTTTTGCGAAGGGTAATATCGATACGCTGGTCTATTTTTTCAACCAGTACATCTTTACCATACACAAAATCGTTACGCTCATACTCGGAAGGAACAATGCGGTCTGTCAAAAAAATGGCTTCCTTCGGACATGCTTCTTCACACAGTCCACAGAAAATGCAACGAAGCATGTTGATTTCATACTTAGAAGCATACTTTTCCTCCCGGTAAAGATGCTCCTCCCCTTTCTTACGTTCCGCTGCGTCCATGGTAATGGCCTCTGCCGGACAAGCAACAGCGCAAAGTCCGCATGCGGTGCAACGCTCTGCTCCTTTTTCATCACGCTTAAGCACATGCATACCTCGGAATACCTTAGCGAATTCCCGGGTTTCTTCGGGATAACGAACGGTAGCCTTCTTCATAAAGAAATGCTTGAACGTAATTCCCAATCCACTCAGAATAGCTGGCAGATACATTCGCTCGGTGAAAGTCATTTCTTTCTTCACCACCACGCGTGATCGGTCTGTCAGTTTCATGCTTTAATGATTAGAATTTTAAATAGTCTTTTAGGGTCATGAATCCTCCGGTAAGAAGGATATTGAGGATAGCTAACGGTAGAAGAATTTGCCATCCAAGACGCATGAGTTGGTCATACCGAAATCGAGGAATCGTCCAGCGAATCCACATGAAGAAGAAGATGAAGAAGAAAATCTTAGCAAACAGCGATATTACACTTAAAACAGAAAGCAATATCGGATTGCTGACCATATCCATGAAAGGGAAATTGTATCCACCGAAATACAAACAAGAAATTACCGCCGATGAAATAAACATGTTGATGTATTCCGCAAAAAGAAACAATCCTAATTTCATCGAACTGTATTCGGTATGGTAACCACCAACTAGCTCTGACTCACATTCCGGCAAATCAAAAGGAGTACGATTACACTCTGCAAAGGCACAAATGATAAAAATCAGGAATCCCAAAGGTTGAGCAAATACGTTCCAATTCAGAATGCTACCACTTTGAGATTCAACAATGTCGCGCATACTGAGTGATCCGGTAAACATTAAGATAGCGATTACAGATAATCCCATCGCCAGTTCATAAGAAATCATTTGGGAAGAAGCTCTCACTGCGCCCAACAAAGCAAACTTGTTATTGGAAGCCCAGCCTCCAATCATGATTCCATAAACACCAAGAGAAACTACGCCAAAGACATAAAGGATTCCAATATTGATGTCGGCAATCTGAAGAGTGATAGTACGGCCAAAAAGCTCCAAATCTTTACCCCAGGGGATAACCACTCCGGTCATGAGAGAAGTAATCATAAAGATGGAAGGCCCAAGGATAAATAAAAGCTTATCGGAAGCATTAGGCATGATTTCTTCTTTGAAGAACATCTTTCCACCGTCGGCAAGCGGTTGTAATAGTCCAAAAGGACCTGCACGGTCTGGACCAATACGATCCTGCATAAATGCAGCTACTTTTCGCTCAAAGTAGGTGCTGTAGGCTGCAATTCCGAGTGTAACTAGAAAAAGAACGATAATTAACACACTCTTATCCAGCAATTCAGGGCTAATAAGCTCCATCATGAGTTTAATCTGGGGGTTACTGGTCCTGGGTTTAAGGTTTCGGCATCGTAATGATTAGCCGATATCACAGAATGAGCACTTATCTTCCTTGGGCCTTCGATTACCCAATCGGCAGTTAACTTTTTATCGAACCGGCAGGTATTGCAGATAAACTCTTCTACTTCACCAAAAACGTCCTTTCGGGCTGTTACCCTAAGCACTTCAGCTCCCTGATACCAAAGCACTACTTTACCAGAGCAACTTGAACAATTACGGTGAGCATCGACCGGCTTGGTGAACCAAACCCGGCTTTTGAAACGGAAGGATTTGTCGGTTAATGCACCAACTGGACAAACATCAATCATGTTTCCAGAGAACTCATTATCAACAGCATGTTCAATGTAAGTGGATATTTCCGCTACATCTCCCCTGTTGATTACGCCGTGAACTCGTCCCGGGGTAAGCTGATCGGCAACTTTCACACAGCGATAACAGAGAATACACCTCGTCATGTGCAGCTTAATCTTATCTCCAATATCGATTTTTTCAAACGTACGTCGTTCAAACTCGTATCGGGTATCAGATGCTCCATGCTCGTAGGATAAATCTTGTAAATGACATTCACCAGCTTGGTCACAAATCGGGCAATCCAATGGATGGTTCGCAAGAAGGAATTCTACTACTCCTTTTCGAGCTTCCATCACTTCTTGGCTGGTTTTGTTTTCAACCACCATTCCATCCATAACCGTTGTTCTACAAGAGGCAACAGGTTTAGGCATTGGGCGAGGATCTTTTTCAGAACCTTGGGTAACTTTTACAATACAAGTTCTGCAGTACCCACCACTCGTGGCTAATTTGGAATAATAGCACATCGCTGGTGGTGCTACTTCAGGCCCAATCATTCGAGCAGCCTGAAGGATGGTTGTTCCATCAGGTACTTCTATGGTATGTCCGTCAATGGTAACTTTCGGCATATTAAATCAATTTGGCTTAAGCCGGTAGAAGGTTGTTGACGTTGTAATAATGCCTAACATCCTTGATTGAACTAGGATTATTGACGTAATCTTCAAATTCAGCACGGAAATGACGGATTGCAGAGGCAACAGGCCATGCAGCCGCATCGCCTAAAGGACAGATAGTCTTTCCTTCAATATTTTTTTGTAAATCCCACAACAAGTCAACATCCGATTGCTTGCCATGCCCGTCCATAATTCGATGGAGAATTTTCTCCATCCATCCAGTTCCTTCGCGGCATGGGCTGCATTGTCCGCAACTCTCATGATGGTAAAAGCGTGTGAAATTCCAGAGATTTTTTACTATGCTGGAAGTTTCGTCCAGAACAATGAATCCACCTGAACCCAACATAGTGCCGCTAGCGAATCCACCTTCTGCAAGAGATTCATAACTCATCAGCCTTGGTTCTCCTTGAACTGTTTTAAGTATCAGATCGGCAGGAAGAATTGGCACAGATGAACCTCCAGCAACTACTGCTTTCAGCTTTTTGTCATTCTTTATTCCTCCACAATACTCATCTGAATAAATGAACTCTTCAACAGGAACTCCAAGCTCAATCTCATAAACACCCGGCTTATTGATGTGCCCTGATGCAGAAATCAGCTTTGTGCCTGTACTTCTGCCTACACCAATTTTGGCATATTCAGCTCCCCCTAAGTTTACGATAGGAACTACTGCTGCAATGGTTTCAACATTGTTCACCACAGTTGGACATTGATACAAGCCTTTAACAGCCGGGAATGGAGGCTTTATTCTAGGATTGCCCCGTTTTCCTTCCAAAGATTCAAGCAGCGCAGTTTCTTCTCCACAGATGTAAGCTCCTGCACCTGGATGTACATATAAATCAAGATCATATCCGGTTCCAAGAATATTCTTCCCAAGGAATCCGGCTGTATATGCCTCTTGAATGGCTTTCTCCAGAATTCTTACTATATAAAAATACTCACCTCTTATGTAGATATACGACGTATTAGCACCAAGGGCAAAACTGGAAACAATCATTCCTTCAATAAGAAGGTGAGGATTTCGCTCCATGAGGTAGCGGTCTTTGAATGTTCCGGGTTCCGATTCGTCTGCATTGCAAACGAGATAACGAGGAACTCCTTCAGGCTTGGCAAGAAAACTCCACTTCATCCCTGTAGGAAAACCTGCGCCGCCTCGTCCTCTTAAACCGGAAGTTTTAACTTCTTCAACCAACGCCTCAGAAGTCATGGTTTTTAGGGCTTTTTCAACCGCTGCATAGCCTCCGAGCTTTCTGTAAACCTCAAAGGTTTGAATACCGGGAACGTGGTCGTTCTCCAGAAGTAGTTTCTTTCCCATATTAACAGTATCGGGATTGTTTGCTTTCTACTTGAAACTTCTCAATTAAATTGTCAACCTTTTCAAAGGTCAGATTCTCATAAAAGTCAGCTCCAACCATCATCATGGGTGCTGTTCCGCATGAGCCGAGGCATTCCACGGTTTTCAGTGTAAACATTCCATCGGTGGTGGTTTCGCCAGCTTTAATATGAAGTTTCTTCTCGATATGCTTAACAATATCTTCTGCTCCGAGTAACCAGCAGGAACTTGTTCTGCATACTTCAATTAAACATCGGCCAACCGGTTTAAGATTAAACATCGAGTAAAACGAAGCAACTTCGTAAACTTCAATTGGTTGTATCGCTAAGATATCAGCTACATAGTCCATGGTTACCGGACTTAACCATCCTCCAAACTCGGCTTGTGCCAAATGGAGAATAGGGATTAAGGCAGATTTCTGCTTTCCCTCCGGATAACGTTGTATGATTTGATGAACCAGCGCTAAGGTTTCCTCGTTGAAAACTGGTTTTTCAGTGGTCATTGGATTGCTCATAGTATTATCAGGCGTCAAGTTCTCCGGCAATTACATTCATAGAACTCATGGTGATGATTGCATCGCTCAACATGGAGCCTTTAATCATTTCCGGATATGCTTGGTAGTAAATGAAGCAAGGACGGCGAAAGTGCAAACGGTAGGCTGCCCTGCCACCATCGCTAACTAAGTAGAATCCCAACTCCCCGTTTCCTCCTTCTACAGCATGATAAACTTCACCTACTGGTATATCAGTTTCTCCCATCACAATTTTGAAATGCCAAATCAACGCTTCCATTTTGGTATAAACGTCTTCTTTAGGAGGAAGATAAAACTCTGGAACCTTACCGAAATAATTTCCTTCAGGTAGTCCGTCTATCGCTTGTTGGATGATTTTCAGGCTTTCGATAATTTCCTGATGACGAACCATAAACCGATCATAAGTATCTCCCTGAGTACCGATAGGAATTGCAAAGTCGAAATCCTGATAAGACGAATAAGGATTCATCACCCTTACGTCGTAATCTACTCCGGCAGCTCTGAGATTGGGGCCTGAGAATCCATAATTCAAGGCCAACTCTGCATCAATAGGGCCGCACTTAATGGTTCGGTCCATAAAGATTCGGTTACGCTCCAAAAGGCTCATGAACTCCTCATATTTGGCAGGAAATTCCTTAAGAAAAGATTTAATTTTTGCCCACACTTTGGGTGAAAAATCACGTTCAAATCCTCCAATTCTTCCAATGTTGGTGGTGAGTCGGGCGCCACAAATCTCCTCGTAAATCTCATAGATTTTCTCCCGCTCCTGAAACATATAAGTAAAGCCGGTTAAAGCTCCAGTATCAACACCAATCACCGAGTTGCAAACCAAATGATCCGCTATACGGGCAAGTTCCATGATAATTACCCTCAGATAATCTGCCCGCTTGGGTATTTCTACCTGAAGCAACTTCTCAACTGTCATGTGCCAACCCATATTATTGATTGGCGAAGAGCAATAGTTAAGGCGATCGGTTAAAGGTGTTACCTGATAGAATGGACGGTGTTCCGCTATTTTCTCAAAAGCACGGTGAATATATCCAACCGTTGGTTCGGCCTCAAGAATGATTTCTCCATCCATTTTCAGAACATTCTGAAAAATTCCGTGGGTTGCCGGGTGAGTTGGCCCAAGGTTGAGGGTGTTGTAATCCTGAATATCAGGCAACGATTGGTTGTGAATGAGATTTTTCTCGCTCATCGTCCAAAGTATTTATCGTCTTTGTCTGTTCTGGTCGAATCCTCAAGTGGATATTGTTTAAGTAACGGATGATAGCTCATCTCGTCCATATTGAGAATTCTACGTAAATCAGGATGTCCGGTAAAGCGGATTCCATAAAAATCGAAGGTTTCACGCTCCTGCCAATTTGCGGAACGAAAAACGGTAGTAGCCGTAGGCAACTCCGGATTAGTTTCCGGAACAAACGCCTTTAACCGAATGCGAACATTATTTTCAAGACTGTGCACATGATAAACGACTCCCAGTTCCTTTCCTTCCTGATGCGGATAGTGAATACCGCACAAGTCAGTTAAAAATCGAAAACGCAAAATTTCGTCGTCATAAAGGAAACGTAGAATTTCAGGAATCGCCTCAGGTGTTACTTCGAGGGTAAGCATTCCATAAGGATAATCTACTGTAAGCAATGCCGAACCAAAACGGTTTTGCAATGCCTCCAGAACAAGTTCAGAGGTAACTACTGCCATTACTCGATTCCGTAAGAGGCTAAAAGGGCTTTATATTCTGGAGTATGCCTTCTGCGCAAGGATTCATTTTTTATCAATTCCTGAATTTGAGTAATTCCGTGAATGATTTGCTCTGGCCTTGGCGGGCATCCTGGGACATACACATCTACAGGTACTACTTTATCAATTCCCTGAAGGACACTGTAAGTATCAAAAATGCCACCCGAAGAAGCACAAGCTCCAACAGCAATAACCCACCGCGGTTCAGCCATCTGAAGATAGACCTGACGAACTACTGGACCCATTTTCTTGGCAATAGTCCCCATAACCATCAATAAATCGGCTTGTCTAGGGCTAAAGCTCAAGCGTTCAGAACCAAATCTTGCCAAGTCATAATTGGCTCCCATGGTGGCCATAAATTCAATACCACAGCATGAAGTGGCGAATGGCAAAGGCCAAATTGAGTTAGCTCTCGCAAGCCCGATTACTTTTTCTAATGAAGTAGCAAAAAAGCCCTGACCCTCATGCCCGTCAGGAGCTCCCACCATGGTTAATTGAGAAGGTTGTTCAGTCATGTGTTAAAGTTTTACTCCCACTTAAGGGCTCCTTTTTTATAGATGTAAAGAAATCCTAAAAGAAAAGGCCCCATGAATACTAACATCTTAATAAATCCTTCAGGTCCTAATTCTTTGAAATTAAGTGCCCAAGGATACATGAAGATGACCTCCACATCAAAAAGGACAAACAAAATGGCCGTCAAAAAGTACTTAATCGAAAATGGTAAGCGGGCATTGCCCTGAGTTTCAATACCACATTCGAAGTTTTCAAGCTTTTTATCGCTCTTACGTTTTGGCCCCAGCAAATGGGTCAGGGTCATCGTGACGCCTACAAACCCCAGTGCCACAAGGAACTGTAGGAAGATGGCGCTATATTCAATGTTTTCCATGGTCTTTGAAGCGGTGCAAATGTAAGTCAACCAAGCTAAAAACAGAGGTCAGAAGTTTAAGTTTGAGTGTTTTCGGAAATAATTGTCCTATTCATTGAAAAAACCGCTTCAAATCGCCCCTTTTTTACCTTTGTATATGCAAAAATCGTTAGATGCTTTCGGGAGATTATTGGGAATCATGGATGATTTAAGGGCTCAATGCCCTTGGGATAAAAAGCAAACCATGGAAAGCCTGTCCCATTTAACTATTGAAGAAGTCTATGAGTTGTACGATGCTATCATGGACAAAAACATGGATGAAATCAGCAAAGAACTTGGCGATATGCTCTTACATATTGTTTTCTATGCCAAAATAGGATCTGAGTCCGGTGTTTTCAACATAACCGATGTCTTAAATGGAATTTGTGATAAGCTTATTGAACGGCATCCACACATTTACGGTGACACTATCGCTCAAACGGAGGAAGAAGTGAAATCGAATTGGGAGAAAATTAAGCTTAAATCTGGAAAGCAATCAGTACTGGAAGGCGTACCCCGTTCCCTGCCTGCTTTGGTAAAAGCGATTCGGGTTCAAGAAAAAGCGAGAGGTGTTGGCTTTGATTGGCCAGAGGAATCTGGAGTTTGGGAAAAGGTCAGAGAAGAATGGATTGAGCTGGAGGAAGCCCGTGATTCAGGTCAAAAAGAATTGATGGAAGAAGAATTAGGCGATTTGATCTTTTCCTTGGTTAATCTTTCCCGCTTTATGCAAGTAAATCCGGAAGAAGCCCTCGCAAAATCCAATCTAAAATTTATTCGTCGTTTTCAATGGATGGAGACTATGGCAAAACATCAAGGAACTGCCATTTCTGACCTCACAATCAGTGAGATGAACGAACTTTGGAATAGGGCAAAAGCGCACTTTTCTCAGGCTGGGTAAACAGTTTTTTTATCTCAAATCCACAACAGAGAGCAAAAATTTTAGTTAAGCCACAGAAGGAAAGAGTGAATTCTCTTTCCCCTCCCTATATTCGGCCTCAACAATCAAACCTACTTAACATGTCCAAACAACCCGTTAAGACAGAAAGCGGATTCAAATCAGCATTCGCTGCCATTGTCATGCCAGTCTTGATCATTGTATCCATACTCATTTACATGTATGTACTTGGAGATGGATCTAACTTTGAAGGCGGTGACCCTAACAATCACCCCCTACCTGGAAACTATCTGGGCATCGTTTACAAGGGCGGCCCGGTTGTACCCATCTTGATGTCATGTCTGTTGATGGTTATTACTTTCGGAATCGAGCGTTTCATCACAATCTCTTCTGCTCGCGGAAAAGGTAGTGTTGCGAATTTCGTAATGAAAATCCGTACTAACCTAAGCCAAGGTAAAATTCAAGAGTCTATCGCTGAATGCGATAAACAAAAAGGCTCTATTGCTAATGTCATCAAAGCAGGTCTCAATAAGTACTTAGATATGCAGAAATCTACTGAGTACGATAAAGAGCAAAAAATTGCTGCTATTCAGAAGGATATTGAAGAAGCCACTCAGCTTGAAATGCCTATGCTACAGAAAAACTTAGTCATCATCTCAACATTGGCTTCAGTTGCAACCCTTATCGGTCTTCTAGGTACTGTAATCGGGATGATTAAAGCGTTCGCTGCTCTTGCGAATGCAGGAGCTCCTGACGCAACAGCACTCGCAAACGGTATTTCTGAAGCATTGATTAATACCGCACTGGGTATCGGATCTTCAGCAATCGCCATCATTCTCTATAACTTTTTCACAAACAAAATCGATTCCCTTACTTATGGTATCGATGAAGCTGGTTTCAGCATCGTGAATACCTTCTCAGCAACTGAAAAGTAATCTGATCCCGACACGACAAGATGGCTAAGGTAAGACCCAAAGCAAAGAAGCCTACCCTGGATATGACTCCGGTGGTGGACTTGGCCTTCCTGTTGGTGACATTCTTCATGCTGACCACCAATTTTCGCCCGGAAGAGCCGGTCGTGGTCGATATTCCTTCTTCTGTTGCAGACATTAAACTGCCTGAAGTGGATATCATGACGATCACCATCTCCCGCGAAGGAAAAGTGTTTTTTAATGTGGACAATAAATTCACCCGTTCAAGCCTTTTACAGAAAATGGGCGAGAAATACAAGGTGAACTTCACCCCGCAACAAGTGGAAACTTTTTCCAACCTCACCACATTTGGTGTGCCCATGAATGTAATGCCCGGATTTCTGGACGCCAGCAAAGAAGAGCGTAAAGAAATGACCCTCGGAATCCCTACCGATTCCTTGAACAATCAACTTTATGACTGGATTGTTAATACTCGCTTAAGCAATCCTAAAGTACGTATCGCCATTAAAGGCGATGGACAGGCAGCCTACCCCGTGGTTAAAAGAGTAGTCTCTACGCTTCAAGACCAAAACGTTAATCGTTTCAACCTGATCACTTCTCTTGAACAAGAGTTTTAATCGCTGAACCATGGCAGAAATACAAGACTCCGGTGGCGGTGACCACGGCAAGAAAGGAAAAGTAAGATCGAAGAAAGCCTCCACACACGTGGACATGACCGCAATGGTGGACTTGGCTTTCCTCCTGCTCACCTTCTTCCTTCTCACCACTACCTTCAATAAACCTCAGACGATGGAAATCATCATGCCTGATAAGGCTGAAAAAGTAGAAGATCAGTCTGAAGTAAAGGAATCGAATGCGCTTACCCTAATTCTTGGCGAAAACAACCGCATCTATTGGTATGCAGGCCTGAAAGACCCCAAAGTTGAGGTAACTTATTTTGGCCCTACTAAAATTCGCAAACTGCTCGTTGAAAAACGTGACGAAGTAGCCGCTAGAGGCGGTAAAAACAAGCTAACCGTTCTTATCAAGGCTGATGAAAAAGCGAAGTATAAAAACTTTGTGGACATCCTTGATGAGATGAACATCAATAAGATCCCAACTTACGCGGTTGTGGATATCACCCCTCAGGAATTGGAAATGATCGCTAAAGCGCAAACAGCCCCTGCAAGTGGAAACTAAACCCATTAGTGGTACCTGGGACGATCCCAGCTCCGCTGCTCGAAACGATATTGTATTTGAAAATAGGAATAAAGCGTATGGCGCTTACCTAATCAGAACCAAATACAAAGACTATGTGACTCTTGCCGCTTTAATCGGGATTACTTCATTTGCGTTGTCAGTATCTGGACCTAAAATCTATGACCTGATTATGAGCAATCTCGAAGAAGCTGCCGCTAAAAAGGACAGAAAAGCTGTTTCTGTTGCTGAATTAGCCGCTCCTCCTCCATTGGATGAAAAAGTTCAACCACCGCCACCCATTAAACCACCGGAATTAAAAACGGTTAAGTTTACTCCTCCTGTTGTGAAACCCGATGAGGAAGTGGTCGAAGAAGTGGCTACCATGGAAGAGATGGACAAAGCGGTAATCGGTACTAAAAACATCGAAGGAGATACGGTTGCTTATCAGCCCATCGAAGAAACCCAGAATACAGTAATTGAAGAAGAGCAACCAACTGTCTTCAAATACGTAGAGGAAATGCCCGAGTTTCCGGGTGGTGAGGAAGAATTGATAAAGTTCTTAAGTAAAAATATTCAGTATCCTCCAATTGCTCGTGAAAATGGTATTACCGGACGTGTTACACTCGCTTTTGTAGTAGGAAACGACGGTACTATCAGCAACATCAACGTACTCCGAGATATTGGTGGAGGTTGTGCTGAAGAAGCTATCCGGGTAGTGAAAAAAATGCCGAAATGGAAAGCTGGTCGCCAGAACGGAAAGTCTGTTAATGTGGAGTTTAACCTTCCTATTAACTTCGAACTGCGATAGAAATTCGGTTCATTTTAAAAAGAGGCTGCTTTTACACCAGAAAGCAGCCTCTTTTTTTTTTGCTTAGCCTCTACTGCCTCCCTATTTTACTTTACTTACTCTATTTTAATTCTTCGCTTTTTATTATTAAGGCTTTACCCTCTTCATAATCAGAATTCCAATTTTGGTAATTCGTCAATTCGCTATTCCATGATGATTGCTTGTTCCAAGTAACATTTACAGAATAGTTCAATTGGTACATCATCACCATTTTTTGGCTTTAAGCGTGCTCCCCAGCCAAATTTCCTTATCAGCAACCGCTTAACTTTATTTCAACTCAAAAGCAAAGTGGCCGTTGTTCTAACAGCCGCTTTGGTTCTGTTTGCTTAGTCGGAACTCCAATAAGTAAACATTCCTGACTATCCCACAACACCCAACCGTTGCCCAGCTATTATATGCGAGTTCAACCATAGTTTCTTTTCGAAGCAGACTAAACACGCTTTTTTCCTTCTAACGAAATGCTACTATCGTTTAACTGGGCATATCTCAATTACTAATGAGCTTCCTGAAAGAAAAGACTGTGCTTGGTATAACCCCAAAGTACTTAAAAACATGGCGTCGGGATTTGCCACAATTTTTCAAAATTAAAACCGAAAATATAGTGAAGAAACACAATAAAATTTATTACACTTCATGATGAAGAGTGAATCAATAATATCCGATTACATGGCGTTAAACTACTGATTCCAAATGATTTGTAATTAAACGCTAAAGAAAAAACAAACACTCAACATGGAAACTAGAATCATTGGCGGCTCTTGGGACAGTCCCAGTTCCGCAGCCAGAAATGTCATTGTTTTTGAAAACCGGAATAAGTCTTATGGGGCTTACCATCTTCGAAGTAAGTACACAGACTTCGTTTCAATAGCCGCCTTAATTGGAATTAGCTGTTTCGTACTCTCGGTTTCCGGCCCCAAAATCTATGATTTGCTAATGGGCAATTCCCTGGCAGTTAAAGTCCCAAAAAATGAAATACACAACAAGGCAACTATACTTGTCCCTCCTCCACCTCCAATCGATAAGGTACTTACGCAGCTACCGGACGTAAAAGCTCAGAATGTTAAACAAATTAAGTTCACTTCGCCGGTTGTTACCGATAATGAAGATGTGTTTGAGGAGATTCCTACAATGCGAGAAATGCAAAATGTCAACATTGGAATTCAGCATATAGAGGGAAGTTATGGAACGGATTACGACCCTATAACTATAATAGAAAACACGATAACAGAAGAATCACAATCCGCTCCAATTAAGTTTGTTGATATAATGCCTGAATTCCCCGGTGGAGAGGAAGAGTTGCTCAAATACGTCAACAAAAACATCATCTACCCAACAATTGCCCGCGAAAACGGGATAACCGGGCGTGTTGTATTAACCTTTATTGTAAGTGTTGACGGCACCATTAGCAACATCAGTGTTTTAAGAGATATCGGTGGTGGCTGTGCGGAAGAAGCGATACGAGTTGTAAAAAAGATGCCTAAATGGAGTGCAGGTCGCCATAATGGAAGGCCTGTAAATGTGGAGTTCAATCTTCCTATTAACTTCGAACTTCGCTAATCACTAAATTAGCGTCATCGAAAGAGGTTGCTTTCTCTCGGAAGCAGCCTCTTTTTATATTCCTACCTCCTACCCTATGAAAACACTACGGTACTTCGGTTTATTCATGATTGTCCTCTATGTCATTGGAGGTATTGGACTTATAACCCGAATGATTCAATTTAAAATTTTCGACGGTCAAACTCAGATTTTTATTGGGATATTTTGTATTGCTTATGCCGTGTTCAGATACACGAGATGGCGTAAATTGCCGTTCTGAGTTTATGAAACGATTGTTGGCCTTTTTTCTAATTGCTGGATTACTGACTTCCTGTCAGAATAAAAATCCAGAAGATAAATCTGTAGCAGATACTCCTACAACTGGAGAAATTATTGGCGGTGTTGATGAAACCTTAAGACCTCTCATTGATGCTGAACTCTTTGTTTTTCATTCAGAATATCCTAAAGCTAAAGTCCAAGTTCAATATAAGCCAGAAGCTGAAGCTATTCAGGATTTATTGGATGGAAAGACACGATTTGCTATTACCACAAGGAAGCTCTCTGAGGAAGAAAAAAAAGCCTTTGAGCAAGAGAAAATACGTCCGAGAGAGGTTAAAATTGCTATAGATGCCGTTACCTTAATCACAAACCCCGCTTCAAGTGATACCCAAATTACGATGGAAAAACTGAGGGGATTATTAGAAGGTAAATTCAAATTCGCCAGTGAAATATTCCCAGGTGGTAGCGACAATCCAATTCAATTAGTGGTAGATAATCAGGGAAGTTCAACTATCAGGCATCTAAAGGACAGTGTGTTTAAACTTGATGCCATAAAAGGCTCTGTTTTCGCCTTGAAATCGGGAGAAGAAGTTATCGACTATGTCAATAAAAACGGAAACTGCATAGGGCTAATTGGTGCCGGATGGATTTCGGACCGGGACGATTCAACAGCTAATGCCTTTCTAAATAAATTCAAGGTCATGGAAATACTCAGTAAAGAAGATGGGGAATATTACAAGCCGTTCCAAGCCTATCTTGCTTTGCGCTCCTATCCACTCACCAGAACAGTTTACTACCTGCTTCGAGAACCAAGAACTGGTTTAGGCACAGGATTTTCGAACTTCCTTGCGAGTGATAAAGGCCAACGAATTGTGCTTAAATCAGGATTGGTGCCCGCAACCATGCCGGTTCGGTTGGTAAAAGTGAAGAAATCTGCTCAGGAACGATAAATCTCAACTTCCCCCTTTTCTACTTCCCACTCTTGGCTATTTTTGGCCAGCTTTTTGAAAAAAAGACTGAAAACGAACTTATGAAACGCCTCCTACTTGTAGCTACCCTTGCACTTTCTGCTTGGGAATCCGGTGCTCAACAAAACTTGAGTGCTGCAATGCGCGATTATGAAATTGAAAAATACAATTCAGCGCTTGCTAAATTTCAACAGGCTGCCGATGCAGATACCAACAACCTTTGGGCCTGGTATTATGCAGGAGTTACCTCATTACAACTCGAACAACTAAACAAAGCGGAAGAATTCTTCAATAGAGGAGTTCGTGCAAATCCAAATCATCCTCTTAATCTTGCCGGCATCGGGCAATTGCAGAACAGAAAGCAACAATTCGATGCTGCAATGGCCACTTTTGCAAATGTTAGCCAAAAATCGTTGGGTAATCGTAAGTTTAAAGATGGTGATGTATTTGCCGTACTTGCTCAGGCGCTAACCGATGGAGATAGAAAAGACACCGCAAATGCGTTCGCAATGGAAGCTAAAGCGCTAGAGCTTTCACCAAAAAGTTCTAATGCATTATTTGCAATTGGATTGATGAGAAAGCAAATAGATGACAATGGAAACGCAGTTAAATACTTTGAACGCGCTTTCACCTACGACCCTAAAATGGCTAAAGCCATGTGGGAATGTGGAGCTTTATTCATCGACGCACGTAATATTGAACTTGGGAAGGAATATATCAATAAGGCGATTGCCGTTGATGAAAATTTTGCGCCAGCTTATCGTGAACTGGCTGATGTGAACTTTGCTCAAAAGGATCAGGCTTCTGCTACAACTAATTTCGGTCGATACCTATCATTAACCGAGCCTACTCCTAAATCTATGCTGAAATATGCCTCCTTTCAATTATTGTTGGGCAAGAATAAGGAAGCCATGGACGAAGTTTATCGAACTATGGCAGTGGATTCCTCCAATGTTTATGTTTATCGGATTTTGGGACGTTCCGCTTACGAGACCGCCAAATACGACACAGCCCTATACGCTTACAATAAGTTCTTTGCAGGAGTTAATCCAACTAAAATCCGATACGACGACTACCTCTATTTGGGTAAAATCAATTTAGCAAAAGGAATAGACGCGGATGCACAAACAGCATTTGCCAAAGCCATTGCCCTTGATTCTACCAAAGCCGGAGAATTGAATAAAACAATGTTGGACTTCTTCCGCGCCAGTAAAAACTATGCGAAAGAGGCTGAAGTGCTGAGTAATATCATCGCTCGTGCCTCTAAAAAGAACCCAAACGATTACTTTGCACTTGGAAGAGCTTACTACAATCTGAAAGATTATGTAAAAGCGGATACCATATTCTCTCAGTTGATTGAAATCCAGCCCAATTATATTCCAGGACATCTTTACCGTGCCCGTTGTAATTACAGCAATCAGACTAATGCCAAAACATTGTTTGAGAGCATGATTGCAAAAATTGGAAGTATTGAAGGAGGTAACGACAAGTACAAGCGTGAGCTTAAAGAAGCCTATACTTACCTTGGTTCACTTGCCTATAATGCCAAGGATAAAAACGGAGCTAAAGATTACTTTACTAAAGTGCTTGCCATTGACCCTAACGATGTTACCGCCAAAGAAGCGATGGCCAATTTAGCCAAAATGAAATAGGGAGTATTTCTTCACAAAAAAGCCTGAATCAAAAATGATTCAGGCTTTTTTTGTGCTATGCTGCCTTTTTGATTTTACATGTGCTAATTCCAAAAGGCAAGTAAAGTGGACAAATGCTTACTAAACTGGTGAGCACGAATATTCCTGCAAGTACTAAGAGAATAATTCCAACTGTTCCAGAAACAGTACCATTTAAGTAAAGCGCAGCTACTATCGCCGCAACTATGACCCGAATAATCCGGTCAATTGAACCCATGTTAGTTTTCATTGGATGAAGTTTAATTGCCAAAATTAGACTATAGCATCCAATTATCATGTAACATAAGTTACAATAGTTGCAGAGAGTTACAGATACCCCAATTCAAATTTGGCGGCTTCACTCATCAAATCCATACTCCAAGGTGGATCGAATGTAAGCTCTACTTTCACACTGGTAACTCCCACAAGTCCTTTAATCTTTCCTTCAACTTCTCCTGGCAGTGTTCCTGCAACGGGGCATGCAGGCGAAGTGAGGGTCATCAAAACATCAACATGACCTTCTAAGCTCACTTTCACCTCATAAACCAGCCCTAATTCATAAATGTTAACCGGAATTTCTGGGTCAAAGACTGTCTTTAAAAGTTCAATGACATCATTCTGGATTTCTGCAAAAGAACGGGGTTCGGCACTCATGAAGCAGAAGCGGTTTGTTGGGCATAGACTTTCGCCTCTAATCTGATTTGTTTAAGCATGGAAGCTAATCCATTTGCTCTGTTGGGAGATAAATGACTATCAAGTCCTATAAGCTTTATGAAACCAAGTGGCGCATGCAGGATATCTTCCGGAGTTTGTAGATTGAGTACTTTAATGAGCAAGGCAACTAATCCTTTAGAAATTAAAGCATCACTATCTGCTTCAAGAACCACCCTCTTGTCTTCATTAAGATGGCTTTTCAACCAGACCTTTGATTGGCAACCCTGAATCCGATATTGGTCGGTTTTAAAGGATTCAGGAAAAGGAGCGAGTTCTTTTCCCATATCCATGAGAAGGTTGTATTTATCAGTCCAATCTTCCAGAAACTCAAAATCTTGGATAATCAAAGCTTCAATTTCAGCAATATTCTTCATTGAATCAGCATTTTGGTTGTTTTACGTAGCGCTTCGATAAAAAAATCAACTTCTTCTTCTGTGTTGTAGAATGCGAAAGAAGCTCGGCAAGTTCCTGGAATTTGAAATCGTTGCATTAACGGTTGAGCGCAATGGTGTCCGGTACGTATAGCAACGCCCCATTGATCCAGAAGGGTTCCCACATCGTATGGATGAGCATCACTTATCAAGAAAGAAAGTACTGCAGCTTTATCCTTAGACTCACCATAAATCTTATACCCTGAAATTGTCTTCAGTGCTTCGGTGGCTCTTTGGAGAAGCTCATTTTCCCTTTGGGCAATCTTTTCCATACCAATGCCTGTTAAATAATTACAGGCTTCTCCCAATCCAATGGCTTCGCCAATAGAAGGTGTTCCGGCTTCAAACCTTAAGGGTACTTCGTTATAGGTGGTTTTCTCGAACGAAACATCCCGAATCATATCTCCTCCACCCATAAAAGGCGGCATGGAATCAAGAATGGCATATTTTCCATAAAGAATTCCAATTCCGGTTGGTCCACACATTTTATGACCCGAAAAAGCAATAAAATCAGCATCAGTTTCTTGCACATTGATGGGCATGTGTGGAACTGCCTGAGCAGCATCCAACGCAATTACGGCTCCAACCTTATGGGCAGCATCAACTAACAACTTAACCGGATTAATGGTACCCAGGGCATTGGAAGTCCAGGTTATCGAAACCAAACCAACATTATCATGTAGTTTATTGTAGAAATCTTCTAAGTCGAGTACTCCTTGGTCATCAATTTTACAAACCAACAAACGTAAGTCGGGCCTTCTCTCAATCAGCAATTGCCAAGGAACAATGTTGGCATGGTGTTCCATTTCAGAAATCAAAATCGCCTGGCCTTTTTTAAGCAGCGGAGCTGCATAGCTCCAGGCGAGTAAATTCATACTTTCGGTAGTACCTCTGGTAAAAATGACTTCCTCAGGACGGCTTGCACCGATAAATTCGGCTATTTGCTTTCTCGAATTTTCATATCGAATGGTCGCATCCTGACTTAAAGTATGTACTCCCCTGTGGACGTTACTATGTTCATTAAGCCAATAAAACGACACAGCATCAACTACTTGTTTAGGCTTTTGCGACGAGGCGGCATTGTCTAAATAAACCAAGGGTTTGCCATTAATGCTACGGCTTAGAATTGGAAACTCCTGACGTATCGCCTTAATGTCCATTAAGATAGTTGAGAAAGTCGAACGCTGAGGCTATCAAAAAGCGATGCTCTTAATTGCTCAAAAGAGACTTTATCAATAATCTCTCCTGCGAAAGCAAGAAGTAATAATTTGCGAGCTTCCGGCTCTGAGATTCCACGAGCTCTGAGATAAAACAACTCCTGACCATCCACTTGTCCGACCGTAGCTCCGTGCGAGCACTTTACATCATCGGCATAAATTTCTAATTGCGGCTTGGCATAAACCAATGCTTGCTCTCCCAGTAATAGGGTATTGTTACTTTGATACGCATTGGTTTTCTGCGCATCCTTACGAACCATTACTTTACCATTGAAGACCGCTTTTCCTGTACCAGAAACTATACCCTTATACGTTTCATTGCTTTCGCAGTGCGGAACAGCATGGTCAACCAACGTATGATTGTCGATTATACAATCAGAGTCAGCTAGGTAAAGCCCATTATAAAACGTCTGACAATTAGAACCCAGATGAACGGTTTCTAAGTTGTTTCGAACTAATTGACCTGACCAAGAAAGGGTGTCGTTAAGGTAGATGGAATCCTGTTCTTGTTCTATCCGTGAGAGAGAGACGGAACAGGAATCAGCTAAATCAGTTTGAAGAGAAAGATGTTCCAGATTGGCTTGATGACCAAGACTGATTTCGCTCATTGGCACAATTACCGGAGCTGTGCCGGAAACTACCCATTTTTCAATGATGGAAGCTTTAGCGTTTTTTTCCAATCGGATGAGGTTTCTGAAATTAGCTTCTAAAGCAACCTCGTGATTGTCAAACAAGTAAAGCAACATTATGGGCTTATTCAGAGTTACTCCTTTCTCTATGTGAAGGCCGAAACCTTCTTGAATAAAGGCAGTATTCCGAACAGTAAAGGCAGATTCATCGGTTTTGATTAACCGGCCAGCCAGTTGAGCTATTGCTGACTTTTGATTTGCGACTTCCAAAACCGAACCCGCAATAACTCCCTCTGGTAAATCAAGAATTCTTGATAACTCGGGACAAAATTTACCGTTGTGCCATACCAACAAGTGAGCATCTAATCCCAGCAATAAATGAGGCCTAACATCCGGCGTAGGTTGTGGGAAAGAAACAAACGCCTCCTCTACTGATACAGTTTTTTTTGAAGTAAGTGTCCTTAAAGGGGTGTATTTCCACTCCTCATCCCTTACTGTTGGGTAATTCAAGGATGAAAGCCTGTTTTTAGCATCCGCAACTTTTTCACGGAAGTGCTCTTGCCAAACTAATGAGGTATCGATTACGGGGGAAATCATGCAATTAAAGATTCCTGAATTACCCAGTCGTATCCTTTTTCCTCAAGCTCCAACGCAAGCGACTTGTCTCCGGAACGGATGATTTTGCCATCATACAACACATGAACAAAATCTGGAATTATGTAATCGAGTAAACGCTGGTAGTGTGTAATAACTAGGAAAGCGTTTTCCTTAGTTCTAAGTTGATTCACTCCATCTGCAACTGCGCGAAGCGCGTCGATATCTAAACCGCTATCGGTTTCATCCAAAATAGCTAACTGAGGATTGAGCATCGCAAGCTGGAATATTTCGTTTCGCTTTTTCTCGCCACCAGAAAACCCTTGATTAACTGATCGTTTCATCAACTCGGGTTTCAATCCCACTATTTCTGCCTTCTCGCGCATCATTTTTAAGAACGCAGTTGCTTCCACAGGAGCTTCACCCCGATACTTTCGTTGTTCGTTAATGGCAGTTTTAAGAAAATTGGTGTTAGAAACACCCGGAATTTCAACAGGATATTGGAATGCAAGAAAAATTCCTTCTGCAGCACGCTCTTCTGGAGCTAAATCCAACATTTCTTTCCCATTGAAGATAACTTCACCTTCTGTAATTTCGTACCCTTCTTTTCCTGCAATTACAGAAGAAAGTGTACTTTTTCCGGAGCCATTTGGGCCCATTATGGCGTGCACTTCACCAGAATTAATTTGCAAATTAATTCCTTTGAGAATCTCTTTCTCCTCAATACGTGCTTTTAGTCCGTTGATTGTCAACATGATATTACTAGCTTATTACAATTAACCTACACTTCCTTCTAAGGAAATGGCAAGAAGTTTACGTGCTTCAACGGCAAATTCCATAGGAAGCATGTCAAGCACTTCCTTGGCATAACCATTTACGATAAGTGCTACCGCGGCTTCTGCGGGAATCCCTCTTTGGCCACAGTAGAACAAGATGTCCTCTCCTATTTTGGAAGTTGTGGCTTCATGTTCGATGACAGCCCCTGAATGGTTTATTTCGAAATAGGGAAAGGTGTGGGCTCCGCAACAATCACCCATAAGCAGGGAGTCGCATTGGCTGAAATTCCGAGCACCTTCCGCTGATTTCACCACTTTTACAAGTCCACGATATGAGTTTTGACTACGACCTGCGGAGATTCCTTTAGAAACAATCCTGCTTTTAGTATGCTTACCAAGGTGAATCATCTTTGTTCCAGTGTCTGCTTGTTGATGATGATTAGTAAGTGCTACAGAATAAAATTCCCCGATTGAATAATCGCCTTTAAGAATAACACTGGGATATTTCCATGTTATGGAAGAGCCGGTTTCTACTTGAGTCCAAGAGATTTTGGAATGACTGCCTTGGCAGATTCCTCTCTTCGTAACAAAATTGTAAATTCCTCCTTTGCCATTTTTATCGCCCGGATACCAATTCTGAACCGTTGAATACTTGATTTCAGCGCCTTTCATGGCAACTAACTCTACAACGGCGGCATGCAATTGGTTTTCGTCGCGTTTGGGTGCAGTGCAACCTTCAAGGTAGCTAACATAACTACCTTCTTCAGCCACAATGAGTGTTCTTTCAAACTGCCCAGTATTGGCTGCATTGATTCGGAAGTAAGTCGAAAGTTCCATGGGGCAACGCACACCTTCAGGAATATAAACGAACGAACCGTCGGAGAAAACAGCGGAATTAAGTGCAGAGTAGTAATTGTCGGTTATGGGAACTACGCTGCCTAGGTACTTCTTCACTAAATCGGGATATTCCTGGAGCGCATCACTCATTGAACAAAAGATGACACCTGCTTCCTTAAGTTTTTCTTTAAAAGTGGTAACCACAGAAACACTGTCTAGAACGGCATCTACTGCGATTCCTGCAAGAGCCATTTGTTCTTCGAGTGGAATTCCAAGCTTATCGTAGGTGCTTTTTATTTCGGGATCCAGTTCATCAAGGCTGTTAATGGTAGAATTTTTAGGGGCGGCATAGTAGCTAATGTCCTGAAAATCAATTTCAGGAAAATAAACATTTTGCCATTTAGGTTGCTCCATTTTTTTCCAGTGAGCAAATGCTTTCAGTCTCCATTCCAGCATAAACTCCGGTTCGTTTTTCTTCGCAGATATAAACCGAATGGTATCCTCGGTTAATCCTTTTGGTGCGATTTCCTGCTCAATATCACTAACGAAGCCATATTTATAGTCCGAGCCTGTGACACTGTCGAGGATTTCCTGGTCTTTCGACATTGTGTTTATTTGGATTGAATATAATTAGTGAACAAAGGTACATTTAAAAAGTTTAGACGAAAGGAGAATCCTTAGGCTTGATTGTGGCTATTTCTCAGGAATTGTGAGTGTAATTTTTGTTCCCTTGCCTTCTTTGGAGAACACGTGCATTTTCCCGCCCATTAGTTGAATGAACTCTTTACAAATCTTTAAGCCAAGCCCTGTTCCACTTTCATTCCTTGTTCCCTTTCTAGAATGCAGTACCTCCGGATCGAAAATTTGAGCAAGTAACTGAGGTTCGAAACCAATTCCTTCATCCTGAATTTGAATAACCGAATGATTGTCCTTTTTACTTGCTTTGATTACAATTTTACTTCCTTCCTCCGAAAATTTCGCAGCATTGGTTATTAAGTTTAATAGCAACGAAGTGATAAGTACTTGATCTGCTTGTAGGGAGAAGTCTTTTTTAAATCGATAAACCAACTGAATGCGTTTGGTCTTTAAGGCAAACTGAATGTAACCTAACACTTCTTCCAGTTTATCTGTTAGCAGGATAACCTGGTTATCAAGCGCGATTTGGCCTTGTCTGATTTTTGCCCAGTTCAGCATATTGTCAACAAGTAGAAAGGTATTGGAAGCGATGGTTTTCATATAACCGATATACTTCAATCGGGAGGCTTCATCTAACTCATGATAACTCTCTAAGAGAATATCACTAAAGCCAAGTAGGCTGCTGAATTGTCCTTTCAAATCGTGCCCTAACGCCCTGTAAACTTTTTCTTTGGTCTGGCTTAACTCAAGAATTGCGGATTGATGCTCCATTTCATCCTTCAAGGGTATCATGACTCCTGAAAGTAAGGACTGTCGCGGCTTATGTTTAGTTCTGAAGCTGTACCAATTCCATTTACCATCTACCAGAACCCTCATGGTCATAGTTATCTGGCCAGCCTTTCGAAATTGGGAGATTTTTGTTTTGAAAGCTGACCAATCATCTGGATGAACTCTTCTATAATCGCCTTCTGGTTGTTGCATGCTTCCAAAGGCATTCCAATAGATTAACTCACTTCCATCTGCTTGAGCATTCCAAAAGCGAATATCGAGTTGTTTCAGAAGTTGAGGTTGGTTCAAATTTTCAGTTTTTCTATGAGAGCTTGGTAGTAGTTTTTCGAAACTTCTATTGGAACACGCGTATGCTTTTGATACACTAAACCAGACATATTCCGATACTCGGTTACTTTATCAACTGTAGTCAAATTGACTATTGTAGAGCGATGAATGCGTAAAAAATGCTGTTCCGGTAATTTGGCTTCCCAGTTTTTAATTGTCTCATAAATAGTTGATACTCTGCCGTCTATAAGTGTAACCTTAGTATAATTACCTGACGCCTCAATATGGCTGATTTCTGAAACGTCTATCAGCACTAACTTACCCATGATGTTAACCGTTATAGGCATACCCATATCGAAGCGATCTATTTTTTGGGGTTCTGTTTCTACCGGAATATCCAACTTCTCGATGGCTTGTCTTAACCTGGGTAAATTGTAGGGTTTTACAATATAATCGGTTGCATTAATCTCAAACGCTTTTGCAGCGAACTCCGGATTTCCTGTAACAAATATTAGTTTGATGTCCTTATTGATAAAGTGAATCAACTCCATTGCATTCACACCATTCAAATCGATATCCAGAAAAATCACATCTGGATGCACCGTTTCTATTTGGTTTGCAGCATCATTTAAGTTATCTGCCTCTCCCACGACTGTCAAATAGTCGAACTTCGACAAATACTCTCTTAACAGCACCCTTGAGAATTCGATATCTTCGACTATAAGGGCATGTATTTTTTTCTTCATCAGGCGTGTAATTCAGTCAATTGAGGAGGCGTCTTAAAAGCCTTATCCTTCCGCTTAAAAATAAAACAAGTTTTTAATATAATTAACATCTTGTTAAAATATGTTCAAGCCCGAAGTGTTTAGTGTGAAAATAGAAGAAAGAGCAACTCAAGGGTAACTTTGTCTCGATTAATTGCATTAAAAATTCTGTGAGAATACTAAAAGTCGTTTTTTTAACGATATGTAGTTTTACACTCGTTTACATTTTAACGGTTAAACTGCTTAAAAGCCCTGCAAACGCTAATTCGCCTGTTTCACTTTCGGAGTCGGATGCTGCTTCCTCTCAAATAGTTTGGAAAGAAGTTCCTGAAGAGGATGAAATCAGGGCTGAACTACGACGATTTTTTGAAGATTTGAAAAACAAGTATGGGTTTAATGGTAACATTTTAATTGGGCACCGGAGTCAGTTACTTTATGAGGCAAGTATTGGTAAGAGTGGGTTAGCCAACGAGCATTTCCTTGACAGTAATAGTGTATTTCAAATCGCCTCCTTGTCGAAACAGTTTACGGCTTTGGCAATATTGCAATTGGCTCAAAGCGGTAAAATTGATCTTGATAAGCCATTCAAGCATTATTTTCCTTCTTTTCCCTACCCGGAAGTTACCGTTGAGATGCTATTAACTCATCGATCAGGCTTGCCAAACTATATGTATTTCTGCGATCGCGTTTGCGACCAAAGGAAACCGATTTGTAATAATGACGTTCTTGATTTGATTTGCAAACATCGTCCTGCTCCTTACTTGCCTCCGGGAAAGCGCTTCGATTATTCCAATACGGGCTATGCTCTATTAGCTTCCCTTGTTTCTAAACAGTCAGGGTTAAGTTTTCCTGAATACACACGTCAGTTTCTATTCAATCCATTAGGGATGTTGTCAACGTTAGTGTATGATAAGTGTACTTCTTCAAGTCAACTAACGAACAAAACAATTGGATTCGATACCAATGGGCGACCTGCTGAAGACACCTATTTAGATGGAGTTACCGGAGATAAAGGCATTTATACAACGGCACGTGACTTATTCAGATGGAGTGTTGGTTTAAGCAATTTTGATGTTGTTAAACAATCATGGATAGAAAAAGCATGGACTTCCAGAAATCCAGAACTGAGGCCTGAAGAAAACTATGGTTATGGATTCAGAATAAGAAATTTGGAAAAAGGCAAACGTGTTGTTTATCATGCAGGTTGGTGGCATGGATACCATGCTTTGTTTATGAAACTGCTGCATAACGATATAACCATTATCATCCTTTCAAACAGGGCAAACTGGAGCATCAAGCAGATTGACCAATTACAAGAAATACTGAACAAGCATTATTCTTCTTCGTTGTGAAAAAGGGGCTTAATTAAGCTGCAAGACCAGCAATGGCCAGGATTGCAATGGGTTCTAAACTGATGAATGGCGCCTTGACTTTCAAGGGCAGACTGTGGTAAATAGCCGGCATCTCGAAAAATTCTGGTGTAACGGTTATCTTCAGCAGGAAGCGTCCTGAGAATTGAAATGGCCTGGCTTCTTCCTTGATCCGGCAAACGATCTTCT
>CALSBM010000028.1:0-36143 GCA_943373175.1 Chitinophaga pinensis | reverse complement strand
AAGTCCACGATGATGTATATGCTGTTGCCGATGGGAGTGCAGAAGAACTGCCGGCTGTCAAGCCAACTTCAGGCAATTCAACCCTCGATAGTTACTTCGGTCATGAAGCTGCATCTTCAAATACTCAGAATGGAAGCAATGTGAATAGGGGTTTAAATGGCTCAAAGTATGATCAATATCGGGATGACTATTGGCTCACTCCGGAATGGCGTCCAGGCTTAGGACAATTAGATCCTTTCTACTCTCCTTTAGGTGGAGGCAACCGTTTTTCATTTGGGATGAATTCATGGGGAGGGTTAGGTCTTTCCTTGGGTTATGGACCAATGTGTATGGGAATGGGCAATCCTTGGATGGGTGGAATGGGAAGTATGAATGGATTTGGTTGGGGCATGGGTAATGGAGCATGGAATATGAACCCTTGGGGTGATCCTTTCTGGAATGGTGGAATGAACAATCCTTATTGGAATAATGGATGGAGTAACCCGATGTGGAGTACTGGCTGGGGCAACCCTTGGTCTGGCAGTATGTTCAGTCCTTGGTCTAATTGGGGAAGTCCTATTGGATACTATCCCAACTTTTGGGGTAGTGGTGCTCAGGACCAAACCAATCGTTCTTCAATTCCAGTAAGCAGGGATGACTGGGGCAGAGGTTACCTTCCAACTAATTCCGGTTTTTCACGTGGTGGAATGCTTCCGGGCAGAGGCCAGCAGCCTACAGCTGGTGCTCGCAGTCCTCAAACTCCTTCCCGAGGGTTTGATAATCAAACGGCTCCATCGGGAAGAAATAATGACTGGGCAAGAGATAACCAGCAGGCGCCTGCTAGAAGCGAAAGAGGTTCTTTTTGGAGAGATTTGTTTTCAGGTGATGAAGCCCCGGCAGGAAGAAACAGAAATAATGAGTCTTTCCCTTCCCGTCAGAATAATGGTGGCTCGAGCCAACCCTCCGGTGGAGGTTTTGGCAGTCCTCGAGGTGGCGGAGGCGGTGGGGGCGGCGCTACTTCAAGGCCCCGCTAATTCACCATAATTTCTAAACTATTATGAGGCGACTTCATTTCGTTATCGGGTGTATTGTGTGTTTATTACTTCTCGCATTTCCCACAATGGCTCAAAATGAAACCGACGCTCTTCGCCTGACTGGTGATGTACGCGCAACTTCAGCCAGAGCTTTAGGGTTATCGAATGCAATGACTGCTGTTGGAGGTGATATAGGAGCTATGCCTTTTAACCCGGCAGCAATCGCAATTTTTCGAAAATCTGTTTTATCGTTTTCCCCACAAGTAGCGGGTGGAAGTTCAAATGCCACTTTTTTTGGACAAGAGGGCAGTGCCTCTGCCTCAGATTTTTCTTTTGGAAGTCTTGGAATCATTTCCGTTCAAGACTTAAGATTGAAAAACCCCCAATCGTCTTGGAGGTTTTTCAACTACGGTTTTACCTTTAACCGAATTCGTGACTTTAATACAGCTTCTAGGGTTCAAGGAAATAATCTTCAATCTTCTTTGGTAGATCAGTTTCTTGATCAAGCGAATAATCCCAATATCCCTTTTAGCCAGCAGGGTTTGAATGATAATTATCCATTTACGGCTTATCCAGCGTATATGACCTACTTGATTAATCCTACAGATACAGTTAGAAAGCTATTTACTAGTCCTGTTCCTCAAGGAGGTATAAGGCAAACGGACAGCGTAATTATGGCTGGATCTATGAACGAATTTGCAGTTTCTGTGGGAGGAAATTATCAGGATAAACTTATGATAGGAGCTTCGCTATTCCTTCAGAGCACTAATTTTACTATGACACAGGTGTTTCGTGAGGAAGACGTTGCCGATACCATTCCGGGATTTCGAAATTTTAGCTTTACCCAAAATAATACAGCATTTGGTCAGATTGGCATTGGATTAAGAATAGGAGTTATGTTTCAGCCATTGAAATGGATGAGGCTTGGAGTAGGAATCACTTCTCCTATTGTGCATACTTTACAAGACGGTTATCAAACAAAAATGAACACCGATATGGGGGTAACAGGGCAGTTTAACTCCAGCTCTCCAGCCAATAACTTTACTTATACATTTACTCAGCCTTTTCGTTTTAATGCTGGATTAGCCTTCTTTCCGAATCAGACGTGGTTAATCAGCATTGATTATGAACAAATTTCGCTTAATCAAATGAGGATGTCAGCAAGTGGATTTGATGATTGGACCAATGGGAACAACTCAAGAATACGTGAGGTCTTTTCTACACGCCACACCTGGAGAACAGGAATAGAAAAAAGATTAGGAAAAAATAATCAGTGGGTTGCGCGTACGGGCTTTAATTATAGCACTACTCCTTTCAAGAATGCTGTAAATACTAACAATGCCGATCAATCTTCTTGGGGAATTGGCTTTGGAGGCGGTTATCGTACTGGAGCATTTTCCTTTGATATTGCTTACGGGCAAAATTGGCAGTCCCAATATCGCCTAATGTATCAGGCTATTGGATTACCGCCAGTGGGGGCTGTATTGCACAATTCGTGGTGGAATATGATGGCATCTATTGGATTTCGCTTTTAATATTAACTAATCTCGTCGTCCTCTTCTTCTCCAGTAAGTGCTGTTAAAGCAAGCCATAACTCAGCCTTGGTTTTATAGTCTTTTACCCGTGTTGCCAAGGCAATTCCTTCTTTATAGGTAACCGCAGCAAGGTTGCGATTTCCTAATTGCTCTTGAGTTTTTCCAAGGTGATAATACAATGCAAGATATTGGTCGTTGAGGTGTTTGACTTGCTCTAAGGAGGCTGCGGCTTCAGTCCATTTCTGAAGTGAAACATACTCCATAGCCAGAGCATAATGAAGAAACACTTCTTTTGGGCTTTTTTCCAACATGGCAAACAATTGCGCTATTCGAGGGTTTTCCATATGCTTTTAATCACATTTCAATAAGGACGAAATTTAGCCTAATTTTGCGTCCACTTTAAGAAACGGTATGAAGATTCTGGTTTGCATCAGCCAAGTGCCCGACACCACAACGAAAATTACTTTTACACCTGATGGAAAAGCGCTAAACAGCGTAGGTGTTACTTTTATCATTAATCCTTACGATGAACTCGCTCTCACTAAAGCATTAGAGCTAAAGGAAGCGGCTGGTTCTGGTTCTGTTACTGCTATTACAGTTGGTGACGCAAGCACAGAGCCTAATATTCGTAAAGCACTTGCAATTGGAGCAGATGAGGCAGTACGGATTGACGCTCAGCCTTTGGATGCTTTCCAAGTGTCGGCAATGATTGCTGATTACGCTAAAGACAAAGGGTTTGATCTCATTTTTACTGGCCGAGAATCCATCGACTTCAATGGTGGACAAGTTGGGGGTATGATAGCCGAAATGCTAGACTGGCCTTCTGTAAATGTAATCAACAGCATAGTTTTCAACGGAAATAAAGCAACCATTGAACGCGATATCGATGGAGGTAGAGAAGTCGTGGAACTCGAAACTCCCATGGTTGTTTCTGCTCAGAAAGAGTTAACCGAACCTCGCATTCCCAATATGCGCGGAATTATGGCTGCCCGTACTAAACCACTGGCAGTAGTAACCCCTGCTTCTTCTGAACTTCTTACCGAAGTAAGCACTCTTACGCTTCCTCCTGCAAAGGGAAGCTGCAAATTTGTGGATTCTTCCAATGTTCAAGAATTAGTGGACCTTCTTCACAACGAAGCAAAAATCATCTGATATGTCAGTTTTAGTATATGCTGAAAACACAGCCGGCCTCTTCAAGAAAGCTACTTTTGAAGCCATTACCTACGCTTTTGATATTGCTGGCGGGGCTCCTGTAATTGCTGTTGCTATTGGTCCGGCTAGTGAAGAACACCTCAAAACGCTGGGTCAATTCGGTGCTTCCAAAGTGCTGCATGTTGATAATGCCGCATTTCAGAATTTCGATGCGCGTGTTTATGCCCGCGTAGTATCTGATGCAGCGGAAAGCATCAATGCATCAAAAGTAGTGCTCGCTAATACCTACTCAGGCAAATCGCTCGCACCTAGAATTGCAGTTCGATTGAAAGCAGGACTTGTTCCGGCTGCGGTTGAATTACCTGCTGCCAATGGAATCAAACGTACAGTTTATTCTAACAAAGGCTTTGCTGATACCATCACCAAAACAGCTACTCAGGTTATATCGCTTACTCCTAATGCTTACAAAGTAGAAGGTGGAAAAGCAGACGCTACAGTAGAATCTTTCACTTCTTCTGTTAAAGCTTCTGACTACAAGGTGAGTACAATCGAAGTGAAAAAAGTTAGTGGGAAAGTTCCATTAACCGAAGCCGAAGTCGTAGTATCTGGCGGACGCGGGTTAAAAGGCCCAGAAAACTGGCACCTGATTGAGCAACTCGCCGAAAGCCTTGGTGCTGCAACGGCTTGCTCCAAGCCAGTATCCGATATGCATTGGCGTCCTCACGATGAGCACGTTGGGCAGACTGGTATTACCATCAAGCCGAATCTCTATATAGCCATAGGGATTTCTGGCGCTATCCAACATCTCGCAGGTGTAAGCGGCAGTAAAGTCATCGTCGCGATTAATACCGATAAAGAAGCACCTTTCTTTAAAATAGCAGATTATGGAATCGTGGGCGATGCTTTTGATGTGTTGCCTAAATTAAACGATGCCATTAAAGCGCTCAAAGCGGCGAATTAATCGTCTATGCAAAAGGTGAAATTGGAGGTTCACTCCATGACTGAGTCCCTTCATGCCAATGGCTCCCAACTTATTTTCCTGCGTGAAGCAGGAGGGAAGCGGGAACTAACCATGGTGATTGGCCAGTTTGAAGCTACTTCAATTTCTGCCGAACTCGAGCAAATGAAACCTTTGCGTCCACTTACGCACGATTTACTCAAGTCCATGATGAGAGCACTTCAAGTTGATTTGGAAGAAGTGCTTATTCATGAATTGAAAGAAGGCATTTTCTATTCCCAGCTTCACTGCAAAAGAGGTTCAGATTATTTTCAGTTCGACTCCCGCACCTCCGACGCAATTGCTTTGGCAGTACGGTTTCGTTGCCCGATTTTTACTTACGAGAAAATTCTCCAACAGGCTGGAACTGTCATTGAGCGGGAAGAAATAAATTCCGAAGATGCTAGTATCGACGAGCTTCTTCTTTCTAAGAATCCATTTCAAGGAAAACGAACGGAAGAACTTAAAGATATGCTTAATGCTGCTCTGGAAAATGAAGACTATGAGCTGGCTGCCGCTATCAGGGATGAACTTAGTAGAAGGCTATTGGATTGAGAAAAAAAGGCTGCAACTGCAGCCTTTTTCATTAACAGAGTTCATTAATCAAATGGTAATGACGCTCAATTTGTTATAATTGCCAAATGATCGCGATTCAGAAAAACGCCCACTCACTCGTCATTCGCTTCGAAGGGATTGACAGCTTGGATGCTCGAGTGTCTTCCCGATTGAAAGCTGATTTGGAAGATGTATTGGACGACTCCGCATTAAAGATTGCCATTGATCTTTCTACTATAGAGTTTATCGACAGTTCCGGTTTTGGTGCTTTGATTTCACTACTAAAGAAAGTAAGAGTCAAAGGCGGGCAACTTTTCCTATGTGGACTCAACAGCGAGGTTCGTGATCTAATGTCAATTTTGCAACTCGAACAAGTTTTTGTAGTTCGAAATACGATAGAAGAAGCAATCTCCTAATGCAAAATCTGGCTCATCTCACAGTACTCGCTGTAGATGATGATGCGGTCACTCTTAAGGTAATCCAACACCTGCTTAAAAAGATTGTTAAGGTAGAAGTTCGAACCTCGGCCTCAGAAGCGCTGAAGGCGCTCCAACAGCAGCGTATTGATTTGATACTTTCCGATATGGAAATGCCAGAAATGTCGGGCAGGCAACTCCTTGATCGGGTAAAAGCTACTCCCGGGCTACAACATATCCCTTTTATCTTCCTTTCAAGCATTCATGAACAGGATACTTGGCTCGCTTCTCTTGATGCTGGTGCTCAAGACTTCCTTGTTAAACCTGTTGAACCATCCTTGCTTTCAGCCAAGGTTAAAGCTTGGTTGAGGCCATTGAGCAAAAATGAGCATGAGATTGAAGGGGTAAAAAAGGCTGGAGTTGGTTTTCATTTGTGGAATTTAGTTCCAGATTACGAACCACATGGCTGGCAGGATGGCATTCAGCATTACCGTCAGCTTCCCAAAGGATTGTTGCCTGATGCCATTTTGTACAATCTTGAAGATCATACTTTTCAAGAGCTAAGGCCGATTGAAAAAGTTATTTTTCGTTCCGTACGTTTGAAAATTGAACTTCATGATGGAAAGTTCAAGCTCCCAGATTCCCGTTTTCTACCTATTTCACAGTTAGGAGCAGCTTTAGACAGTATGCTTGCGTATAAACCTTTGCTTCACGCTGAAATGCAAGAAGAATTTAGGTTAGCAGTGAAAAAAACGTCTATTCTTCAAAACGAACAGTTCGAACTAAAAATAGGCTCTTTACGAATATTTGGACTTAATCAATCTTATGGTGGCTTAGCAGGAGGAGATTTCCTAAATCAGATTTGGCTACCCGATGGTTCTTGCCTGCTTGCTATTGGTGATGTTATGGGAAAGCTTTGGGGAGCATGGTTTGTTTCAATGGCTTATCTGGCGTATTTCAGAACCCTCGTTCGAGCAATTTCGATGGAGGATAACAAGCCATTTTCTCTGCTCAAGCTCATGGAAAAGTTGAATACCTTGATTTGCCGAGATCTTCAACTTGCCGAGGTATTTACAACGCTTTGTTTATTGCATATTAATTCTGATGGAAGCCGCTACCAATTAGTTAATGCTGGTTTCTTGCCTAGATTAGGGAATCTTGAATCGATTAAAAGAATTCAACTTCAGGGAACTCTGCTTGGATTAACGTATCAAGCAACCTATGAGATATTAGAAGGAACGTTTGAAGAGGGGGAGTTTATGGTGATTCCTACCGATGGTTGGGCTGAATCGCGCCCTGTGCAAAGTGATGTTTTGATTGGAGAAGAACCACTCGATCGATTTTTATTGGAAACACATCGGAACGGTGGGCCAACGATTGAATTTCCGGAATTGTTCAATCGTCATTTTCAGGTTGACCAAATGACTGATGATGCAAGTTTTCTCTGGATTTCTTCTTCATCAGCCCTTTGAAGTCATTTACAGGTAAACAATTTTCTGAAAATCAACTTGTTCGCGGGAATTTTATTCTCTACTTTTGCAGTCCCTCTGATAAAGGGGGTAAAAAAGATAAGGAAAACCGCGAGAAGGTATGCCTACCATACAACAACTAGTCCGCATCGGTCGGGAAAACAAGCCTTACAAAAGTAAGTCTCCGGCTTTAGATGCATGCCCCCAGCGTCGGGGCGTGTGTACCCGTGTGTACACAACCACACCCAAGAAACCTAACTCAGCGATGAGGAAGGTTGCTAGGGTTCGTCTAACTAACCAGAAAGAGGTGAATGCCTACATTCCGGGAGAAGGTCATAACCTACAAGAACATAGCATCGTGCTGATTCGTGGTGGTCGTGTTAAAGATCTTCCGGGTGTTCGATATCACATTATTCGTGGTGCTCTCGACACCGCAGGTGTTAACGGACGTAAACAAGCTCGTTCCAAATACGGCGCGAAAGCCAAGCAAGTTGCTCCTCCAACAAAAGGCGGCGCTAAGAAGAAATAATCTCTACTGACCATGAGAAAATCAAGTACCAAGAAAAGGGAAATCGCCCCAGATCCTCGTTTTCAAGACACCATGGTGACGAAATTCATCAACACCATGATGTATAGCGGTAAAAAAAGTACTGCTATGAGAATTTTCTACGAAGCAATTGAGCTGGTAGAAAAGAAAACAGGTGAAAGTGGCCACGAAGTATGGCGTAGGGCGCTCGGAAATGTGATGCCCTCCGTCGAAGTGCGCAGCCGCCGTGTTGGCGGTGCAACCTTCCAGGTTCCAACCGAAGTCAACCCAAGTCGTAAGGTTGCTCTCGGATTCCGTTGGTTAATAGGTTACGCTCGTAAGCGTAACGAAAAAACCATGCGTGATAAACTCGCTGCTGAAGTTATCGCCGCAGCAAAGGGTGAAGGCGCCGCTGTTAAGAAGAAAGAGGATACTTATAAAATGGCTGAAGCAAATAAAGCCTTCTCGCACTTCCGCTTCTAAGAACAATGGCACAAGAACTAAAATACACCCGTAACATCGGTATCGCCGCGCACATTGATGCCGGTAAAACTACCACCACTGAGCGTATTCTCTACTACACCGGTATGACCCATAAAATTGGTGAAGTACACGACGGTGCCGCTACTATGGACTGGATGGTTCAAGAACAGGAGCGTGGTATCACTATCACCTCTGCTGCAACCAAGACCGCCTGGAAATGGGAAGATCAAGAGTATGCAATCAACATCATCGACACTCCCGGTCACGTTGACTTTACCGTTGAGGTAAACCGATCACTCCGCATCCTCGATGGTCTGGTTTTCCTCTTTTCAGCAGTTGATGGTGTCGAACCTCAATCCGAAACTAACTGGCGCCTCGCGAACAACTACAACGTACCCCGTCTTGGGTTCGTAAATAAAATGGATCGCCAAGGTGCTGATTTTTTTGAGGTGTGTAAGCAGGTCAAGGAAATGTTAGGTTCTACTGCCATCCCACTTCAAATTCCTATTGGTGCTGAAGAGCACTTCAAAGGGGTTGTTGATTTGATTACCAATAAAGCAGTCGTTTGGGATGAGTCTTCTAAAGGAATGACTTTCACTGAAATCCCCATTCCGGCTGATTTAGTTGAAACCGTCGCAGAATATCGCCAAATTCTCGTAGAAGCTTGCGCTTCTTATGACGATGCCCTCCTCGAAAAATTCTTCGATAATCCGGACAGCATCACCGACGATGAAATGAGAAATGCAATCCGAGCTGCAGTTATCAATGGTGAATTTGTGCCAATGATGTGCGGTTCAGCTTTCAAAAATAAAGGCGTTCAGGCTGTTCTTGATGCTGTTTGTGCATTCCTACCTTCTCCAACTGATCAAGAAGCAGTAACCGGTATCGACCCTAAAACTGATGCCGCCCTAACCCGGAAGCCTTCGATTACTGAGCCTTTCTGCGCTCTGGCATTTAAAGTTGCCACCGATCCGTTCGTAGGTCGTTTGGTTTACTTCCGAGTGTATTCTGGCCGTCTGGAAGCGGGTTCTTATGTGCTGAAAGTCCGTTCTGACCCTGATCGTGGCATCATGATGGAAAAAGAACGTATCTCACGCCTTTTCCAAATGCACGCCAATGATCGCAAATCCATTGAAGTAGTAGAAGCAGGTGATATCTGTGCTGCAGTAGGATTTAAGGACATCAAAACAGGTGATACACTCTGTGATGAGAAACATCCGATTATTCTCGAAGCAATGGATTTTCCAGACCCGGTTATCGGTTTGGCCATTGAGCCGAAAACTCAGGCTGATTCTGATAAACTTGGAACTGCTCTTGCAAAACTTGCGGAAGAGGATCCTACGTTCAAAGTTCACACGGATGAAGAAACTGGTCAGACCGTTATTTCCGGAATGGGTGAACTTCACCTCGAAATTATTGTTGACCGCTTGCGTCGTGAATTTAAAGTTGAATGTAATCAGGGTGCTCCACAGGTAGCATATAAAGAGGCCATCACGAAGTCTGTGACTCACCGTGAAACCTATAAGAAACAAACTGGTGGTCGTGGTAAGTTCGCCGATATTCAGGTCGAAATTATGCCACAGGATGAAGGTCAGGAAGGGCTTACTTTTGTTAATGAGATTGTAGGTGGATCTGTTCCACGCGAATACATCCCAGCAGTTGAGAAAGGTTTCCAATCCGCATTAACTAATGGAGTACTGGCAGGGTTTCCTGTAACTGGTCTCAAAGTTAGGCTCTTCGATGGTTCTTTTCACCCTGTTGACTCTGACTCCCTTTCATTCGAGATTGCTGCACGTTCTGCGTTCCGTGAAGCGTGTCGCAAAGCATCTCCAATTCTTTTAGAACCCATCATGAAGGTGGAAGTTATTACTCCGGATGATTACATGGGTGATGTAATGGGAGACCTAAATAAACGTCGTGGCCAGCTTCAGGGTATGGACACCCGCGGTGGAGCCCAAGTAATTAAGGCCCTTGTTCCTCTTGGTGAAATGTTCGGTTATGTAACGGTATTACGTACACTTACTTCAGGCCGAGCAACTTCAACAATGGAGTTCTCTCATTATGCCGAAGCTCCAAGAAATATCTCGGATGAGGTTTTGGCGAAACACAGTAAAGCAAAAGCAGAAAAAGATTAAAATTCATGAGTCACAGAATACGCATTAAACTCAAGTCGTATGACCATAACCTGGTTGATAAGAGTGCTGACAAAATTGTGAAGACCGTGAAACTTACCGGTGCAGTTGTAAGTGGTCCTATTCCATTGCCAACTCAAAAACGGATATTCACTGTTCTTCGTTCCCCCCACGTAAATAAGAAGGCTCGTGAGCAGTTTCAACTCTGCTCGTATAAGCGCCTCCTCGATATCTACAGTTCTTCTTCTAAGACTGTGGATGCTTTAATGAAACTCGAATTGCCTAGCGGCGTAGATGTAGAGATAAAAGTCTGATTCAATGTCAGGAATAATTGGTAAAAAAGTAGGAATGACCAGTATTTTCAGTGCTGAGGGCAAAAATATGCCATGCACGGTTTTGGAAGCTGGTCCTTGCGTAGTTACGCAAGTTAAAACCGTTGAAAAAGACGGTTATGCTGCCTACCAGCTTGCTTATGGTGAAAAGAAAGAAAAAAACACCACTCAAAGCATGCTCGGACACTTTAAAAAGGCGGGTTCTTCGCCTAAACGTAAGCTAAAAGAGTTTGAAACTTTTGAAGCTGAGTATAAACTTGGTGATGCTGTTACCGTTGAAATCTTCTCTGAAGGCGATTTCGTGGATGTTCAAGGTGTTACTAAGGGTAAAGGTTTTCAGGGCGTTGTAAAACGCCACGGGTTTAGTGGTGTTGGTGGCCAGACTCACGGTCAGCATAACCGCCTCCGCGCTCCAGGTTCTTTAGGTGCTTCTTCGTTTCCTTCCCGTGTATTCAAAGGCATGCGAATGGCAGGCCGTACAGGTGGTGTGAATAGAAAAGCCCAGAATCTTGTAGTACTCAAAGTATTTCCTGAGCAAAACCTATTGGTTGTTAAGGGATCGGTTCCTGGTCCTAAAGGTTCATTTGTAATCGTGGAGAAATAAGGTATGCAACTGTCTGTTTTCAACCTCCAGGGTAATGCTACATCGCAGTCTGTTACCCTTCCCACAGAGGTATTCGGTATCGAACCGAATGACCATGCCATTTATTTGGATGTCAAGCTTTACCTCGCTAATCAGCGTCAGGGAACGCATAAATCGAAAGAAAGAAGCGAAATGTCCGGATCAACCCGAAAGCTGAAAAAGCAAAAAGGTACCGGTGGTGCGCGTGCGGGGGATATCAATAACCCACAGTACCGTGGTGGTGCTCGTGTGTTTGGTCCTCGTCCTCGTGATTACGGCTTTAAAATCAACAAAAAGCTGAAAGCATTGGCGCGTAAGTCTGCGCTTTCCTACAAAGCTCAAGGCAATGCCATCATTGTTTTGGAAGATTCTAGTTTTTCTGATCACAAAACTCGCCACTTCGCTAGCCTGATGAAGGCACTCAAAATCGAAGGAAAGCGCGTTCTTATGGTTACGAACAGCCTCGACAAAAATATTGTCCTTTCTGCGCGGAATATTCAAAGAACTAAAGTAGTACGTGCAACCGATATCAATACTTATGATGTCGTTAACGCTGGAGCTATTTTGGTTTCTGCTGCAGCAATCAACACTATTAACGAAACCCTTAATAAGTAAGTCATGGATATCCTCAAGAAACCAGTCATTACCGAGAAATATACCATGCTGGGTGAGAAGCTAAATAAGTTTGCTTTCCGCGTTAGCCCAACGGCTACTAAGGATGAAATCAAATCAGCAATAGAAACACTTTATGGGGTGAAAATTGTGGCTGTCAATACCATGATTTATCCTGGTAAGTCAAAATCTCGCTATACTAAGCGTGGTTATGTAAGTGGTAAAACTACCCGCTACAAAAAAGCAGTAGTTACCCTAAAGGATGGTGATAAAATTGATTTTTACGGAACCGTTTAATAAGAGAAAATGGCAGTTAAAAGATTCCGCCCGATAACCCCGGGTACCCGATTCAAAGTAGCCAACGCTTACGCGGAGATAACTACTAATACGCCTGAGAAGTCTCTTGTTACTTCGGTGAAGAAGTCAGGTGGCCGTAATAATACTGGTAAAATGACCATGCGCTATATTGGCGGTGGGCATAAACGTCAGTATCGTATCATCGATTTTAAACGTAATAAGCACAACATTCCAGCTACTGTAGCTACAGTTGAGTATGATCCTAATCGTTCAGCATTTATCGCATTAGTGGTTTATGCTGATGGCGAAAAAAGATACATTCTTGCTCCTAACGGAATAAAAGTGGGACAAAAAGTGATTTCCGGTAAAGGTGTAGCACCTGAAATTGGAAATGCACTCTTCCTCAGTGAAATCCCTTTAGGAACAACTGTTCACAACATTGAACTCTATCCTGGTAAAGGCGGTATGCTTGCTCGTACAGCCGGAGCTTACGGACAGTTACTTGCTCGTGATGGAAAGTATGCTACGATTAAACTACCAAGTGGTGAGACCAGAATGGTTTTGCTTACTTGTATGGCTACAATTGGAACAGCTTCTAACCCTGATCATCTTTTGGTGAGAAGTGGTAAAGCTGGTCGTTCCCGCTGGCTCGGTCGCCGTCCACGTGTTCGTGGTGTTGCTATGAACCCTGTCGATCACCCCATGGGTGGTGGTGAAGGTCGTGCATCAGGAGGTCACCCACGCTCTCGCAAAGGTCTTCTTTCTAAGGGTTATAAAACTCGTAGCAAGAAGAAAGCATCCAACAAATTCATCGTCAAGAGTAGAAAAGGATAAACATGGCGCGTTCGCTTAAAAAAGGTCCTTTCGTCGACCTCCACCTAGATAAAAAGGTGTTGGCGATGAATGAGGGCGCAAAGAAAACAGTGATCAAAACCTGGTCGAGAAGATCGATGATCACCCCCGATTTTGTGGGCCACACTATTGCGGTTCACAACGGCAACAAATTCATTCCGGTGTACGTCACCGAAAACATGGTAGGACACAAACTTGGTGAGTTTTCACCCACGAGAAATTTCCGTGGGCACGTCGCCAAGAAGGATAAAGGAAAGCGTTAATTAAGGAAAAATGGAAGCCAAAGCTATTTTGCGTAACTGTCCGGTGCCTCCACGTAAGGCCCGCCTTGTTGCTGACCTGATTCGTGGTATGGAGGCTGAAAAGGCTCTTTACGTGCTGAAACACCACACTCAAAGCTCATCCTATAATTTGGAGAAGCTCCTTCGCTCTGCCATAAGCAACTGGCAAGCAGCTAACCCTGAGCAGCGCATCGAAGATGCAAAGCTTTATGTGAAAACGATTTTTGTTGATGCCGGAAGAATGATTAAACGTATTAAACCTGCTCCACAGGGACGTATGCACCGCATTCGTAAACGTTCTAACCACATCACACTCATCCTCGACAGTAAAATTTCAGCCGAATAAGATCATACAATGGGACAAAAAGTAAATCCTATAGGACTAAGGCTTGGTATCATCCGCGGTTGGGACTCCAACTGGTATGGTGGTAACCGTTATGCCGATAAGCTGATAGAAGATGAGCGCATCCGCAAGTATTTAAATGCCCGCATTACAAATGGTGGTATTTCTAAAATCGTTATTGAGCGTACACTTAAGCGGATTATCATTACCATTCATACTTCCCGCCCGGGAATTGTAATTGGTAAAGGTGGTGCTGAAGTAGATAAAATCAAGGAAGAAGTTAAAAAACTGACCGGCAAGGACGTGCAGATTAACATCTTCGAGATTAAGAAACCTGAAATGGATGCATATTTAGTTGCTGAAGGCATTGCCAAGCAACTTCAAGCTCGTGTCTCTTTCCGTCGTGCAATGAAACTTGCAATTGCCAATACTATGCGTTCTCAGGCAGAAGGAATAAAAGTAGTTTGTTCTGGACGTTTGGGAGGAGCTGAGATGGCACGTACAGAGCGTTATAAAGACGGTAGAATTCCGCTTCATACTCTCCGTGCAGATATCGATTACGCTTTAGCCGAAGCACAAACTGTATATGGCAAAATCGGCGTGAAAGTATGGATCTGCAAAGGAGAAGTTTTTGGAAAGCGTGACCTCTCTCCTAACATCGCAGGTAAATACAGCGGCCCTGCTACATCCGGTGGCCGTGGTGGTGGTGGTGGCGATGATCGCCGCAATGACCGACGCGATGACAGAAATAAATCAAGAGGTGGTGGTAACCGTAAAGGGGGCAATGGCCAAAATGGTGGTCAGCGTCGCTCAGGCGGTAAAAAATAAGGAGGCTATAAGCCATGTTACAACCTAAAAGAACCAAATTTAGAAAAGTACAGAAGGGTCGCAATGAAGGCCTCGCCAGCAGAGGTTTTACATTAGACTTCGGCTCCTTCGGTCTTAAATCACTCGAGCATAAGTGGATTACTAGCCGTCAGATTGAGGCTGCCCGTATCGCGGTTACTCGTTTCATGAAACGGGAAGGTAAAGTCTGGATTCGTATTTTCCCTGATAAGCCTATAACCAAAAAACCTGCAGAGGTTCGTATGGGTAAAGGTAAAGGTGCACCCGAATATTGGGTTGCAGTTGTTAAGCCTGGTACTTTGTTATTTGAAGCAGATGGTGTACCTTTGCCGGTCGCTAAGGAAGCCATGCGTCTTGCCGCTCAAAAACTTCCTGTAAGCACAAAATTTGTAGTCCGTCGGGATTACGTAGAAGAGGTATAAGACGATGAAATATAAGGATATCAAAGGACTCACTTCAGCAGAGATTGCAGACCGTGTCCGGGAAGAGAAAATTAATCTTGTGAAAATGCGCCTCAGTCATGCGGTAGCAGCACTTGAGGATGCCTCAACTATGGCGAAAACTCGTAAACTCATCGCCAGATTGAAAACTGAACTTTCTACTCGTAAAACTCAGGCTTAACCTTTCAACGTATGGAAACCAGAAAATTTAGAAAAGAGAAAGTTGGTACTGTGGTCAGTAATAAAATGACCAAGTCTATAACCGTTGCCGTTGAAAGAAAGGTTATGCACCCTATTTACGGTAAGTTCATCAAAACGACCAAGAAATTTATGGCGCACGATGAGGATAATCAGTGCAATGTTGGCGATCTCGTGAAAATCATGGAGACTCGTCCTTTGAGTAAGAGTAAGCGTTGGCGTCTTGTCGATATTTTAGAAAGGGCTAAGTAAGGATGATTCAACAGGAATCGCGCATGGCTGTTGCAGACAACAGCGGCGCAAAAGAAGTATTGTGCATCCGAGTTTTGGGTGGTTCAGGTAAGCGGTATGCTTCCGTAGGCGACAAAGTAGTAGTTTCTATCAAAGCCGCAATCCCTTCCGGAAACGTGAAGAAAGGTGCAGTATCTAAAGCAGTTGTTGTACGTACACGGAAAGAAGTTCGTCGTAAGGATGGTTCTTATATCCGTTTCGATGATAATGCAGTAGTGTTGTTAAACAACAATGATGAGCCTCGTGGTACTCGTATTTTCGGCCCGGTAGCTCGTGAGCTTCGTGAGAAGCAGTTTATGAAAATTGTTTCACTGGCACCAGAGGTGCTTTAATCTGTTTGAGTAATGAAACTGAAACTAAAAAAAGGCGATTTCGTACGTGTCATTTCTGGTGATGACAAAGGCCGTGAAGGCAAAATCATCCAAATATTCCCTAAAGAAATGCGTGCTCTGGTAGAAGGTATCAACATGGTTACTAAACACCAGAAGCCAACTGCCAATAATACTCAAGGTGGTATTATTAAAAAAGAAGCTCCTATGCATTTATGCAAGCTTATGCTCGTAGTAGGTGGAAAACCTACTCGTGTTGGTCGTAAGCTTGAGGACAACAAAATTGTTCGTTACGCTAAGAAAACCGGAGAGGTAATCAAGTAATGGAAACTACGACAACCCGTCTAAGAGACAAATACAAAAATGAAGTTGTGCCTGCACTTCAAAAGGCATTCAACTATAAATCCCCTATGCAGGTTCCTCGTTTAGAGAAAATCTGTATTAATCAAGGCCTTGGTGATGCGGTTTCTGATAAGAAACTGATTGAGTTTGCAATTACTGAGATGTCTGCTATAACAGGTCAGAGAGCAGTTGCAACTAAATCCAAAAAAGCTATATCTAACTTTAAACTACGTGAAAACATGCCGATTGGAGTACGCTTAACATTGCGTAAGGCCAATATGTATGAGTTTCTTGATCGTCTGGTAGCTGTTGCGCTACCACGTGTTCGCGACTTCAAAGGAATTAATCCGAAAGGCTTCGATGGCCGCGGAAATTATACCCTCGGAGTTACCGAACAAATTATCTTCCCTGAAATCAACATCGATAAAGTAAATCGCATTCAGGGAATGGATATCACCTTTGTTACCACCGCAAAAACCGACGAAGAAGCATTCGCACTCCTTAAGGAGCTCGGATTGCCATTCAAAACTAAGTAATTTCATGGCAAAGGAAAGTGTAAAAGCTCGTGAGCTTAAACGCCAGAAAACAGTAGCACGTTATGCTAAAAAGCGTGCTGATCTTAAAGCAGCCGGAGATTACCTCGGTTTGCAAAAACTACCCAAGAATGCGTCTCCTGTTCGTTTGCATAACCGTTGCAAACTTACCGGTCGTCCTCGTGGCTACATGCGTCAGTTTGGTATTTCTCGTGTGACCTTCCGTGAAATGGCCTCTGCTGGTAAAATTCCTGGAGTAACCAAATCAAGCTGGTAAATTCAAGACAATGACTGATCCAATCGCAGATTACCTGACCCGCCTTCGCAACGCTATTGGCGCTGGCCATAGAGTAGTTGAAATTCCTGCTTCTAACCTTAAAAAAGAAATTACTAAGGTTCTTTTTGATAAAGGATATATTCTCAATTACCGTTTTGATGACACTACCGTTCAAGGGGAAATCAAAATAGCTTTGAAATACCATCCTGTCACTAAGCAGAATGCTATTCGTTCATTGCGTCGTGTTAGCCGTCCAGGTTTACGTAAGTACACCGGTGTTGATACAATGCCTCGCGTAATTAATGGCTTGGGAATCGCCATTATGTCCACTTCAAAAGGAGTGATGACTGACAAAGAAGCCCGCACCCTCAATGTTGGGGGTGAAGTTTTGTGTTACGTTTCTTAATTCACAACATGTCCCGTATAGGAAAACTTCCCATTCCAATCCCTGCCGGTGTACAGATTAATGTTTCTGAGAAGAATCATGTATTTGTTAAAGGCCCCAAAGGAGAATTAACTCGAGCCATCTCCATGGAGCTGACGGTGAATGTGGATGATAATCAGGTTGCTGTAGCAGTAGTCTCTGATTCAAAACGCGCTCGCGCTCTTCACGGTTTAAGCCGCACTCTGATCAATAATATGGTCATCGGTGTGACTACCGGATACAGCTCAACTCAGGAACTTGTAGGTGTTGGTTATCGTGCCAATGCTAACGGACAAGTCTTGGAACTTGCTCTTGGTTATTCACACGAAATTGCTTTTCAGCTTCCACTAGAAGTGAAGGTGGTGACTGAAACGCTGAAGGGTAAAAATCCAACCATTAAACTAGAATGTATCGATAAAGAACTTCTCGGAATGGTTGCTGCTAAAATTCGTTCATTGCGTAAACCAGAGCCATACAAAGGCAAGGGTATTAAGTTCGCTGGTGAAATCTTGAGACGTAAAGCCGGTAAATCAGCCTCTAAAAAATAACTGAGATGAAATTAACTAAAGAGGCACGAAGAGTCCGTATTAAGCACGGAATTCGTAAAAAAGTATTTGGTTCTTCTGAACGCCCGCGTTTAAGCGTATATAGAAGTAACAAAGAGATTTACGCTCAAATAATTGACGATAACTCAGGGCGTACTTTAGCTGCTGCTTCTTCCCGTGATAAGGGATTTGAGACAACAGGGCCTAAAGTCGATATTTCAAAAGCTGTTGGCCAATTGCTGGCGAAAAGAGCTTCTGATGCAGGAGTTGTTCAAGTCGTTTTTGACCGTAATGGCTATTTGTATCATGGACGTGTTAAGGCTCTTGCTGAAGGAGCTCGTGAAGGCGGTTTAAATTTCTAAGCAACAAAGATGTCTACTCAAATAAAAAGAGTTAAGGCCAGCGATATTGATCTTAAAGATCGCTTGGTAGCGGTTAATCGCGTGGCAAAAGTCACCAAAGGTGGCCGTACCTTCAGCTTCTCTGCCATTGTGGTAGTAGGAGATGAAAATGGTATCGTTGGATATGGTCTTGGAAAAGCTAAGGAAGTTTCTGAAGCTATTGCCAAGGGCATTGATGATGCAAAGAAGTCGCTCATTAAAGTTCCTGTTCTTAAAGGCACCATTCCTCATGAACAAGAAGGTAAATTTGGCGGTGGTCGCGTATTAATTAAGCCAGCTGCAGCCGGAAGCGGTGTAATCGCCGGTGGTGCAATGCGTGCAGTGTTGGAAAGTGCAGGCATTCATGACGTTTTGGCTAAATCAAAGGGTTCTTCGAATCCACATAATGTGGTCAAGGCAACTTTCGATGCCTTATCTAAACTTCGCGATGCCCATACCATTGCTGATTCTCGTAGTGTTAGCCTTTCAAAAGTTTTCAACGGATAATCATGGCAAAGGTTAAAATTACTTTGGTGAAAAGTCTTATTGACCGGTCTCACCATCAGAAAAGTACGGCTAAGGCTCTTGGTCTTACCCGTCCGAATACCTCTGTAGAGAAAGAAGTTTCTCCTCAAATTCAGGGTATGATTAATCAATTAAATCACCTTATAACTGTAGAGGAAATCGCATAATGTTTCTTCATGATGTAAAACCTGCCTCAGGTTCTGTTAAGAAATCTAAACGTATAGGTCGTGGTCAGGGCTCTGGCCGTGGAGGTACTTCTACCCGTGGTCATAAGGGTGCTGGTTCAAGATCCGGACATAAGAATAAAGCTGGTTTTGAAGGTGGTCAAATGCCATTAAAATTGCGTGTTCCTAAGTTTGGATTTAAAAACCCCTTCCGTGTTGAGTATTCAGCCATCAATCTTGATGTTTTAAATACTCTTGCTGAGAACTTCAACGTGACAGAAGTTACTCCTATTTTCCTCAAGGAACACGGAATTCTATCCAATTTGAAAAACCCTGTTAAAGTGCTGGGACGTGGCGAGCTTAAAGCGAAGCTGAATGTTAAAGCGAATGCGTTTAGCGCATCTGCCAAAGCAGCCATCGAAGCGCTCGGCGGTACCGCTGAGGTAATCTGAGTCTGAATGAAAAAATTCATTGATTCCATCCGGAATATCTTCAAGATCGAGGAGTTGAGGAGTAGAATTCTCTTCACCCTCGGTCTTTTACTCATCTATCGTTTAGGGTCTTATGTGGTACTTCCCGGCGTTGATCCGGTTGTACTCGAAAATATTACTCCTCAAGGTACTGGTGCTGGTTTATCCAGTCTCATTGATCTTTTTGCAGGTGGTGCGTTTTCGAGAGCTTCTGTATTTGCACTTGGAATCATGCCTTATATTTCTGCTTCTATTGTGGTGCAGCTATTAGGTATGGTAGTACCTACCATCCAAAAACTTCAAAAAGAAGGAGAAAGTGGTAGAAACAAACTGAATCAAGTTACTCGCTATTTAACCATAGCAATTACTGTAGCTCAGGCTGTTGGCTTCCTAATCAATCTTAAAGCTCAATCCGGTGCAGCTATCATCCTTAAAACCGGAGATAGCTTAGATTTTTCTTTCATTTTCTCCACTGTAGTAACACTCACAGCGGGAACAATGTTAATTATGTGGCTCGGAGAGAAGATTACGGACAAAGGCCTTGGAAATGGTATTTCCCTCATCATCATGGTAGGGATAATTGCCCGACTTCCAGTTGCTTTATCCGCTGAGTTTAATTTCCGTGCAGGAACTGGTGGTGGAGGGTTAATCCCTTTCCTTATTGAATTGATGTTCCTTGTGATAATTGTAGCAGGAGTAATTCTTCTCGTTCAAGGTACGCGGCGTATTCCAATTCAGGTAGCGAAGCGGGTAGTCGGTAATAAGGTTTATGGTGGAACTCGTCAATTCATCCCCATTAAGGTTAATGCTGCTGGTGTTATGCCTATCATTTTTGCTCAGGCTATAATGTTTCTTCCTGCTACAATCGCTCAGTTTTTCCCAGACAGCGATTTAAGCCAAGGTATTGCCAGTGCATTCATGGATTTTACCAGCATCACATACAACATCATCTTGGCGTTACTCATCATAGTCTTTACCTTCTTTTATACCTCACTTTCTGTCAATTCACGTCAGATGTCTGAGGATCTTAAAAAGAATAATGCCTTTATTCCAGGTGTAAAACCCGGAAAGAAGACAGAAGAGTATCTTGATGATGTATTGTCAAAGATTACCCTGCCAGGTTCGGTATTTCTTGCGATAATTGCAATCCTTCCAGCTTTAGCAATCATTTCTGGTATAAACTCTCAGTTTGCCCAGTTTTATGGTGGTACTAGTTTGCTAATTATGGTAGGAGTTGTACTCGATACCCTACAACAGATAGAAAGCCATTTGTTGATGAGACACTATGACGGCTTAATGAAGACTGGTCGCATCAGAGGCCGCTCCGCAGTTGGAGCACAAATCTGATATGATCAACATTCGATCTGAAGAAGAGATTCTTCGGATTCGTGAAAGTTCTTTGCTTGTTGCTAAGACTCTGGCAGAAGTAGCCAGGCACATCACTCCCGGTGTTAGTTTGCTCCGGTTAGATCAGATTGCGGAAGATTTTATTCGTTCGTATGGTGGTCGTCCGGCTTTCAAAGGATACAATGGATTTACAGGCAGTTTATGCTTGTCTAGAAATGAAGAAGTAGTCCACGGAATACCCACTTCCAAGGTGTTGGAAGATGGAGATATTGTAAGCGTAGATTGCGGTGTCGAGAAAGCAGGATATTACGGAGATTCAGCTTACACCTTTGCAGTAGGAAATGTAAAACTTGAAACACTTAATCTTTTAAGTGTTACTAAGGAAAGCTTACTGAAAGGAATAGAGCAGGCGAAAGCCGGAAATCGTATCGGTGATATTGGGCAAGCTGTTCAACAGCATGCTCAGAAACACGGTTACGGTGTGGTGCGCGAGTTGGTGGGTCATGGAATAGGGACATCCCTACATGAGAAACCCGAAGTTCCCAACTATGGAAAGAGAGGTTCCGGTGTATTGTTAAAGCCTGGAATGGTACTCGCTATTGAGCCTATGATTAACATGGGCACAAAAGATGTTCGCATGTTGAGCGATGGTTGGACTATTACAACACGTGATAGTAAGCCATCTGCACATTTCGAGCATACCGTGGTCGTGCGTGAAAACCATGCTGAAGTCTTGTCAACATTTCAATGGATTGAAGAAATTTTAAATAAACCCCAATAACAGATGGCGAAACAGTCATCCATCAAGCAAGACGGAATCATATTGGAAGCACTTTCCAATGCCATGTTCAGAGTAAAACTCGAAAATGGGCATATTATCATTGCTCATATTTCAGGCAAAATGCGTCTGAACTATATCAAGATTTTGCCTGGCGATAAAGTGGCTGTTGAAATGTCGCCTTACGATCTTACTAAAGGAAGAATAAGTTACAGATACTAAGATGAAAGTTAGAGCCTCCATCAAAAAGCGCAGCGTTGACTGTAAGGTTGTACGCCGCAAGGGTAAGTTGTACGTAATCAACAAAAAGAACCCTAAGTTCAAGCAAAGACAAGGATAACCCATGGCAAGAATCGCTGGAGTTGACCTCCCACGCAACAAAAGAGGTGAGATAGGTCTCACCTATGTGTACGGCATTGGCCGTCCCCGCGCGCAGTATATTCTGACGAAAGCGGGAATTGATTTCAACACTAAAGTTAGTGAATGGAATGATGATCAGTTAAACGCTATTCGTAGTGTAATTGCCGAAGAGTTTAAAACCGAAGGTGAGCTACGTTCAGAAGTTCAATTGAACATCAAGCGTTTGATGGATATCGGATGCTACCGTGGTCTTCGCCACCGTAAAGGCCTTCCTGTTCGTGGTCAACGTACTAAGAACAACAGCCGTACTCGGAAAGGTAAGCGTAAGACAGTCGCTAACAAGAAAAAAGCAACGAAATAATCAACATGGCTAAATCAACTAAAGTTGTTAAAAAGCGCGTGGTACGCGTTGATGCTGTGGGTGAGGTACATATCAAATCTACCTTCAACAACATCATCATTTCAATTACCAATAGCGACGGTCAAGTGATTTCATGGGGTTCAGCCGGTAAAGCTGGTTTCCGTGGATCTAAAAAGAACACTCCTTATGCTGCACAAGTTGCAGCAAATGATTGTGCAAAAATCGCTCACGATGCTGGTATGCGTAAAGCAGTGGTTTATGTAAAAGGACCAGGTGCTGGACGTGAGTCCGCAATCCGTACTGTGTTCGGTGCAGGTATTGAAGTTACTCAAATTATTGATGTAACGCCTATGCCTCACAATGGTTGCCGTCCACCCAAAAGAAGAAGAATTTAATTTAGGGAGTTAGAAAATGGCAAGATATACAGGCCCTCGTTCCAAAATTGCGCGTAAATTTAAAGAGGCGATTTTTGGGCCAGATAAAGTGCTGAGCCGTAAAAATTACAGCCCAGGACAACACGGTCCAACTAAGCGTAACAACAAAAAATCAGAGTACGCAATTCAGTTAATGGAGAAGCAAAAGGCTAAGTACACTTATGGTGTTCTTGAGCGTCAATTTGCACGAACTTTCGAAAAGGCTTCTCATAAAAAAGGACGTACTGGCGAGAACTTACTTAAGTTTCTTGAAGCTCGTTTGGATAACACTGTTTATAGAATGGGGATTTCCCCAACTAGAAGCGGCGCACGTCAATTAGTTTCACACCGTCATATCACCGTTAATGGTGAACTTGTGAATATTCCTTCTTACTCACTTCGTCCAGGTGACGTCGTTGCAGTTCGTGAAAAGTCCAGAACTCTTGAAGCTATTGTTGATTCAGTAAAAGGTAGATCAAGTAAGTTTAACTGGATAGAATTTGATAATCAGGCACTTAGTGGGAAGTTTATTGACTATCCACAACGTGATCAGATCCCTGAAAACATCAAAGAACAGCTCATCGTCGAACTTTATTCGAAATAATACGGGTTAATCCCTCCAATATGGCAATTCTCAGCTTTCAAAAGCCTGATAAAGTCGTTATGCAGAAAGCAAACGATTTTGAGGGCACCTTCGAATTCAGGCCGCTAGAACCTGGATTTGGTGTAACCATCGGTAACAGCCTTCGAAGAATTCTGCTTTCCTCTTTGGAAGGTTATGCTATTACTTCTGTACGTATTCCCAAAGTAGAGCATGAGTTCTCTTCCATCCCCGGAGTTATAGAGGATATGGTAGAGATTATCCTTAATCTTAAACAAGTACGTCTTAAAAAGAAGTTTGACGTTTCCGATAGCGAGAAAATTTACATCACGGTTAAAGGACAGGAAATCTTTACTGCTGGCGATGTTGAGCGCTTTTCTTCTAATTTCATGATTCTAAATCCTGAACAGGTCATTTGCCGCATGGATACGAATGTGGAAATGGAAATGGAAATTACTGTCGAGAAAGGTCGTGGATACGTTGCTGCTGACGAACACAATCAGCATGATGGTGTTCTAGGGACTGTCCCAATCGACTCAATCTATACTCCTATCAAGAATGTGAAATACACCATTGATAATACTCGTGTAGAGCAAAAAACTGACTACGAGAAGCTGATTCTCGAAATCAAAACTGACGGATCAATTCATCCTGAAGATGCCCTTAAAGAAGCTGCTAAGATTTTGATTCAGCATTTCATGCTGTTCTCCGATGAGTCGATTACCTTGGAATCCAAGCCAAAGGAATCTGCTGCTGAAGTCGATGAAACTTATCTGATGATGCGTAAAGTGTTAAAAACACCTCTTGCTGATCTCGATTTATCAGTTAGGGCTTTTAACTGCCTTAAGGCCGCAGAAATTAAAACACTTGCTGATTTAGTTAAATACGATATTGCAGACTTGTTGAAATTCAGAAACTTTGGTAAGAAATCTCTTACTGAATTGGAAGAATTAGTCCGCGAAAAAGGGCTCACCTTTGGTATGGATGTGACCAAATACAAACTTGACGAAGATTAATCATGAGACACGGAAAAACTGATAACCACTTGGGCAGAACGCACTCACACCGAGCCGCTCTTTTGTCCAATATGGCTACATCGCTCATCATCCACAAAAGAATTGAGACCACTGTAGCAAAGGCGAAAGCCCTTCGCCGTTATGTAGAACCCATAATCACCCGCGCTAAAACCGATACTACTCACTCACGCCGTATGGTGTTCAGCTACCTCCAAGATAAAGAGGCTGTTAAAGAACTTTTCGGTGAAGTAGCTAATCGTATTGCTAACCGTCCGGGTGGGTACACGCGCATCATTCGTACGGGATTCCGTTTAGGTGATGCCGCTGAAACTTGTATGATAGAATTGGTGGACTTTAACGAACTCTTGTTAACTGCAGAACCTACGAAAAAGGTGAAAACTACAAGAAGAAGTCGTAAGAAAGCAGGTTCCTCTGAAAGTCAGGAGACAACAGAATAATCTTAAAGGGAGACAGAATCGTCTCCCTTTTTTATTTTTATAGAATGAGTTTTCTCGATAAGGTTCCGGCTGTATTGCTCTTGCAAGATGGAACAGTTTTTCATGGTTTCTCCGCAGGTAAGATTGGTACTGCTTGGGGTGAGCTATGCTTTAATACCGGTGTAACCGGTTATCAAGAAATTTTTACTGATCCTTCTTACAAGGGGCAGTTAATGGTAACTGCTCATGTTCATATAGGAAATTATGGGGTGAAGCATAATGAGAGTGAATCTTCTCGAATCCAGATAAGTGGTTTGATATGCAGAAACTTCCAAGTAATGGGGTCTCGTCAGTTAGCAGACGAACAACTTCAGGATTTTTTAGTCCATGAAGCTTTAGTTGCAATTGCGAATGTTGACACCCGTGCACTCGTTAGGCATATTCGGAAACATGGGGCAATGAATGCCATAATTTCTTCAGAATCTACTAACCTTCAGGAGTTAACACAAAAATTGAATCAAGTGCCTTCAATGGAAGGATTGGAACTTAGTAGTGTAGTCTCAACGAAATTTGTTTATGACCTTGGTAACGAGGATGGAAAAAGAGTAGCAGTAATAGATTATGGAATTAAGCAGTCTATTCTTCATTGCCTGGTTGATCAGGGATTAAAACTTAGGGTTTTTCCTCATAATGCTACATCGGAGGAAATTGCGTTATGGATTCCTCAAGGAATTATGCTTTCCAATGGCCCCGGCGATCCTTCGGTTATGCTGAGCGAAGTTGAAGAGCTGAAAAAAATAGTTGAATGGAATATTCCTATCATGGGAATTTGTCTTGGTCATCAACTTTTGGCACAAGCTCATGGCTTTAAAACTAGAAAAATGCACCATGGTCATCGTGGGATAAACCACCCAGTTAAAAATCTTGATACTGGATTGTGTGAAATAACGTCGCAAAATCATGGATTTACACTGGATGAAAAGTCGCTAACAGCTTCTAAAAAGGTGGTAGTATCACACGTAAATCTAAATGATCAAACGATTGAAGGGTTAAGATATCAAGATAAGCCGTTTTTTTCAGTTCAATATCACCCGGAAGCATCACCAGGGCCACATGATTCCCGCTATCTCTTTAATCAATTTACTAACTTGCTAACCTAAAACCCATCATTAAATGGCAGTAATTCAATCTGTATTTGCCCGGCAAATCCTTGATTCCCGCGGCAATCCAACCGTAGAAGTAGATGTATTCTCCAGCACAGGCCATGTTGGACGTGCTGCTGTTCCTTCAGGAGCCTCCACTGGAATGCATGAAGCTGTAGAGTTGAGAGACGGTGATAAGAAAGTGTATATGGGCAAAGGTGTACTGAAAGCAGTTGAGAACGTCAATAAACACCTTGCTAAGGAATTAATTGGAATGAATCTATACGATCAGTCTGGCTTAGATGCTATGATGATTGAGTTAGATGGAAGTTCTAACAAGGGAAAATTGGGCGCGAATGCGATTCTGGGTGTTTCTCTTGCTTCTGCAAAAGCCGCCGCTGCATCATCAGGTATGCCATTATACCGATATGTTGGAGGTGTTAATGCCAACCTTCTGCCAATTCCAATGATGAATATCCTGAATGGTGGTGCTCACGCTGATAATGCTATCGACTTTCAGGAATTTATGGTAATGCCAGTAGGAGCATCTTCTTTCTCTGAATCGCTAAGAATGGGGACAGAAATCTTCCATCATTTAAAGAACGTACTCAAGAAAAAGGGACTCTCTACTAATGTAGGCGATGAAGGAGGATTTGCTCCTGATATTAAATCAAATGAAGAAGCCATTGAAACCGTAATCCAGGCAATTGAAGCTGCAGGTTACCATCCAGGTGATGATGTTTATATTGCTATGGATGCAGCCAACACGGAACTCTACGATGAGAAAACTGGATTATATACTTTCAAAAAGTCAGGCGGGAAAAGGCTAACTTCTGAAGAAATGGTTCAGTTCTGGACGGATTGGGTCAATAAATACCCTATTCTCAGTATTGAGGATGGATTATCTGAAGATGATTGGTCTGGATGGAAAAAGCTTACTGAGGCAATTGGCTCGAAAGTACAGTTAGTAGGGGATGATTTATTCGTTACGAATCCAACAAGATTAAAAGAGGGTATCGATAAAGGCGTGGCTAATTCAATTCTGGTAAAAGTAAACCAGATTGGAACATTGACTGAAACCATAATTGCAGTCGATATGGCTCAGCAAGCCTCCTATACTTCTGTAATGAGCCACCGGTCAGGTGAAACTGAGGACTCAACTATTGCCGATCTTGCTGTTGCGTTGGGAACGGGGCAAATTAAAACAGGAAGTGCTTCTCGATCTGACCGTATCGCTAAGTATAATCAACTATTGCGAATTGAAGAGGAACTTGGTGATTCAGCCCGTTTCCTTGGTCGCGCATTTCGCTTTTTGAAATAATTTTAGCTGTTATGTTGAATAGGTTCGATGCGGTCAAGAGTAATAAGTATTTATGGGTAAGCCTTGCGTTTATCCTTTGGCTTGTTTTTGTTGACCGCAACGACCTAATCGACCAATGGTCAGACTATAAAAAGGTTCAGTCTTTGAAGGAAACAGAGCGTTATTATAAAAAAGAGACGCAGCAACTTGTTGAACAGATGAATGAGCTTAATGCAAGTGCAGCTTCCAAAGAAAAGTTTGCTCGTGAGAAGTACCGGATGAAAAAAGAGGATGAAGATTTATTTGTGATTGTACCTGAGTCTGACAATCTTTCAACGGATGAGCAGCCATGAAAATAGTTCAGGTAAAGGCCGTGTGCTTGGACCTGAAGAAATAGCATCACGTTATTTTAAACGCTACTCCTGGGATGAATGTGATCAGGATGCCGAAAAATTCAAATCGACACATTTAAATAAGGAACTCGGTGAACTTATAAGAATTTATGGCGAGTTTTCTTTTCAGGCCGGAGTGGATGACCGAGTTAAACACATCGAAGGAAACTTGAAAGGCTATTATGGAAAATTTAAACTAATGATAAAGTTTGCTTATACTATTGGAATCACTGCTATGGCCGTTTTGATGCTTTTGGAAATAAAACGTTATTACAATATTGATGTTTTTCCTGGATACGATTCCAATGTTGACGATGTTTATGGAGCTATTAGAGGAGCCCTATCCGAATTGTTTACCGGCTCTAAGGAATAGTTTCTTTTTAAAACCCGGGCTGAATATTGACTTTTTCATGGGACTTAAGGACAACCAGCAGCTTGCAAGTTGCACAAATTACACCTTCTGAATCCACGGCTTCCGCAGTACACCAACCTTTGTACTTTCCATTTCGGTTGATTTGTTCTATAGCCTCAATTACGGCTTCCTCGTGCCAGTTGAATTGAATTAACAATGTACTTTTGGCCGGTAAGAGATAATTGATTTCTGCAGCTCTCAACCAAGCTTGAGTTTTTATTCCATGATGGGCTAAAATCTGCCATAACATAACTGGATAAAAAGGATCAAACGCGCTGAACAGTGCTCCTCCAAAAATGCTCCCTTGTAAGTTTCTGTTTAATACTCCTTTTCTTATTCTAACCGTCAGCGATTTATAATCGCTTGATAATGAGACAATCTTAATTCCATTGAGGAATAGTGGTGGATAGGCGTTCATCATCCAGCGGAACTGCCAGGGTTTAAGTTTCATTAGCGAGTGTTAAGATGTAATCGTTAGTTATACCCAACGCTTTTGAGGTGCAAGCTCGTGAAGGATAATGTAGTCTGGAGAACTGCATGTACTAACCGGGCTTTTTGTGCCCGAAACTTACGGTGATTTTAAATCATTACCCAACCATGGGGTGTGAATTCGCGTCAATGAGGTAGATTTATTGTGCCATAGCATATTGTTAACAAGCTCGATGAAAGTAACTCATGAATTCCTGCAAGCCTGCAAAGACGGTGACCGCCGTTCGCAGAAAGCGCTCTATGAGCGCTGCTTCAGGCCCATGATGTTGGTTTGCTATCGTTATGCTGACTGTAAAGACGATGCAGTTGATTTACTCAATATTGCATTTCTTAAAGTCATTAATAATCTGGACAAGTACCATGATGATGTGCCATTTGAAGCTTGGATAAAAAGGATAACGGTTAATTCCGTGATTGATGAGTTTAGAAAAAATAAGAAATACAAAGAAATGATCCAAACCGGCGACTTTAGCTTTGCAGAACTTAATGCTGCAGATGTAAATGAAGCTGATAGAAAGCTGGATGCCGAGTCAATTTTAAAACTCGTTGGCCAGTTGCCTAACGTCACGCGCTCAGTGTTCAACCTCTTTGCGATTGATGGATACTCACATAAAGAGATTGCTGAAAAACTCAGCATCAGCGAAGGGACATCCAAATGGCATGTCAACTTCGCACGAACTCGTTTGAAAGAAATGCTGAAAGGCGTTATGTCCGCAGTAAAGTGTATAATACTATGATGGAAGAAGAGCCCATCGACGATTTGTTTAAAAGAAAGCTTGAAGAAGCTGACCTCAGCTACAGAGAAGACTACTGGCTGAAAGCGTTGGCGTTGATTGAAGCAGATGAACGCAAGAAAAAGCGAGTACTTTTTTTCTGGTGGACGACTGCCTTTTCACTCTTTGCCCTTTTGTTCATTGGGTGGTGGTTTATCAATAAGTCTACCAATCTGAATACTGTTTCTAATAATCAGGGCATTGCATTAGCCGATAATTTTATAAATACTGGTACTCAACCAAAACACCCAAATCCTTCGAAGAAGATTGAAAATGCAGCTTCCGAAAAAGAAGAGCATCTCCAAAATGTTACTACTGTTCAACCGGGCGAAGGAGAGCAAAGTCCTCAACTATCCTCGACTCAGCAATCAAAAGATGCACAGAGGAGTAGTTACAATAGCAGTAAGCCTAATTCCGGAATGCGCTCTTCTTATTCCGGGAATCCTAAACAACGCAAACGTCCTAGTAACATAAGGGGACAGGAAACTCAGCACTTGTCCACCAATCAGGGACAAAATTCAGGCGCGGATTCTTCAGTTACACAATTAACACAGTACTTACAGTTTCAGGAGTTAGCGATAATCGGCAATAACCAAGCAAGGCTTCTAGCTAATGAAGCGGTTCTTGATCCATCATTTAATAACAGAGTTCCACTTCCGCCTGTTACCGGAAATAAACAACCACAAAAACCCGCTGAAGAGAAGCGAAAATCAAGAACCGATTTTGAGTTGAGTGTTCAAGGGCCAACTTCTTCTGCCATAATTATGGGATTAAGAAGAAGCCAGTATTTAGGCAATTCATTTAACATGACGATGGGAATTAGTGCTTCAAGTCAACATCAATTGGATCAGACTTTCAGGTGGGATAGCACCCAATACAGTTTTGGATTTAATAGACAGCAATGGGAGTCAAAACCGATTTGGATGCTGGAAGCAATTGGTCATTTGGGATTGACTTATCAAGTTCGCCGTTCTCACCTGATTTCTTTTGGACTAAACTGGCATCTCCCATTGTACGGTTTGGAAGAGCTTAAGGTTGTTTCAGCAACTGATTTTGAACAAAATCGAGTTAACACTAACGAACAATGGGGAAAACCTGTAGGAGTAAACAGCATCATGTCGATACAATTAGGGTATGAGGTTGCTATAAACTCCAGAATGAGTTTTGGCTTGTATTGGTTAGGACTCAGACGCCAATGGCAACCGGGGGCTTTAAACCCTAATCAGGATTTGTCACAATTAAAACTTACAGGACGATGGAGAATTTGGTAAATCGACTTGCGCTTGTCTTGTGTCTATTTTTGTTTTCGTGTACTAAGGAAATCCCTAAGTCCTTCGAAAGTGAGCCCGTTTTTAAGTTAGATGCAGCGGTAGATGGTCAGGACTTTCGGCTCGATGCAGGAAAAGATGCTCTATACATGGTTACTTCCTCTTTGTCCGATTCATTGAATGTGTTGATTTTCAGTGGAAAAATGGAAAATCAAACCAATGGAGAAGGCTTTGAAATTCAGATTAGAAATAGTAAGACAGGAACTAACTCAGAAGATTTTATTCCTGATTCAGCATTTAAAACAGGTGACAGAAGTTTTGTTGCATTAACTACTACTTCACCACCTTCTGTAAGAGTAAACTTTCAATCTCAGGTTGCAGGTTTTGGTAATCCGGTAGGGTATAATTGGGATTTTGGTGATGGAACCACTTCTAACCATTCTGCCCCTTCGCATGACTTTTACGGTTATGGGAATTATTCAGTTCGTTTAAAAGTAGATTTTTCAACTGGATGTTCAAGCACGATTCTCAATACAATAAACACACATCCTACAGATTCACTTTGTCAGTATGATTTTGCAATGAATGCATTTGGAGCGAGCAATGTGTTTCAATTTCAACCTACCCTCAATAACCTGCCACTAAACTCTAGCCGAACCTTTATTTTATGGAGTTTTGGTGACGGAGGGCAACTTCAGGCATCCGGAAATACCGTAACTTACAGTTACCAACAACCCGGTGTTTACACTGTTACCATGCAGGTGATAGATACTTCTGGGGGATGTTCTAAAACTGTTAGGAAGAATATCTCTACACCAGGTGTAAACATGTGTAGGACTAATTTTAGTTTTCAACAGATTCCACCACAACCTAACCCACCATTACTTCGACTAGGAGAAATCAAGTTGATTTATAAAGACAAATCAGGAAAAGAGTATAGTTCAGACTTAAGTGCCCAGCCCCAAGATTCTAGGTTTGAAATTCTAAGTCACATTTTAGGGCAACGGAATCGCAATGGAAAGCTTACCCAAACGATAAACTTTCAAGGCTTAGTCCGGCTTTATAGTGCCGATAATCAGGTTAAAACCTTGCTAATACGCCCTTCTACGTTCGCGTTGGGTCGTCCATTTTAATGCTATCGATTGCTAACAATCAGGTAATCCATCGTTTTTCCCTGATCCGAGACCCATCCTTGAATGTTTCGGATTATTGGGCGTTTAGCAGGCGGAAGTGACTGCATGAAAAGTGCAAGTTTCTCATCTGAAAAAATTAGTGATACTTTTTTCTCAGACTCGAATAGGCGTTTCCAATCTTCTAGTGTTTCGGCTACCTGGTATGGAATTTTATTCTGTTCCAAATAAAATGGCATACTTGGTAAATCAAAATCCTGAGTAATAATTACCAAATCAGCATTTTGTGGCTTTAACTCCAAAGCTAGACGTTTAGTTGCTGATCTTTCGAATTCAAACGACGGAATAAGCAATCCCCACACAAGAAGCAAAAAGCCAATACCAAAAACCGGAAAGAAAAACCAGCCTTTATTCCCCCAGGCTCCACGAAGAGCGAGATTTTGACTAATGCTCATTGTCAGAATGAATAGGGCAATTAAATAACAAATCCATTTTCCTTCTTGGTTCAGGATTGGAGCAAGACCGAATATTAATCCAAGACCAATTCCAATAACTAGAACCAACTGAAGCCACCAGCCGGCTTTTATCAATTTGCTAGATTTGATATCTTCTTCTTTTAATCCAAGTATCGATTTTGCCATTAAAAGCGAAAGTGCAGGATAAGCTGCAATAGCGTAAGCAGGCAATTTACTTGGAATAATTTCGTAGAAAAACCAGCCGCAACAGAGCCAAAAGAATATAAATAAATCAAAACTGCTTCTTTTCTCCTTAGAAATCAGATTTCGGAAATATTCAACTAAAGATTTTATCAGGAACGGTAGCCAGGGTAAAAAGGCTAGAAGAAATACAGCCAAATAATAACCTGGAGGTCCGGTTTGTCCAAAAACAGTTCCTGATGTTCGTTTAAGAATGTACCAATCTACTAACCAAGTTATGAAAGTTCCACCATCTGAAAGCCAGGCCATTCTTCCCCAAACAAATAAGGGAATAAGACCAAGTAAAGAAGTGATTCCTGCAATAAATGCTCTTTTTCTATGTGGACTAAAGAGCGTCATTAATCCCAAACTTCCGCCAGTAACAATCAGGATAGGAGGGCCTTTAGTCAGTGTTCCTCCAGCAATAGCCACCACTAACAAAAGCAAAGAGCCAATTTTTCCTGTTTGAAGATAAGTCCAGATTGCCAGCAGAGAAATGGTTTCGAATAGAAGCAATGAAGCATCTGTTACAGATACCTTCCCCAGACTGGGTAATAAACTAGTTCCCATTATCAAGGCTGAAGTCATTGCCATATCGCGCCCTAACGTCTTTCTTCCAAAATAATATAAAGAAAAAAGGCAAAGCATAATGGCCGCTACACTTGGAATTCGAGTAGCGAATTCATTAGCACCAAAAAGCTTAAAACTCCCGGCTATTGTCCAAAAATGCAAGGGCGTTTTTCTATGCGGTTCGCTCCAAGTGAATTCAGGTATCAGATAATTGTTGGCTTCATTCATTCTTAATCCAAAACCTGCGTATGCGGCCTCATCCTGATCCCAAAATGAAGTTGAATTATTATGAATAAATAAAATCAAGATTATAAGGCTAATCCAAATAAATATGTTTTTTAGTTTTAAAAGTTTATGCATTAGGAATTAGTGTTTTAGTTTCACTTTCGCGATGTACACGGTTTCTAAACTTTTTAATCGGGTATTCGGATTAAGGAATTCCGGAGTTAGCAAACTCACATGAAAAGAAGGAAACGTGGATTTTATCTCCATCGTTACCCCCCATTTTTCAATATTTGAAATTTCTACTTCTTTAAAAAGAAGAAATACGCTTTTCCCTTTTCTTAAATCTTGAAGTACTGGGACTAAATCTTCTATTTGGCCAATCCTTCTATTCGCATATAAATCCAACGAGTACCCAAAAAGCTTATATCCATGAACTGAATCATCTGGACGGCAGTTTTTGTCAATCCAACGCCCTGCGGTTCCACCTGACTGATATTGCATCAATTCCGGATAGAAATGGACATTCAAGGTTAGTCCAAAAATAGCCATTCCAATTGCAGGGGCTCCAACCCACTTTACTTCATTCGTTGCTTTAGGATGAAACAAGGAAATTATTCCAATAAAAAAAAGCCCTGAGACAATGCTAATCATTAAGAAATTCTGAGAAGGAAATACAATTAGTAGAATAGCTAATGAAAGAATTATAGAAATTACAAGAAAAAGGAGACTCCAAAAAGTCCAGACAAGAAACTTCTTTTTATCTAACTCAGTAATTCTATTAATGTACTCAGCAGTTATAAGAGCCAGGTAAGGAAACGTGATAAAAATGTAGTGAGGAAGCTTGAACTTGGAGGTGCTTAAAGCAATAAAGGGTAAAATCAAGCCACCCAAGCTTAGCCATTCTTGTCTGTTAGGTGCTAATTTGGATGCTAAACGGGTTTTAAACGCCATGAAAATTGCCGTAAAAGCTATTGGAGCCCAAGGAAGAAAGGCCCAAAGTGTTGTATGGAAAAAAAAGTCAGGCCCAAGTTCATTTGACCAACTGCTTTCTCCAGTAATTCGTCCAAAACTTTGAGTCCAATAAAAGAATCGAACTCCTTTAATACCATACTGTGTGAAGAGGCCATAGGTCATTGGAAAGAGAATTCCAACAATTACAATGATAAAAAGCAACCAATGCCAGTGAAAGATTTTTTTCCAGCTTTTGGTTAGCAAAAGATGCACTCCAATAGCCGATCCAAGTGATATAGTAGCAATCGGCCCTTTTGATAGTAAAGCTAAAGCTTGAAACACTGCAGCTAACAACATCCATTTCCATGTCCCTTTGTGAAGCCATTCTGATATTCCCCAAAGACTGAGGCAACTGAATCCAATCAGGAGGTTGTCCGTTTTTACATCCTGAGAAATCATGAAAAACCAGAATGAAAATACGAAGACAACCAATGTAAATTCGGCTGTACGCTTATTATACCATAAAAGAGAAGTGCGATACAAGCCCCAAGCGCCTGCCAGCATTACAATCAATGAAGGAAGTTTATATGCCCAGTTTGTAAATCCAAACAGTTTGAAGGATAAGGCAGTAATCCAAAATATTAGAGGAGGCTTGTCTAAGTATGGTATTCCACGGCAATAGAAATGAAGCCAATTTTCAGTATCGACTAAATCCTTCGACATTAACGCATACTGGGTGGCATCCACATCCATGATGTCAATGGATAGCCCTAGAATCAAAATCAGAACGGCTATAAAAGGAATCAAATAGCGATATGCCTGATGCAATCCCCCAGGGTTAATCATAGATTAAATAAATTATACTTTAGAATACAGAAAATAGCTCGAAATCCATCTTTCCAATTGATTTTTTTGCCTTCTGCATAAGTTCGCCCAAAGTATGAAATACCTACTTCGTAGATTCGTATTCCTGGAATTTTAGAAATTTTCGCAGTTACTTCCGGCTCAAATCCAAATCTATTTTCCCGCAGTTCTATTCCTTGAATGACCTCACGCCGAAACATTTTATAACAGGTCTCCATATCCGTGAGGTTAAGATTGGTGAAAGCATTGGATAAAAAAGTCAGAAACTTGTTTCCTATTGTATGCCAGAAGAAAAGAATCCGGTGAGGACGTCCGCCCATGAATCTGGAGCCATAAACTACATCAGCATGACCATTAAGGATAGGGGAAAGCAAGAGATTAAACTCATGCGGGTCATATTCGAGATCAGCATCTTGAATGATAACAAAATCGCCTTGTGCGTGCTTTATCCCGGTTCTAAGAGCAGCACCTTTCCCTTGATTAACTTCATGCTTAAAGTACCGGGGGTTTAATTCCGGATTTTGATTGATGAAGTTTAAAACATGGAGTTCGGTATCATCTTTTGAGCAATCATTAACAACAATCAACTCTTTCTCTACTCCTTTGGTGAGGTTTACTGCCTTGACCTTCTCCAAAATATGCAGGATAGTAGGCCCTTCGTTGTAGGCTGGAATTACAATAGACAGTAGATTAACGTCTTTCATCTGAGCCGCTAAGTTAGCAGTAACTTTTTTGAAAATTTTTTCAGCCTGTACTTGAAATTTTGAAAATCCCCTTACCTTTGCTCTCCCGTTCCGCGGGGTAGTTCTTTCGAAAGCGAAATTAAGCGGGAATAGCTCAGTTGGTAGAGCACAACCTTGCCAAGGTTGGGGTCGCGAGTTCGAGTCTCGTTTCCCGCTCAGCGCGCCCAGGTGGTGAAACCGGTAGACACGCGGGACTTAAAATCCCGTGACCGATGAGGTCGTGCGGGTTCAATTCCCGCCCTGGGTACAAACAAAAATAAATTGAGAAATTTATTGCTGTTTCGCTAAAAGTTCTCTTACCTTTGCAGCCGCTTCGCAAGAGCCGGTTGGCAAACGCGGAGAATTCGTTCCTTGACATGATGCAAGCACCGGCGGATGAGAGATCATCTGTCAGGAAAGAGGTAAGTTAAAAGCAAGAAAAGAAAAGAACAGGAAAATACTACAATGGAGAGTTTGATCCTGGCTCAGGATGAACGCTAGCGGCAGGCCTAATAC